>CAYVVQ010000018.1:0-34722 GCA_964454455.1 uncultured Desulfobacterales bacterium | reverse complement strand
AAAGAAGGAGAAAGGCCCCGCCCGGCCGGCGAGGCTGGGTCTTCGGACCAAGATGACCCTCCTCTTCTTCCTGGTTCCGATCCTCTGCATCGCGGCCGCAGGGTGGCTCTACATCCAGCAGCTCAACGACCTCTCCAACCTCATCACGGACGAGAGCACCGAGATCGTCAATCAGATGGCGGAGCAGAACATCGCGGAGATGGCCCGTTCCGTGGCCGCGGAGTGCGCCGTCTACCTGAAGGGCCACCCGGGGCTGCCCGAAACCATGTTCAACGAGGATCCCGAGTTCAGCGAAATCGCCGTTCAGAAGGTGGGCCAGACCGGGTACACGGCCCTGTATGAGCTCCCCGGCTTCGACGGCGTGTGGAGGACGTGGGCCCATGTCAACCCGGACATCATCGGAATCGACATGAAAAACCTCCAGAAACCCCTCGGAAAGAGCTTTCCGAGCTTCTGGAGGGTGTACACGGGTGTCGAGAAAGGCAAGGAGTCCAGGGGGTACTACACGTGGCAGGACAAGGACGGGGAGTTCCGGGACAAGTTCATGGTCTGCACCCCGGTCGAGGGAACCCCTTACGTCATCGCCGCGACGACCTATCTGTACGAGCTCACGAGACCGATGGAACAAATGACGGAGGAGGCCCGGGAGCAGACCCAGAAGACCCAGACCTTTCTGCTGTTCATCATCGGCGGCACCCTCGTCCTGATCGGACTCCTGGTGTCGCTTTACGGGCACATCGTCACGCGGCGGATTCAGTATTTGACGGAGGCGGCGGAGCGCATTAGTGTCGGCGAGCTGGACATGGACATCGATATCAAGTCGAACGACGAAATCGGAGACTTGGGAGAAGCGATATCCCGAATGCAGGACAGCATTCGTCTTTCGCTCGAGCGACTGAAACGGCGTCGCTAGAGGCAACCGGTTGCATGGGACGTCCGGGGCCCGGGTTCCGTCGGGGAAACCAGGCCTCGGGGACGGGGCGAACGGCCGGGGCACGGCGGGTCGCACCCGAAAAGAAGATCTTCATTTTTGCATGGGCCGTAACGGCCCCGATGCATATCTCAGAACGCACGAAGGCGTGCATTCCTTCGGGATACCGCGCGCTCCTGCGAGGGTCGCAAGGAGAGCCAGCGAATGATCATCCTCCCCAAAGAGAAGCCTATCATAGAGGGGCTCAACAGTTACTACCTGAACATCGACCGACTCATCGAGCACTACCAGGGTGAACTCGGCTCAGGGGGGATCTACTTCCACGCGCCCTCGGTCGAGGGGGTCATCTTCTTCGACAAGGACGAGCTCCTGAGCGGGCTGTATCAGGGAAAGGACGGAGAGCTCATCAAGGGGGACGCGGCGGTGGAGAAGCTCCTCACCTCGGTCGACGAGTTCAATTTCGTCCTGAACGTCTACGCCATCGAACCGGAAAAGGTCTACTTCTGGGCCAACATTCCCTCGGCGGAGACGATCTACCGGGACCTGAGCGCGGAGTTCACCGACCTGGACGGCCTTGTCAAGAAGATGATGTCCGAGAGCCTGACCGGGTACATCGAGGCCTCCATCAAGGAGGGCGAAGAGAGCGGTCTCATCTTCTTCATCAACGGACAGATCATCGGGGGTTCCTACTCCTGGAAACAGGGAGAGATCAACGGGACAGAGGAGGCCAGGGACGAGCTCGTACAGAAGACCAAGGATTCCGGGGGAAGCTTCCACGTGAGCCGGATCACCACCTCGAAGGGAAAGGCCGCACCGGAGCCTTCGGCCGAGGTGGGAGCCCCCGCGGAAAACGTGATCCCGTCTCTCGAGGAGTTCCTCGAGCTGTTCGAACGGACCGTGCGCGCGGGCAAGTTCCTGAAAGGGGACTTCAATACCGCCCTGAAGAAAAAGTTCGTGGAAAAAGCCGACTCCTATGCCTTCCTGGACCCGTTCGCGGGCGAGTTCGAGTACGTCGACGGCAAAATCCGGTATGATGGAAACGAGCCGCCCGAGGAGATCGCCCGGGGCGTCATCGAGTCGGTCAAGGAGCTTGCACAGGAGGTCGGTGCCTGGAAAAGATTTTCCGAAGAGATCGGTCCGTGGTCCGAAAAGTACTCGGGCATGCTGTCCAAATACGGTCTGTCCCTCTGAATCCATGATGGAGCAGCAAAAAGCCCGAACCCTCGAGATCTGCCCTTGGGATTCCACCAGGTTATATCGTCCCCAGCGGCGGGTGAGCGGGTTTTTGCGAACCCGTCAATCCATGCACCGACGACCGATGCCGTAGACTGCGCGACTCCAGTGCGTGGAGATCCGGCCGTGGAGCCGGCCCTCTTTTCCGATTCCCGCATCGGGGACGATGGGCCGCCGCACGGGTCCCGGGCAGCCGCCGATGCTGCGAGCCCCCGTGAGATCTCCCGCGGTTGAAAGGAGCGGCCCCGTGCTTTTGCCACGTCCCCCCGACCGGCCCCGCGCCCCCGGTGGGCCTTGAACCCAGCAGGCGCCTGGCATCATGACAACAGCGTCTCACCAAGACACACGAAACAAGCTGACGAGGTGGATCGACTTTCTCGACAACCTCTCCATCGGGATATTCCGGACAACGATCGAGGGGAGATTCGTTTACTGCAACATCCAGATGAGCCGCATCTTCGGCTTCGATTCCCTGGAAGGGCTGATGGCCTATCCCGTGGTGGACCTGTACTGGGACAAGAAGGACCGCGGCAACTTCATCCAGGGCATCATGGAGAACGGGCATGCCGAAGACGTCAGCCTGCCTTTGAAGAGCCGCCAGGGGGATCCCATCTGGTGCGCCGTCACGGCCCGTCCGGTTTTCGATGAGGACGGGATCATGGTCTATCTGGATGGGACCGTTCGGGACATCACCGAGCACGTCGAGAACCCGGATACCGGCGTGCGGCTCGACGACATGATCAACTCCATCAACGACCTGGTCATCATCCTGGACCTGGACGGAACGATGCTGGACATCAACCGGGCCGGCGCCGAGCTCCTGGGAGGACGAAAGGCGGACCTGCTCGACCGGGAGCTTTCGGACTTCATCGTGGAGAAGGACCGGGGCATCTTTCCCCTCTTTCTCTCCGAGGTGCGCAACTCGGGCCGCAAGGAAGCCATACTCGCCCTCGTGGACCTTCACAGTCGCGAGCATTTCATCGAGTTCCACGCCTTTCTCGTCCGGCGGGCCGGCAAGTACGATCACATTCGCGGAATCGCAAGGGACATCACCGACCAGGTCCGGAGGCAGAGCGAAGAGTTGGTGAGGGAACGATTTCAAGGGGTGCTCGAGATGGCCGGGGGCGTGGCGCACAAGATGAATCAACCCCTGACCGTCGTGAACCACCTGGTTCTGGAGGTGCTGGACGGGCTGCCCCCCGACAGCCCTCTTCACGACCAGATCCGGCGTATTCACACCCAGATCGAGAAGATGAACGACATCGCGGCCAAAATCCGGGCCGTGCATCGCTATGAGGCCATGGACTACGTGGGCGGCGTGAAGATCGTGGACTTGGACAAGGCGTCCTGACAGGAGGGACAATGATCAAGAACGTACTCATCGTCGACGACGACCAGGAGATGCTTCTCTCGGTCAAGGAAGGGCTCGAGAGGTATGACGAAACCTTCTCCGTCATCATTGCCGGAGACGGGGAAGTCGCCGCGGACAAGCTTCGCACGGATCCCGTTTCGCTGGTGGTGACGGATCTCAAAATGCCCCGCATGAACGGCTTCACCCTGCTCGCCCACATCATGGAGCGCTACCCCGACATTCCCGTGATCATCATCACGGCCTACAGCACGCCGGAGATGGAAAAGCAGGCACGCCTGGGAGGAGCAGTGGGCTACATCGAGAAGCCGTTCATGATCGAGGATCTGGCCCGAAAGATCGTGTCCGCCCTCCGGCAGGAGTCCGAAGGGGGAACCCTGCACGGAATCAGCTCCGGGACCTTCCTGCAGCTGATCGAGATGGAGCAGAAGACGTGCACGATTCGGGTCATGGACCGGAACTCCGAAAAGAAAGGAGTGCTCTTCTTCCGCAAGGGTGAGCTGATGGACGCCCGGGTGAACGGCGTCAGCGGAATCGAGGCGGCCTACGAGATTTTTTCCTGGGAAGAGGTGAACCTCTCGATCCAGAACAGCTGCCAGAAGGAGGAGAAGAAGATCGACAGGGACCTCCAGGGAATTCTCCTCGAGGCCATGCGATTGAAAGACGAAGCGAACGTCGAGATGGAGCAGGTCGAGGCCGTCGAGGTGGCCGAACCGGAGGCGTCTCCCGAGCCTCTTGCCGAGACGCCGATCACGAGCCTCCGAAAGCGGCTGGAGGAGGAGCTCGGGCAGCGATCCGGTGTGGACGACATCTACCAGGACAGCTCGTGGAACGACCTGTTGGGGCAGGTCGAGGAGATGGGGGCGCTCCTCGACGCGGGCCCCCTGCGCGTGGGATACGTGGACAGGCGGGCCGGGACCGACCTGATCCTCCTACCCGCCCCCGCGGCGCCGACGGTGATCTCCGTGAATCCACGCGGACCCAAGGACCGCATTCTCCAGATTCTGATCAACGAGGAGCTATCCAGTTGAATACGGGACCAAATTTTAATGACATTCTCGAGCTGGGAGACGTCAAGGGGGTCGTGGTTCTCTCCAGTGAGGGGCAGGTCCTGTTTCGGGACATCCCCGCCCCGGACCTCGGCCGCGTGGATCTGGAATCCAAGAGCTGGGCCCCCTTCCTCGAGGCCCTCGACGGCATCCGAGAGGCGGATTTCATCTTCGAGAGCTGCCGGGTCTACGTGCGTGAGAGCGCCGGTGGGTACATCCTGGTCCTGATGGGCCACTTCGCCCCCATCGCCATGGTCCGGCTCAACTGCGACATCGTCCTCCCTTCCCTGAAGCGGGCCCATGCATCCAAGGGTCTGGCAAGATTCTTCAAACGGAAGAAGTAGACCGATGAAGAGACAGGAAGGAGCATTGGCGTCCGTGGACATTCTCATCGTGGAAAGCGATACCTCTCTTCTCCTCATGCTTCGCGACCTCCTGGTCCGGGAAGAGGCGCAGGTGAGGACGGCCGCCGACACGAGCGCCGGAATCGAGGCGATCCGGAAGGTGGCCCCGGACGCCCTCTTCGTCTCAGTCGACCTGGGCCGCCGGAGCGTGAACCGGCTCGTCGAGGCGGCCAGAGGGCCCAAGGGGAACGGGGTCATGCCGGTCGTGCTGCTCACCGGCGGGTGCCCGGAATCCGAATCGTCCGTGTCGGGGGAGCTGCCCGCCGGATGCGTCCGACTCGACAAGACGGACCCGGAAACGCTCTTCCGGGATGTTCGGCTGCTTCTCGATCACACCATGCCCCTTTCAGCTCCTTCCGAACCACCGCCCCGTCGAGTCGGAAGAGAGCGCGTCGTCGGAGACGCCCCCGAACGATCGATCTCCCCCCGGGTGTTCGACGGGTTGCCCGAAGGGGTCCTCATGGCCGGAGAGGAGAACGGCGTGATCTACGCCAACCCGGCGGCCGCGGGCCTGTTGGGGAAACCGGTGCCGGACCTGATCGGGCACCCGCTTGACATGCTGTTCGGCCCATCCTCGAGGGAGACCGTCTGCGGGATGCTCGAGGACGCTTCCGGCACGACGGAAGAGCATTCCGTGGTCACCATCGGGGGAAAAACCGTCGGCGCCCGTCCCCTGTGGCCGAGCATCCTTCTCCTTCGGGAAGCCTCGGCTCAACCGGAACCGCCGGGCGAAGGAACAGACAAAGAGCAGGAGCTGGCGCTCTTGAGCGAGATCCTGGAACGGGCCAAATCATCACTGCCGGAAGAGGCCCTTTTCCCGTTTCTTCTGGAAAAATCGATCGAGATCACGAAGGCCGAGGCGGGAACGGTGGCCCTTCTGGAGGTGGAGAACGGTGAGCAGGGGCACCTGGCCTTTCGTCACGCCCTGGGCGACCAGGCCGAATCCATTCACGGGATCTACATCCCCAAGGGACAGGGAATCATCGGCTGGTGCGTTTCGAACGACGAATCGGTGATCGTGAACGATGTCGCCGGTGATCAGCGGTTCTTCCCGTGGGTGGACCAGATGTCCGGTTTCAGGACCCAATCCATCCTTTGCCTGCCCATCCGCTCCGAAGGGGAGGTCTTCGGCGCCATCGAGCTCGTCAACAAGCGTTCGGGCGATTTCACCCGAAAGGATCTCGACCGGTTGCAAACGCTGGTGGATGCGGCCACCTTCAACATGAAAACGGCGCTCATCCAGCAGCGACTCGTCAGCCAGCGCGACTACTACTCCGGAATCATGGACTCGCTGAGCGAGGGTGTCATGATTCTGAAGCGAAACCACGGAATCGTGGACATCAATCAATACTTCATGATGTTCCTGAACCTCGAGCGGAGCGAGATCATCGGCAGGACCTGCCATTCCGTGCTCAGAGGCCGGGATGTCCCCTGCGAAGACTGCTTTCTCCATCGTCTCCGGATTTTCGAGGAGGGAAAGGACTGCTCGACCGTCATCGATCTGCCGACCCTGGACGGGGAGATCGCACGATTCCGGGTCACGGGTACCCCCCTCGAGGTGCGCGACGAAATCATCGACTCGGCCGTTCTCACCTTCCATGACGTGACCCGCATCCATCGACTCCACGACTATCTCCATGCATCCGCCTCGGTGGCCTCCCTTCTGCTCAAGGGTCAAGACGTCCGGGGGCTTGTCGGCGAGACCCTCGAGATCATGGGACGGGCCGCGGGGGCCAGTCGATGCTACTGGTACGAGAACCGCCGAAACGAACCGGACGACGATTTCATGGTGCTCCAGGCGGAGTGGCACGCCCCGGCCATCGACGCACTTCAAGAGAAGGGCACCTCCAGCCGGCGGTCGTACTCGGACGGGTTTTCGCGTTGGCTGAAGGCGTTCTCCGAAGGAAGAATCATCGAAGGAAGGACGGTCGATTTCCCCCCGGCGGAGCGAAGCGTGCTGGAGTCCTGGGGGGTCCGAGCGACCCTGCTGATCCCCTTGTTCATTCGCGAGCGGCTCCACGGGTTCATCGGCTTTGACAACTGTGCCGGCAGCCACCCCTGGCAGGAGGCCGAGGTCAACCTCCTCCAGACCACGGCCAACCTCCTGTCCAAGGCCTTTGAGCACGATCAGTCCCTGAAGGCGCTCCGGGAGAGCGAATCGAGATACCGGGACATCTACGAGAACATCTACGACTCCTGGTATCTCCACGACATGGACGGCCGGTTCCTGGAGGTCAACCCGGCGGTCGAGCGTGCCGCGGGTTACACCGAGGAGGAGCTCCTGGAAATGCGCATCCAGGACCTGATGCCGCCCAGGTTTCGTTCCCAGTTCGACCGGTACCTGCGGTATCTCCGCGACAAGGGGGTGGCGGAAGGCGTCATCCGGATCCTCGCGAAGAACGGTGAGGAACGGGTCATGGAGTACCGGAACTGGATCGTCCAGCAGCCGGACGGGTCCCCGGCATCGAGAGGGCTCGTCAGAGACGTGACCGAACGGATCAACTTGAGGAGCCAGCTGAAACACGCCCAGCGGATGGAGTCCATCGGGACCATCGCCACGGGCATCTCTCACAACTTCAGGAACCTTCTCGCGGGCATCATGACGAACTGCCAGCTGATCCACATGAAGTACCGCCACATCCCCGAACTGGATCGATATGCCGGCGAGATCCTCAAGCTGACCCGGGCGGGCTCGGACCTCATCAAGAACCTCCTTCAGTTCTCCCGAAAGGGTTCCGTGGAATCCAAGGCCGTCATCAATCTCTCGGACGTTCTCGCGGAAACCCACAGCCTCATCAGCCAAGCCTTCGACAAGCGCTTCGACATCCAGACAAGCTGGCCCGAGCTGCTTCCCGTGTATGCGGAGCCTTCCTCTCTTTCACAGGTCTTCATGAACCTCTGCACCAACGCCCGTGACGCCATGCCGGACGGGGGAACCTTGATCATCACTGCGGAACAGGGAAAGTCCCAAGCCGTCGCCACCATTCAGGACACGGGCGTGGGCATGGACAAGAGCACCCAGGAAAAGGTATACGATCCCTTCTTCACGACCAAGGAGCCCGGAAAGGGAACCGGCCTGGGGCTGTCCACGGCGTACGGCATCGTCAAACAGCACGGCGGAGACATCCGGATCGAGTCGGAGCCGGGCCGAGGTACCACGTTTCGTGTTCTTCTGCCCCTTGCGGACAGCACGACCCACGGTGTGGAGCCCGCTGCAACCGAGCTCATACAGGGAAAAGGTCAGCGGGTCCTCGTCGTGGACGACGACGAGACCATCCTTCAACCCATGATCGAGCTCCTGGAGGGGCTCGGATATCAGGCCAGCGCCGTCAACAACGGACGCCAGGCCATCGAGGCGTACGCCTCCTGGGGTCCGGATGTGGTCCTCATGGACAGGAGCATGCCGGGCATGGACGGATTGGAAACCGCCAAACACATTCTCGAAGCCGATCCTGAAGCCTGGATCATCCTCATCAGTGGGTACGACGAGGACGGACCCGAGGGAGTCGAGCCCAAGCTCCCGAAGTCCGTCAAAGGGTACATCCCGAAGCCTTTCGACATCGCAGAGGTCAGCAAGGTCCTGGCCGAGGTATTCAAGTCATGAAAGATGCCACGGAAACCCAAGAAAACGGAATGGACGCCCGAATAAAGGAGGCCGAGGTGTATTACGCCATGGGGCTCCTCGAGGAGTCCCTGTCTGCATACGAGGCCCTTCTCGCCGAGTTGACGGAGTCGGGGGACGAACGGAGGCGCGGAGAGATCGACGAACGGCTGCAGCGGCTCCGCAGCGAGCTGGAGTCGGAGGGAGAGGACCCTTCGACCGAAGACTTCTCCACGCGCGACCTCACCTTCCTCCGCCAGACCTTCTCGGCCGACGAGGACAGCGCGGCCCTCCTGGAAAGCGCCCACGCCTTTCAGGAGCTCGGCCTGTTCAACGAAGCGATCACCGAGTGGGAGAAGCTCCTGAACAAGGGATATCCCCTGGAGGAGGTCATCCCGGGCATGATGGACTGCCTCGCCAGGACCAAATCCCCGGCCAAGGCGATCTCGGACCTCGATCGCATCCTCGAGTCCAAGAAGCTGGACGGCAAGGCCAAGGCCCGGATCAAGTCCGAGATCGCCGTCGTCATGGAGAAACGTGGGCAGGAGGACTCCGCCCTTTCCCTCTACCAGGAAGCCGCCAAGCTGGACCCCGGAAACCGCGAGATCTCCAAGAAGCTCGACACCGTCAAGGCCGGTGCGGCCATCGGGTCCCGCTACGACTACCTCCTCCAGAAGAACCTCGCCACCGCGGCCCAGCTCCAGCAGGCCCTGTCCCTGTCCAAGAAGGCGAAGAAGAGCGTGGAGCATATCCTGGTGGAGCAGTTCCACATCAGCAGGGAAGAGGTCGGAAAGTCGCTCAGCCTGTTCTACAACTGCCCTTGGCGAGCCTACGATCCGGAGCTCCCCGTCCCGGTGGAGCTGATCAGCAACCTGAAAAAGACCTTTCTGCTCCAGGACGCCTGGGTGCCTATCACCTGGGACAAGGACGGCGTGGAGATCCTGATCGAAGACCCGAACGACCTGAACAAGATCGATCACATCCGGGCCCTGATCAAGGCCAAGAAGCTCATCTTCAGCGTCGGCATCCGGGAGGACATCGACCACTACATCCGGACCTTCTTCGACGGGGCCAGGGGGGACGCCGGCAGGGAGGAAGCCGCCTCCGAGTTCGCAGCGGACGAGTTCGAGATGCTTCCCGACATCAGCTTCGAGGAGGAGGAGGACGCCGAGGATTTCGAGGAGGGGTACGACGAGGCCTCCGGCCAGGTGGTCAAGCTGGTGGACCAGGTCCTGGTGGCGGCCTATCGGAAGAACTCCTCCGACATCCACATCGAACCCTCCCCGGTCACCAAGGCCACGAGCATCCGTTTCCGCATGGACGGGGTGTGCCAGGAGTACCTGCAGGTCCCCAACTCCATGGCCCGGGGGATCATTTCCCGCATCAAGATCATGTCCGGCCTCGACATCGCCGAACGACGCCTCCCCCAGGATGGAAAGATCAAGTTCAAACGAAAGGGCATTCCGCCCTTCGAGCTGCGCCTCGCCACGCTGCCCACGGCGGGCGGGTTCGAGGACGCGGTGCTTCGGATCCTGGCCAAGTCCGGCGCCATGAAGCTGGGCGACATGGGCTTGAACGAGCGAAACCTCGGGATCATGAAGCAGATCCTCACGAAGCCATACGGTCTTGTCCTGGTGGTGGGCCCCACGGGGTCGGGGAAGACCACATCGCTCCACGCGGCCCTCGGCCACATCAACAAGCCCGGCATCAAGATCTGGACGGCCGAGGATCCCATCGAGATCACCCAGCAGGGACTCCGCCAAGTGGAGGCCAAGCCCAAGATCGGTCTCAGCTTCGCCCGCATCATGAGGGCCTTTCTCCGCGCCGATCCCGACGTCATCATGATCGGGGAAATGCGCGATCAGGAGACGGCATCCATCGCCATCGAGGCCTCCCTCACGGGTCACCTGGTCTTCTCCACCCTTCACACCAACAGCTCGCCGGAGACCATCACCCGGCTCCTCGACATGGGCCTGAACCCGCTGAACTTCTCCGACGCCTTCCTCGGCGTCCTCGCCCAGAGGCTGGTGAGGCGGCTCTGTCCGAAATGCCGCGAGGCCTTCCAGCCTTCCAGCGAAGAGTTCGAGGAACTTGCCGTGGACTACGGAAAGGAAGCCTTCGAAAAGACCGGGATCAAGCACACCTCCGACCTCACCCTGTACCGGCCGGTGGGCTGCGAGGCCTGCTCCGGGACGGGCTACCGCGGCAGGATGGGCATTCACGAGCTCCTGGAAGGCACCCACGAGATCAAGCGCATGATCAAGCAGCAGGCCAACACGGAGGAACTGTTCGTTCAGGGAAGAAAGGACGGGATGGCCACCCTGAAGCAGGACGGGATCCAGAAGGTGTTTCAGGGGCTGACGGACATCACGGAGGTCCGTCGGGTCTGTATCGAGTAGGAGCCCCCCTTCGAGGGTCAAAAAAGATCGTCCAGGTCCTCTTCCCCCGGCATCCCGCCGTGCTCCCGGACGTACTTCTGGAGCAGCTCGCTCTCCCGCTTCGAGTACATCCTGTCCACCTCGAACTCGAACAGCGCCGCTTCTCCGCCCTCCTCCAGTTCCTCGCGGAGGGACCGGCTCAGATCGGCCGTTCCTCGGATGGCCAGCACGTTGCAATCCGCATTCATCAGGCGGTACACGCCCTCGGCCTCGGGGACCTGCTCCAGAGACGCTCTCTCGAACGGCAGCCATCTCCGGGGGGGCGGCGGGTTGCGCCCCATGTGGAGCCGCAGATCGCACTGGAGGCAGCGTGAGGCCTCCCGCGCGGCTGCATCCGGCGCGTAGCCCCTCTCCACCTCGTCGAAGTCCGCCACCCGCACCCCCGGATCCCGCTCCGGCACGGGCATCCTGGGCCGATCCGCAAATCCCTCCTCCCGGCCCGGGCGGGGATCGGGGGATTCCCGCGACACCGGGCCTTCACCCAGGTCCCCGGTTCCCCCCAGGGCCCTGTCCACGGCGGCGGCGGCTCTGCGCCCCGCGGCCGCGGCGTGGACGACCGTTCCCGATGCGGCGGCCGCGTCCCCGCCCGCGTAAAGCCCCGGCGCGCCGGTTTCCTGGGTCCCCGGGTCCACCACGATCAGTCCGCGGTCCGTTCCTACCGCCTCTTCCTCCAGAAAAGGGAGCTCGGGATCCTGGCCCACGGCGAAAACCACCCGGTCCGCGCTCAGCCGGGTTCGCGTCTCCCGGTCGAACGAAGGCCGGAACGCCCCCCCGGCATCGAAGAGCCCGGTGCATCGCACGAGATCGGCGCCCCCCACCCGGCCGCGATCCTCGAGGATCCGTTCCACGCCCCAGGACGGCATGAGCTCCGCCCCCTCGTCCTCGAGCGCTTCCACCTCCGCCTCGCGGGCGGGCATCCCGTCGCGGGGCTCCAGGCAGGCCACGGTCACCCGGCCGGCGCCGAGCCTCAGTGCCGTCCGCGCAACGTCCACCGCCACGCTCCCCCCGCCGATGACCAGGACCCGGTTTCCCTGGTCGGTCCGCATGCCCTCCGCCGCCTTCCGCAGGTAATCCAACCCCGGCAGCACGCCGGGCAGGTCCGCTCCTTCGACCGGCACCCGACGGCCCTTCTGAGCCCCCGTCGCAAGGAACACCGCATCGAACCCGTCCGCGCGGAGCTCCCCGAGCCCGAAGTCCCGGCCCAGGGCCCTTTCAGGCCGGAACGCCACACCGAGGTCCAGGATCTCCTGGACCTCCCGCTCCAGGACCTCCCGGGGCAGGCGAAAGGGCGGAATGATTCGCATCGTTCCGCCGGCCCGCTTTCCCGCCTCGTACAGGGTGACGCCGTGGCCCGCCCTGCGCAGGTAAAACGCGGCGCTGAGCCCGGCCGGGCCGGCGCCGATCACGGCCACCCGCTTCCCGGTGGACCGCCCTGGACGGGCCGCCTGCTTCCCCGGCCCTTTTCCGGCGTCCGCCGCGTACCGCTTCAACGCGCAGATGGCGACGGGCTCGTCGAGCTCTCCCCGGCGGCATGCATCCTCACAGGGGCGCGGGCAGACCCTTCCGAGCACGCCCGGGAAGGGCACGGTTTCCCGGATCAAGTCGACGGCATCGCCGGGCCGTTTCCGGGCGACCCGCCTGACATACCCCGGCACGTCCACGCCGGCCGGACAGGCCTCCCTGCACGGGACCAGATCCTGCGCCTTTCTTCCCGGACGCACATTCTTGTCCGTGAGCGCGCCGGTGGGGCAGACCTCCACACAGGCCGTACAGAATCGGCACCCGGACTCCCGGAGATCGCGAGCAAGGCTCCCCACCCGCACCCGGCCCTGCTCGTCCCGAACGAACCCGATCGCCTCGACCCCGCGGAGGTCCCGGCAGGCGCGAACGCATCGCGTGCACCCGATGCAGAGGTTGGGGTCCCTCACGAAAAGGGGGCCGTCCTCGACGGGCAGTCGGGTCGGCACCCATCTGGGGGTGACATCCGGGACCCCCAGGTGGTTGACCACGTCCTGCAGCTCGCACCGCCCGAACCGGGGGCAGCATCGCTCCTCCTCGGGCACGTTCACCGAGCAGTGGCTCCTGGAGCACCCGTCCTGCTGCGCGCAGGTCAGGCAGGCGTGGGGGTGCCCGGCCAGGATGGGAACCAGGTTCTGCCGGCGCCTCTCCCGCACCCGGGCTGTGTTGGTGGACACCACCATGCCCTCTGCGGCCTCGGTGGAGCAGGCAGGAACCAGGTCGTCCCGCCCCCCCACCTCCACCACGCAGAGGCCGCAGCCGGATCCCCCTTCCCCGGGGCGCACGTTCTCGATCCTGCGCCCTCCCTGGTAGACCGCCTCGGCGGCGGGCGTGTCGGCGGCCGGCGGCAGGTCCGGGTGGTGGCAGAGCGTCGGGATGTAGACCCCCGCATCGCGGGCGGCCTCGAGGATGGTGGCGCCACTCGGCGCCCGGACCTCCCTTCCGTCGACGGTCAGGCGGATCTCAGCCATGGATCGTCACCCCTTGCGGGCCTTTCGCTCCTTCCCCTTGAGGCGGAGGGCATGCCCGAACAGGGCGGCGCCTGCGGCCCCGGCGATCTGGAGGTCCCATTCCGTCCCCATGGGTTCCAGGCCGATCAGGGACGCCAGCCGGTCGATCACGCCCCGGTTCTTGGCCACCCCGCCGGTGAGGGCGAGGCCGGGGGCGAGCTCGATCTTCTCCAGCAGCGAGGAAATCCGCTCCGCCATGGAGCGGCAGTAGGCGGCCGCCACCTCCTCGGTGTCCCAACCGCTCCGGAGAAGCCCCAGGGCCTCGGACTTCGCGTACACCACACAGACGTTGGAGACCCCCCGTGGCTCTTCCTCGACCTGGAAGGACCGCTCGCCCACGTCCTGCACGGGCACGCCCAGCAGATCCGCAAACACCTCCATGCCGCGGCCCGTGCCCGCGGCGCACTTGTCGTTCATGACGAAGTTGGTCACCTTGCCCCGCTCGTCGCACTGGATCGCCTTGATGTCCTGTCCGCCCACGTCCAGGACCGTCCGGACCTCGGGACCATACATGAAGACGGCTCCCCGGGCGTGGCATGCGATCTCGGTGAGGGAACGATCCGCCATGGGCACGTTCACCCGGCCGTAGCCCGTTCCGACCAGGTAGTCGATGCGGTCCTCCGGCAGGCCGCCCAACGCCTCAGCGGCGAAGTCGAGGGCCTTCCGGGCGCTGTCCGGGCTGATCGACCCGGTCCGCAGGTTCCCGTAGGCGACCAGCCGCCCGTCGGCCATGATCACGGCCTGGGAGCTCACCGACCCCACGTCGATCCCCACGGTGACGTGCCGGGCGTCCTCCCAGCCCGCCTCCGGACTCGCCCAGCTGAACTCCGGCCAGTCCCAAAATCGTTCCCGCTCTTCATGCATCCCTTGCTCCTCCATGGGATCAACTCCTCAACCCTGCTCGGAAGCCGCGACCGCGGCGCCCGCAGCCGCCCCGTACTCCGGATCGCCGGGGATCCGGATGCGCTCGATCCCGAGCTCACGCTTCAGGGCCTCCACCACGGCGGGGTTGCGGGCCACGCCGCCGATCAGCACCAGCTCCTCCGTCACCCCGATCCGCCGGATCATGGTGACGATACGATCCGCCATGGCGTCATGGATCGCCCGGCTGATGTCCTTTTTCTCCGTCCCTGCATGGATGAGCCCCACCACCTCGGACTCGGCGAACACGGCGCACTGGGCGTTCATGGGGGCACCCCGATCCGACTCGAGGGCCAGGGGGCCCATCTCTTCGAGGGGTGTTTCCAGGGCCCGGCCCATGGTCTCCACAAACACCCCTGCGCCGGCGGCGCACCTCTCGTTGACCACGGAGTCCCTCGCATTGCCCTGGTCGTCCAGCGCGGCCGCCCTGGCCTCCTCGGCTCCCACGTCCACCACGGTTCGCCCCTCCGGAAAGAAGTGGAGCGCCCCTTTGCCCATGGCCCGGACGTCGTCCACCACGTGATCCGCGTCCCTGACCGCATTGCGGCCCGAGCCCGTCCCCGCGATGCGTTCCACGTCGTCCCTCTGGATCCCGGCCGAGGCCAGGGCCTTTTGCAACGACGTTTCCACGGCCTCCGCCGGGTTCGAACCCGTGGGGACGGTGGCCTTGCCGATGATCTCGCCGTCCTTCAGGAGGACGGTCTTGGTGTTTCTTGCGCCGCAATCGATTCCGGCCGCAATCATGGCTCCCTCCCTCCTCGTGCTCCTTGCGATGAATCGCTTTTCAGGCAGGGTGTGCTGCCGGCGGGCATCGGCTGATGCCGTTCATCTCCGTTCCTCATTCTACACGGGAGGAAACATCCGGGCAAACACGGCAGGAAGGGTCGGCCCCACGGCTCCAGCCACCTCAGGAAATGCGGAGTCACGGAATCACACTGCCACGTCGGATGTCGTCGAGGAAGGGGTTGGAACCTGCGTGAGGATCCGCAGCGGGGGTTCAGCCGGTCAGCCGATGATCCTCTTGAGGTTGATGAAGTTGCTCCGGTCGAAGCCCAGGGTCTTGAAAAAGGAGAGGAGGTCCGTGGAGTCCCACCTTACGGAGGTGTAGATGTCCTTGATGCCCTTTCCTTCATAGAACCGGAAGATCTCGGCGGCCAGCGCCTTCCCGATGTCCTGTCCCATGAACTTCGGATCCACCCCGAGAATCGAGATCCAGGCGCTGCGCTCCACACCGAAGATCCCGGAAAGGATGCTGCTGATCATGAAACCCACGATCCCGCCTTCGTGCTCGGCCACAAAGCAGGCGTTGTCCGGTTTCCGGGCGTACTCCCGAACGATCTCCAGGAAATCCTCTCCCACCGCGGTCTTGGTGATCATCTCCTGGATCCGGGCGATATTCTCCACGTCCTCGACCTTCAGTCTTCTGATGAGCACGTTTTCCATACGACGCGGTTCCCTCTCCCCGACCTTCTCCTCAATCGATTCGAATAATCTTGACGTTGTGGTCCACCCAATCGGGTGGAAGGTAAACCCGGCCGCTGTTTCCGCTCAGCTTCACCTTCTTCTCGATCATCTCCTCCCCGTACACCTCGAACTTGACCTTGCCGTTCATGGCGGGGGACCTCTCCGAACTCGGATTTTGTCTCTCGTTGGCCACTTTGTACTCATTCCGTGTGGGTTGACGATTCGCCATACCCGCCTTCCGTTCCTGCGTGGAGGGGAGGATGACTCCAGCCGGACATTCTCGAGCCCAGCTTTCCACACACAATTTAATTACATTTTAGCTACAAAGTAACCCTAGAGAGCCCCCCGCCCCGTGTCAAGGAAAAACCCGTGCCGTCTTTGACGAAATCGCTACGGATCTGCTATACCGAAACCGTGGAGAAGCCGCCCGGGAGGATCTTTGATCGAGGAGGAGAAATCGACCCATTGAAGGCCGAGAACAGTCCATACCTGGAACCCACGAGCATCATCGACAGCCACCACCCCCGTGTGGCGGCCTTTGCCCGAGAAGTCACCTCGGGCTTGTCCGGCACCCCGACCGAGCAGGCGGTCCGTCTCTACTATGCCGTCCGCGACGGCATCCGCTACACCCCCTACTACCCGTTCTACCGCCCCGAGCACTACCGGGCGAGCGTGGTCCTGGAGGCGGGCCGGGGCTACTGCGTGCCCAAGGCGGCCCTCCTGTGCGCCCTGGGGAGGGCCTGCGGCATTCCCACGCGGATCGGCTTCGCCCACGTGCGGAACCACCTCTCCACCCGACAGCTCCGAGACTACATGGGGACGGACCTGTTCGTCTTTCACGGGTACAACGAGTTCCTCCTGGAGGGGCGCTGGGTCAAGGCCACGCCCGCGTTCAACGCCGAGCTGTGCCGGCGTCACCGCGTGGCGCCCCTGGAGTTCGACGGACGGGAGGACTCCTTGTTCCAACCTTACAACCAGGACCGGCAGCGGTTCATGGAGTACGTCGAGGACTTGGGAACCTTCGCGGACGTTCCGGTGGAGCGCATCGTGCGCGGCTGGGAGGAGGCGTACGGCAGGGAGCGGGTCAGGGACTGGATCGAGGAGTTCGAGCGGACCGGCGGCCTCTCCCCCAGGCGATTCCACGAGGAAGAGGTGATCCTGGACTGATCCGGATTCGACCGGGTCACGTCCCCTTACAGAACCCGCCCCTCGAGGATCGCGGGCTGGCTCGGCCCCTGGAACGGGAGCGGCCGTGGGCCGCCCTCATCGTCGCGCTACTCGCAGTGCCTCCGGCACTACCTTCGCGGCGGCACTCAGGCCCGGCAGCCCTTTTTCAAGGCCTCCTCGTTCGCGCGCGCCATCCGCTCCAGAAACCGGGCCCACCAGCCCTTTGGTTTTCGGTTCCCCTGCTTGTCCACCTTCTCCTCCGCCATCAACCTTCCTCCGCTCCTTCTGTCGCCAGCTCGAGCTCGAGAAACGACGCCTCTTCATCTCGCAGATCCTTCCCTCGAACGCCCGCAGGGCGACGCATCCCGCCGCCTCCCCTCTCACCACCGCGAGGAGGAGGCATCCCCCGGGAGGTGCGTACCCGCCGGGAAGCCCGGCCATCTCGTCCTCGAAGCGCTGGAACGCGAGGTCCACGCCCAGGGACCCGGCGTACTCGCGAAAGAGCGCCGCGGCCTTCTCCAAGGTCGCACCTGCGTGGGCCTCCACGATCCCTTCCGGGGTGACACCTTTGGGCGCTTTACCGTTCATGAGCCGGGAAACGAAAAAAGGAAACAAGACACCGAACGAGAAGTCTTCCGCCACGGCCGGAGCCATGAGGCCGACGGAACTCACTCGGGTTGGGGCGGTTGGACGAGCCGGGGCGTCACCCAGATCTCGAGCCGCGTGCTCAAGCTCCCCTTGTTGATGCTGATGATGCAGTCCCGATCCGGCTTCTCGTACACCAAGAGATAGACCCCGTACTTGAAGTAGCTCCTCAGCTTCCAGTTGTCCCTGGGCATGCTCTCCATGAAGAAGTCGAACAGGGACACGGGATCGACCCAGCCCTTGAAGCAGATCCGGCCGGCCTTCAGGTTGGTGGTCTCGAACAGGAGGGAGGCGTCCGGGTCGAGCTTCATCTCCCGGGGGATCGGGATGTCCGAAAAGTCATAGTAGTTGCTCGGACGAACCGGTGCGGTCTGCCCCTCCGCCGACGGCGACGCGGGCTCGGGAGTATGGGAGGCGTCCAATGTCCCCCCATACTTCGGGGAGCAGGAAGCCGTCAGAAGAACCGTCAGCGCCATCAATCCCATGAACCGTATCATGATCCCCCCTGCTGATCCGCACGCAATCAATCCGGACGGTTTCGATCCTGAAAACCTATGAGGAACCCTTTGCCGTGTCAAGAGGAAACCCCGGAGCCGGCCATCTCCGTCCTTGTGGTTTCGCCGGGCAGATGATAAGGCTGGCGTCGGTCCACCCTGGAGGTGCGGCCAAAAAACCACTCGGGAGAAGACGCTCATGGCGCATGAAGGAAAGACCTTCCAGGGAGAGACCATCCGCCTGGACAACGAGGAGTACGCGAACTGCACCTTCGTCGACTGCGACCTGCAGTACGGCGGGGCGGGGTTCGTGGGATTCAGCAACTGCAAGTTCGACCGCTGCCGCTGGTCCTTCGTGGACGCGGCCTCCAACACCCTCCGCTTCATGGCGAGCCTCTATCACGGCCTCGGGGGAGGAGGGCGCAACCTGATTGAGGACCTCTTCAGGAGCATCCGGCAGAACCCGCCCCCGGGCATGGACCCCCAAGTGGAACCGGACACCCCGCCGGAGTGATTGAAACAGCCCCGCTGAGCTCGTGAGATCCGTCACGGTCCCGGCCCTGCGGGGCCGCGGCTACGTTCCCTCGCCCCCGCCGGCCTCCCGATCAAAAAGAAGCTCACGGAACACGATGTAACGCCGCATCTCGTCGAGGTCGAACACGACGTGGGGCTCCTTCAGGAAGTCCCCCACGCCTCCGGCCGGCAGCTCCAGATCGACGTTCCACGTCCCGTCCGCGTTGAACCGCTCGAGGGTCTCGGAATCCTCCAGGGCCTCCTCGGGAAGGTACTGAACGCAGTACTGCCGCGGCACGTCGTAGTAGAGGACCGGTGTGTCCAGGTAACCCTCGTAACCGCAGGCGTCACAACGGACGGTGTTGAGGTCGCCGGACAGCAGGGATCCTCGAAGGTCCGGCTCCGCGTCCGCTCCGACGGCGTCGCAGAGAGGTGCGGTCTGACGGCCCCCGCATTCGGGGCAATCCAGCTCGATGTCGCTGACACGTGTCATGGGAATCCTTTCGATCAGATTTTCCGCTTTCGGGCATCCCGTTCCGCCCGACACTTTCTCCTATGGTCCGTGTATACGTTCTGAAGCAGCGTGATTCAAGGCCGAAACCCCTCTTTACTGCCCGAATCGCATCGGATTACAGGCACGACCCCATGGGCTCCGCACGCCTGCTGCAACTACCATCTTTCGAACACGCGAACACGTTTTCTGATGAAAGGAGGAAACCCATGGGTCGAGTGGACAACAGGGTCGCCCTGGTGACGGGCGGGGCAAGGGGAATTGGAAAGGCCGCCTGCAGGATCCTGGCGGAGGAAGGCGCGAAGGTGGCCGTCACGGACATCATCGAGGACGAAGGCCGGCAGGTGGCCGAGGAGATCCGAAAGAACGGCGGGACCGCGGACTACTGGCACCTGGACACCAGTCTCGAGACTGAGGTGCAAAGCGTGATCGACGCAGTGGCCGAGGCCTTCGGGGGCCTGCACATTCTGGTGAACAACGCCGGGATCTCCGGCACCAACGAGCCCACCGACAAGATCGAGGAGAAAGATTGGCAGTGGGTCATGGACGTGAACGTCAAGGGCGTGTTCCTGTGCACCAAGCACGCCATCCCCCACATGAGGAAGGCCCGAAGGGGGAGCATCATCAACCTCTCTTCGATTTACGGGATCATCAGCGCCCCGGACCTGCCCGCCTACCACGCCTCCAAGGGCGCGGTCCGGCTCATGTCCAAGACCGACGCGCTGCTCTACGCCGGGGAGAACATCCGGGTCAACTCGGTCCACCCGGGCTACATCTGGACCCCCCTGGTCGAGGAGCTGGGCGAACGATCCGAGCAGGGGGTGGAGGCGTTTCGGGAGGAGCTGGCGAGCCTCCACCCGGTCGGTCACGTGGGGGAACCCGAGGACGTGGCCTTCGGCATTCTCTACCTGGCCTCGGACGAGTCCTCGTTCGTCACCGGCAGCGAGCTGGTGATCGACGGGGGGTACACGGCCCGCTGAGGCGCGGAAGGGGGCGATCTTTCCTCGATTCGGTGTTGCAGGTCCTGGAAAACCCTGGCAGGACATCGCGGGAGCAAAAAAACCCGCTGAGAAATCAGCGGGTTTGTCTTCCAAATGGTGCCGAAGGGGAGACTCGAACTCCCACGGGGTAACCCCCACTAGACCCTGAACCTAGCGCGTCTACCAGTTCCGCCACTTCGGCCCGGAATCGGAGTTGATCTTCTCCGATAAAGATTTTATATTTAAAGGTTCGATTCGCTTTTGTCAACTCCATATTTTCTCGTTCAGCGAAGCCGAGGACGCCCCGACGGGGTCCGGGCGACAGAGATTGGTACCGGCCGTTTTATGCAAATCATTCGAGACTTGAACCATTCCGAGCTGCCCCTGAACAACCCCGTCCTCACCATCGGAAACTTCGACGGGGTCCACGAGGGGCACAAGGCCCTCTTCCGCAAGGTTCGGGAACGGGCCGAGGCCCTGAACGGGCAGTCGGCCGTGATGACCTTCGATCCCCACCCCATCCGCGTGATGAAGCCCGGAAACGGGCCGCCCATGATCACGCCCACCGATCAGAAGCTCGAGCTGATCGGCCGGGCCGGAATCGACGTGGGGTTCTGCCTGTCGTTCACCCCGGAGTTCGCGGCCATCACCGCGGAGGATTTCGTGAGACGGATCCTGATCGGGCGCATCGGGATCCGGGAGATCGTCGTGGGGTACGACTACTCCTTCGGAGCCGGGCGGAAGGGGGACATCGCCCTTTTGAGAACGCTGGGGAGCGAGATCGGGTTCGAGGTCCACGTCCTGGACCCCATCACCATCGACGGCATGCTCGTCTCCAGCACCTCCGTTCGGAACCTCGTTCGGGCGGGGGACCTGGACCGGGCCGCGCGTCTCCTGGGCCGCAGCTACCAGATCCGCGGCACGGTGATCACTGGTCACGGCCGCGGCGGCCGGCTGCTCGGCGTCCCTACGGCCAACCTGGAGCCGATGGACGAGCTGGTCCCGAAGGAGGGCGTCTACGCCGTGCTGGTCCGCATCAACGGCCGGGCCTACCACGGGGTCACGAACATCGGGAACAATCCTACGTTCGGAGACCGGGAGGTCTCCGTGGAGACCCACCTGCTCGACTTCTCCGGGGACCTGGTGGGCAAGACCATCCGCATCGACTTTCTGGAGAGGCTCCGGGACGAGAAAGTCTTCGGAGGCTTCGAGGAGCTGAAGGAGCAAATCGCCCGGGACATCGAGCGGGCCAGGGACACCTTCGGGATCCTCGACGGGAGGGACCGGGTTGAACCGGGCCTTTGACTGGAAATTCTGGGCGGGCCTGGTCGTCAGCGCCGCGTTCCTCTACCTCGCGCTGGTTCGCGTCGACGTCCCCCGCCTGTGGGAGATCATCCGCTCCGCCGATCCCTTCCTTCTTCTGGCCGCCGCCGTGGTGGTGCTGATCCAGTATCCCCTCCGGGCCTTTCGATGGGGCGTCCTTCTGGCCCCCCTCCAGTCGACGGGCTTCCGAAACCGGTTCCTGGCCACACTCGTGGGTTTCGCCGCGAACTGCGTTCTCCCGGCCCGGCTGGGGGAGTTCATTCGCGCCAACTATCTGGGGGCGTCGGAGGACCTCAGCGGGAGCTCCGCCCTGGGGACGGTGGTGGTGGAACGGCTGTTCGACGGCCTGACCCTTCTCGCGGTCCTGGCCCTGGGTCTCTCCGTGACCGAGTTCCCCGCCGGCTACGCGGCCCTCGCGACCGGGCTACGCGCCGTCGGCTGGCTCCTCCTCTCCGCCTACCTCCTCCTCATCCTCCTCCTGGTGGGGTTCAAGTGGAAGGCGCCCGCCTGCCTGGCGCTCATCGACCGCATCCTGTTCCTGCTCCCGAAGCGCTTCAGGACCCGGATCATCGAAGCGGTGTGGAACTTCAGCCTCGGCCTCGTCCTCCTGAAAGGGGTCCGGGGCTGGACGCTCGCCGCGCTCTACTCATGCGCGGTCTGGCTCTTCGCCCTGCTCCAGATCAAGGTGGTCTCCGTTTCCCTGGGGCTCGACCTCCCTTTCGAGGCCACCCTCATCGTCCTGGCCATCACCTCCCTGGGCGTCATGATCCCGTCGTCTCCGGGCTTCATCGGGACCTTTCATCTCGCCGCACAATACAGCTTCCTGGTCAACGGGTTCAGCGCGGAGGAAGGCCTTTCCGCAGGGATCCTGCTGCACGCGTCGTTCTTCCTCCCCACCGTGCTCGCCGGGTTCCTGGCCTTTCTGTCCCTTCATGTTCCATGGAGGCGGCTCGTTCCCGAAGACGAACCGGCCGAGTGAGACCCGACCGGGCCGCGTACACCGGGAGGATCCCGGGATACAAACGCTTGCCAACGGCGGGGTCGCATGGTAGGATTCCGCCGCACATGACGGGCTGAATCGAGATCCCGGCGGAATCGACCGAAGCCGTGAAAATCCCTTCTTGATTCAGGGACAAGGAGATGCAGCATGGAAAGCAACCGCGCCCTTTGCGACCGGAAAAGCCCCATGGACAGGAGATCCTTTCTCAAGCTCTCCGGTTTGATGGGTCTGGGAGCGGCCTCCGCCCTTCTGATCCCCGCCGGAGCCGAGGCGGTGAAGTTCGACCGGAACCGGCACAAGGTCTCCTCGACCCGATTGGCCATGGGTACGCTGGTGTCCATGACCCTGATCCACGAGTCCAGGGACAGGGCCCAGGAGGCCATGGGTCGCGCCTTCGAGGAGATGGACCGCCTCTCGCGGCTCCTGAACCGGTATGACCGATCCACGGCAGTCGGCAGCCTGAACGACGAGGGGCGTCTCCGGGACGCCCCGCCGGAGCTCCGGGAGGTGGTCGCCCGCAGCCTCCACCATTACCGGTTGTCGGGCGGCGCCTTCGACGTCACCGTGAAGCCCGTGGTGGACCTGATCAAGGAACGGCATGCAGCAGGACAATCCCTCGACGTCCCGAAACCACTTCTGGATGAAGCCCTCCGGCTCGTGGACGCCCGTGCCGTCTCGCTTCGCGGAGAGGAGATCCTGCTCTCCCGCCCGGGCATGGGGCTCACCTTGGACGGCATCGCCAAGGGATACATCGTGGACCGGGTTTCTGGGCAGCTCTTCGGGCAGGGGATCGAAAATCACCTCGTCAACGCCGGGGGGGACATCCGCACGAGCGGCTCCCGCGCGGACGGGGCGCCCTGGGCGGTGGCCATCGAGGACCCCGAAAAGAAGGGGGAGTATCCGGACATCCTCCGGATGCGGGACGGAGCCGTGGCCACGTCGGGCAACTACGAGATCTACTACGACCGGGAGAAGATGGTCCACCACATCGTGAACCCCGGAACCGGCGACTCTCCCTCCCTGAGCGCGAGCGTGTCCGTCCGGGCGAAGACGGCCATGGATGCGGACGCCCTGGCCACCGGGGTCTTCGTCATGGAACCCGAAGGGGGAATGCGCCTGGTGGAGTCGCTCCCCGGCTGCGGCGCCATGATCATCGCGCGGAACGGGAAGCCGTGGAGGTCTCGGGGCTGGAGGAGCGAAGCCAGATAGCCCGCTCGATCCGCGACAACAGGTCTGAGAACGTTCGAGGGGCGATCGCCGATATGGCGACGCCCCTCAAGTTTTTCGCCATCTCCGCCGCCTCGCCGGGCTCGAGCAGGTCCGACTTGTTCAGGACGAGCAGCGTGGGGATGCGGTCGAGCCCGAGATCGCGCAGCACCCCGTCGACGGTCTCCATCTGCTCCTCCATGCGCGGGCTGCTCGCGTCCACCACGTGGAGCAGGAGGTCGGCGTCGTGCAGCTCCTCCAGGGTGGCCTCGAACGCGTCCATGAGGTCCCCGGGCAGGTCCCGGATGAACCCCACCGTGTCGGTGATGATCGCCTCCCGCTCCCGGGGAAAGCGCAACCGCCGGCTGCTGGGGTCCAGGGTGGCGAACAGGCGGTCCTCCACCGCCACCTCGCTGTGGGTGAGGGCGTTCAGCAGGGTGGACTTGCCCGCGTTCGTGTACCCCACGATGGAGATCACGGGAAGCCCCCGGTCCCCGCGGAGCTTCCGGCGCCCTTCCCGCTGACGCTTGATCTGCTTCAGCTCGCGGTTCAGCCGGGCGATGCGCTCCCGCACCCGCCTGCGATTGACCTCCAGCTTGGTCTCCCCGGGACCCCGCCCTCCGATCCCGCCGGTCAGACGCGACATGGCCGTGTTCTTGGTGGCGAGCCTCGGCAGGAGATACTTGAGCTGTGCGAGCTCCACCTGGATCTTCCCTTCCCGGGTGACGGCCCGCCGGGCGAAGATGTCCAGGATGAGCTGGCTGCGGTCGACGATGCGAAGCTCGGTGACGTCCGTGAGGCTCTTCACCTGGGTCGGGGTCAGCTCGTTATCGAAGATGACCAGGTTGGAGCCGGTCTGCATGCACCGGAGCACGATCTCGCTGAGCTTCCCCTTGCCCATGAGGAAGCGGGGATTGGGCCTCTTCACCTGCTGGACGATCACGTCGCGCACGTCCACCCCGCTCGAGCGCGCCAGCTCCCGCAGCTCCCCCAGGGACTCCCGAGCCCTCCTCGGCGGCCCCTGGACCACCCCCACGAGCACGGCCCGCTCCCCCGCCTCCAGCGCCCGGCCGCCCTTCCCGGCCCGCGCCAGCTCGTCCTCCAGCGAAGAGATCAGGGAGCGCGCGTCGAAATCCACCCGGCCGATGTCCGGGTAGCCGGTCACCTGCCACCCCTCGCCTCCCGCGTCGCGGGGGAGGATGTGGGCCACGGACAAGGCCCCCGGGATGCCTTCCTCGTCCACCTCCATCGAGACCATGAGGTCCAGGCCCAGGAGCACCAGGTCGGTGACGTCCTCCCGGGTGAGGGGCTCCCCGTTCAGGTGCGTGTGGATGCATCGGAGCCCCTTGAGCCGGCCCGTTCCCAGGCGCACCCGACCCAGGTCGGGAATCCAGATGTGCGAGCGGTCCCCGACCACCACGAAGGCGATCCGGCCCTTCCGCGTGATCAGCAGGGCGACCTGCCTTTGAATTTCCCTGGAGATGGAGGCGATGCGCCGGGCGAGGTCGGGGGAAAGGAGCTCTCGTTCGGACGCCTTGCTCCGATAGAGACGCTGGAGACGCTTCATCTGGCCGGCCTTGAGGCCGGATGTCTTTCCGTGGACCTTGTCGATGGTTCCCGTTCCTTGATCCGATGCCCGGAAAAGCGGACCGGCCGCCTCCCCACGAGGCTCAGCAAGACCTCGACTACAACTCCTCCGAGGTGTGGCTCTGAAACCGCGTGCACTCCTTTTCGAAGGTCAGCTTGAAGTAGCCGGTGGGGCCGTTGCGCTGCTTGGCGACAATGATCTCCGCCAGGTTCCGGTTCTCGTCCGTGTCGGGGTGGTAGGCCTCGTCGCGGTAGATGAAGGCGATCACGTCCGCGTCCTGCTCGATGGCGCCGCTATCCCGGAGGTCCGAGAGCTGGGGCCGCTTGTTGGGACGCTCCTCCACCTTCCGGTTGAGCTGGGAGAGGGCGAGCACGGGGACGTTCAGGTCCTTGGCCAGCGCCTTGAGGTAGCGGGAGATCTCGGAGATCTCCAGCTGCCGGGACTCAGCGCTACTCCTCCCCTGGATGAGCTGGAGGTAGTCCACGATCACCATGCAGAGATCGGTCTTCTTGGTCAGCCGGCGGCACCGCGCCTTCATGTCCAGGACGCTCATGCCGGAGGTGTCGTCGATGAAGATCGGCAGCTCGGAGAGCTGGTTGGCCGCCTCGGTCAGCCTGGCCCAGTCCCGGTCGGTGAGGTGGCCGATCCGGAGCTTGGATGCGTTGATCCTCGCCGACATGCCGAGGAGGCGCAGCCCCAGGTGGAGCTTGCTCATCTCCAGGCTGAACACCGCCACGCCCTTGCCGGTCTTCCGGGCCGCATTGTACCCGATGTTCAAGGCGAAGGCCGTCTTTCCCATGCTGGGGCGGCCGGCGATGATGATCAGGTCCGACCGCTGGAGCCCGGCGGTCAACCGATCGAAGTCCTCGAACCCCGAGGGGATCCCCGTGATGAAGCCGTCGGACTCGGACAAGCTCTCCAGCTTCCGGAAGCTGTCCTTGATGATGTTTTCCATGGGGGACAGGCCCTCGCCCACCTTCTCCTCGGCGATGTCGAAGATGAGCTGCTCGGCCATGTCCAGGAGCTCGTCCGAGCGGTCCCAGTGCTGGAAGCAGGAGTCGGAGATCACGGAGCACTGGCTGATGAGCCGCCTCCGGATCGAGAGGTCGCGAACGATCCGCCCGTGATAGAGGATGCCGGCGGAGGTGGAGACCGACTCCGCGAGGGAGGCCAGGTACTCCGTTCCCCCGGCCTTGTCCAGGAGGTTCCGATTCGTCAAATGCTGCGTGAGGGTGATGAGATCGACGGGCTCGCTGTTGTTGTAGAGCGCCGCCATGGACGCGAAGAGGTGGCCGTGGGCCTCCCGGTAGAAGTCCCCCTCGCTCAGGACGTCCATGACCTGATTCATGGCGTCGTTGTTGACGAGGATCCCCCCCAGGACGGCCTGCTCCGCCTCCAGGTTGCTCGGGGGGACCTTCAGGGACGCATGCGCCCGTTGCTCTTCGGGTCTGGCCATACCCTTCTTTCCCCGAGCCGCCGGGCTCTCCTACGCCTCGGCGACTTCTTCCGGTGATACCACCACTTTGACCTGGCCGGTCACGTCCTGGTAGATCTTCACGGGGACCTCGTATTCCCCGACGGTCTTGATGGGCTTGTCCAGGACGATCTTTCGCCGGTCCAGCACCACGCCCTGCTTTTCGATCTCCTCGGCCAGATCCATGCTGGTCACGGATCCGTACAGCTTTCCTTCCTCGCCCGCCTTCTGGGAGATCTCCAGGGTCATCTCCGCAAGCCGGTCCCTCAGCTGCTCGGCCTCCTCCTTCGCCTTCAGCTTCCGCACCTCGATCTTGCGCTTCTTCTGCTCGAACATCTTGATGTTCTGATCCGTGGCCTCAACGGCGAGCCCCTTGGGGATCAGGTAGTTGCGGGCGTATCCCCTGGCGACGTCCACCACGTCGCCCTCGTAGCCCAGATCATCCATGTCGCCTTTCAAGATTATCTTCATGAGATCCATCTCCTCCCTGGTTTCCCGCTCAAAACCGAGCTTTTGCGCCAAAAGTCCTTAATCATTCGGAATCGTTTGATTCCTGGATATCTTTCGAAAGTCGATCCACTGATCGAACAGTCCCGCCAGCGCCAGCCCGACCAGGAGGACCTGCTGCATGAGGATGAGGAGGTACGCCACGAGCCTCAGAAACCGGGGGAACCGGAGCTTTTTCAGGTAGAACTGGAGGATCGCCAGCCCGTGAAAGGTGTAAACCGATGCGATCACGACCAGTGCGTTCACGGCCACGAATCTTACCCCGGACCAGGGCAAAAAGAAAGCGAAACCCGCCCCGATGAAACCCCAGACCAGGCCTTCCGGAGAGCGCCATCGATCCAGCGGCTCGTACTCCGGTGCGGGCAGATCGCGCATCCGGAGCACCCTCCGGCTGACAAGCACGTTCACCCAGACCACCACCGCCGCACCCGTCACCAGCAGGGAGGGGTAGACCCGCTCCACGATGGAGCCGATGTGCCGGCCGTACTCTCGAAGCCGGGCGACCCCTTCCGGTCCCAACCCCACCCCCTCGTAGGAGCGGACGGTCTCGTTCAGGTTGCTCCTGAAGTAGTCGAGAATCAGGGTCCAGGGGGCCTTGCCGCTCGGGAGGCCGACCGCCAGCAGGAGGATCAGCCCCATGAAGACCAGCGCGGCCGTACCGAAGAGGACTGTTCGCCCGATCCCCTGGCGGCGGCGATAGAGCTCGGCGAGAAAGAGACCTAGGATGCCGAGCTCGAGGCACAGAAACGTCGCCTGGGGGAACCCCCCGAGGAGCGCCGTCAGGAAGACGATCAGGAAGGTGGCGGCAGCCACCTTGCCCCCTTGCAGGGGCCCCAGCCTGACGGAGTAGAGGATGAAGGGCTGCGGAATCAAGATTCCCGGCAGGAGCCCGACCACCGGGATGAGCTGCGAGAACAGCAGGAGCAACAGGGTCGCCCCGGCGCATCCGAGCACATCCGCTGATTTCATGGATTCCTCGAGCCGGATTTCCCCGAAAAGCTGGAGGGCCTTGGGTCCTGAGGGCACCCGGACCTTCGGATATCAGCCGAGCGCGGTTCCCGCTGAGCGCTATCTCACGATCGACGTGGTGTACGGCAGCAGGGCGATGTTCCTCGCCCGCTTGATCGCCACCGAGAGCAAGCGCTGGTGCTTGGCACAGTTTCCGGAAATCCGTCGGGGAATGATCTTCCCCCGCTCCGTGGTGAAGTACCTCAGGGTCTTCGAATCCTTGTAGTCGATGGCCAGGCTGCTGTCTGCGCAGAAGCGGCAGACCTTGCGGCGATGAAAGGAAGGGCGACGCCCCCGAAAACCTCTTCTAGCCATTGGATTCCCCCTCCGTCGATTCGGCGGTTTCGGATTCGCCTTCCCGAGCTTCGTCCGAGGCGCCCTCGCCGGGAGAAGCACTCTTCTCCCGGGCTTCCTTTTCCTTCCGGAGCAGCTCCTCCGGGTCCACGCTCTCCTCCAGCTTGATGGTCATGGCCTTGAGGATGCGCTCGTCCAGCTTGAGCAGGCGCTCGAGCTCCGCGCTCGCGCCGCCGTCCCCGCAGTAGTTGAGCACCACGTAGGACCCCTTCTCTTTCCTCTTGATCGGGTAGGCCAGCCGCTGCTTTCCCCACTCCTGGACCTTGACAATGACCCCCTTCTGTTTTTCAATGACCTCGTTGGACTTGGCGAGTGCGGCCTGGTACTCCTCGTCGCTCAGATCGGGGTCCACGATGAAGATGGTTTCGTATTGCCTCATGGAAGGTCTCCTTTCGGGCGATTTCCCTCTCGGGAACGTTCAGGTCCCGCCTCCTGCCGGTGTGAAGGGCACCGCGCGGACGGGACAAGGAGATAAGAAAAATAAAACGTTATTTGCTATCAGCTGCGACAGGGGGTGTCAAGCACTTTTCCTTGCTCCAGGCGGGCGGAGACCGGCCCACGAGCCCGGGAAACGGAGATTCCACCCCGGAAAGAAGAAGTCGTGCCATGTGGCGAAACGAGCTCGACACCGCCCGCGAGGCCGCGCGCCTCGCCGGGGACATCCTGCTCCGCATGTCCATCGGGGCGAACCGCGTCGAGAAGAAGGGAGCGATCGATCTGGTCACGGAGGCGGACCTGCGCTCCGAGGAGGCGATCTGCGAGCTGCTGGACCGGCGTTTCCCGGAAGACGGCATTCTCTCGGAGGAGTCCGAGGCCAGGACCGGAAGCTCGGGTCGACGCTGGATCGTCGATCCCCTGGACGGAACGGTCAACTTCGCGCACGGGTTCCCCTGCTGGGCCGTGTCCATTGCCCTGGAGTCGGCGCAGGAGATCGTTCTCGGCGTGGTGCTCGACCCGGTCATGGGGGAGCGCTTCGAGGCGGTCCGGGGCGAGGGGGCCTTTTCGAACGGGGAGCGGCTGTCGGTCTCCTCCACCGCGGACCTGGATGACGCGCTGCTCTGCACCGGCTTTCCCTACGACATTCGCGAGGAGCCGGACCGGGTCCTCCGTCTCTTCGAGGCGCTCATTCTCCGGTCCCAAGGCGTTCGCAGGCCCGGCTCCGCGGCCCTCGATCTCTGCCACGTGGCCGCCGGTCGCGCGGACGGTTTCTGGGAGGAAAAGCTCCACCCCTGGGACACGGCCGCCGGTATCCTGCTGGTCCGGGAGGCCGGGGGGATCGTTTCCACCTTCGAAGGGGGCCCTTACCGGCCCGCGGACAAGAGCCTCGTCGCCGGCAACCCGTCCATTCATCGCGCCATGGTCGAGGTCATCTCATCCGAAACCGGCTCCGGGCGCCGAAGCTCCCTCCGGTAGGCCCTGGAGGCCTCCTCCTGAAACTCGGCTTCCCTTCCGCGGTAACGCGGGGAGTGGTGAAACAGGCTGAACGCCCGGGCGCCTGCCCGACCGGCCAGGGCCCCGGCCTGCTCCGCGGTCAGGTGGTGCCTTTCGGCCGCCAGGGCCTCATCTCGGGACAGGAACGCCGCCTCGATGAACAGATGGTCCGCGTCCCGGGCCAGCGCCTCGATCCATTCGAGGTTCTCCGGGGTCGCCGCGACGTCGGTCACGTAGGCGATCCGTTTTCCGGGCGTGATGCGGGCGATCTTCCGGGTCAGGGCGCCCAGCTCGAAACGCCTGGCTCGGGACACCCCTCCGCCTTCGCTCCATTCGGCCTCGAAGGGGCTCTCCGGATCCCGCCTTTCGTACAGGGCCGCCTTGAACCGGTCGATCCAGGGCCCGACGGGCAGGCCCAGGTCACCCAGGGCCGCCTTGTCGATGTTCACGTGGAAGCGCTCGGCCAGGGCGAAGCCGAGGCAGGGAATGCGGTGGTCCAGGTGTGCGGCGTTCACGTGGAAGCGGGGCTCCTCCAGGAGCACCCCCTGAAACGGCCGGCTTCGATCGGGCCCTTCGGCCTCGAACCGTCCCCGGGAGGTGTAGGTCCGTGTCACCAGCTCGTTGGGTCGCGCCTCGGTCACCGCCAGGCGAAGCTCGTTCGCGTACTCCTCGACGAGGTTCCACGTGTACCCGGCCAGCTTCCCCTCCACCCGCTCGAAAAAGCCGGGCGGCCCGTAGAGGTGAAACGTGCGATCCCGGCCCAGGAGCAGGCGGAGCACCGCGTCGAACCCGATGAAGTGATCCAGGTGGGCGTGGGAGACAAAGGCGTGGGTCACCGACAAGATCTCCCTGGAGTTCAGCGGGCCCAGGTCGCCCAGGTCGAACAGCAGGGCGCGCCGCTCGAAATGGAACGGCACGAAGAGGCCGGGGTCGGCCCAGACGTCGTTGATCAGCCTGGGATGAAACGCGGGTCGCATGGTTCTCTCCAAGCTCCGAGCCGCTCACGGCGTTGACAAATCACCCTCCCTGTGCCAAATTTGACGGGTTCGCAAAAACCCGCTCACCCGCCGCAAGACAAGCACGGCGGGGTGGTAAACCCCGCCCTACGAAAACACCGGCTTTCATCAGCGGGGGTGACCGGAGGCCGGACGCCGGTCATGGACGTTTGGGCGACATGGTCCTATCGTTCCGGGGGAAAAGCCCATGACCCTCATCAAGAAGGATCTCGTGAACGCCGTGATCGAGAAGGTCCACTTCAAGCCCCGCGGGAAGCGAAAAGGCCAGCAGCAGTTCCTGTTTCCGGAGCTCGATTATATACCCCTTTCCCGAAAACGGGCAACCGACCTGGTGAACACCACCATCGAGATCGTCAAGCGGAACCTGGAACGGGGGGAGGACGTCCGCATCCACGGCTTCGGAACCTTCCAGTCCCGGTTCAAGTGGGCGCGGAGCGGCCGGCATCCCCGAACCGGGGACCCCATCGTTCTCAGCTCCCGGCGCAGCATCACCTTCCGGGCCTTCTCGCGTCTGAGGCGGCGCCTCAAGGGGACAAACGCCTCCCCTCCCACGAAACGACCCTGACGAGGGGTTCGGTTTCGTTTACCGTGAAAACGCCTCTCGATGGGCCCGGGCGCAGGGCGGCATTCCATATGCCGCCGCAAGGTTTTTGCCAAGCCCGGCGAAAAGGGTGAACCCGATGGAACGAACGTCCCACCGCGTCCCGGCACGCCTCTTCGTCGTGCTCGCGTCGGTTCTCTTACTGGGGGTCCGACCCGTGCTGTCGGCAACCGAGGGCGGCGGCGCCTCCCCCCGGGGGATCGCCGTGGCCCCCGACTATCCGGGGGTGATCGTCTCCCGGGGAGAGAAGGTGAGCATGGACCTGGTCCTGGAAAACCGCGGCCTCGACACCGAGATCCTCCTGGTCTTCCTCCCCGAGATCCCGGAGGGCTGGAAGGCCCGGATCAAGACCCGTGCCTTCGAGGTCACCGGCGTGCGGGTGGCCGGGCAAGGAAGCCGGAGCCTGACCCTCGAGGCGGTCCCCGGGGAAGGCGTCACGCCGGGCGAGCACCTGTTCCCCATCCGGGCCGAAACCCGGGACCGGGCACTCACCGCCTCCTCCCTCCTGCGAATCACGGTCGAAGCCGGTGAAACGGCCGCCCGGCCCCGGGGCGTGAATCTCTCCACCTCCTACCCCGTGCTTCAGGGCCCCACGGACGCCGAGTTCGAGTTCTCCGTGGACGTGGAGAACGAGCTCGACCGGGACGTGACCTTCAGCCTGAGCGCCCGGGCGCCCGGGAACTGGGAGGTGCGGTTCAAGCCCGCGTACGAGGAGAAGTTCATCTCCAGCCTGCGCATCCAGGCCGGGCAAAGCCGAAGCATGGGCGTGGAGGTCAAGCCCGATCCCGCCGCCGAGCCGGGGGAGTACCCCGTCCGGGTCGAGGTGGGCGCCGAGCGGGCACGGGCCGAGACCGAGCTGACGGTGGCTCTCACCGGCACCCACAGGATCCGGGTGGGCACGGCAAGCGGCCTCCTCTCCCTGAACGCCGGCCAGGGAGAGCCCTCCACCTTCTCCTTTTTCGTCGAGAACAACGGCTCGGCCGTCCAGAGGCAGGTGCGTTTCATCTCGTTCCAGCCCGAAAACTGGCAGGTGACCTTCGACCCCGACTCCCTCGAAACCCTCCCCCCCGGGGATCTCCGGCAGGTCGGGGTAAAGCTGACCCCCGCCGAGCAGGCGCTGGTGGGAGACTACTCCGTGAGCCTCTCGGTTCGGGGGGAGAAGGTGTCGGACGACCTGGAGCTGCGGGTCACGGTCAGGGCGTCCACTGCGTGGGGGTGGATCGGCGTCGGCGTCATCCTCCTCGTGATCGCCGGGCTGGTGATCCTCTTCATTCGCGTCGGCAGAAGATGATGGAGAGCGCCCTCATCGAGACCTCGGGCCTGACCAAGGTCTACCGGGGGGTCCGGGTCGTAGACACCCTGGACGTCCGAATTCCGGAGGGGGAGGTCTACGGGCTCCTCGGGCCCAACGGGGCCGGCAAGAGCACCACCCTGCTCATGCTCCTCGGGCTGACCCAGCCCTCGGAGGGAAGGGCCCGCGTGTGCGGTCTCGATCCGACCCGGGAGGCAAGGAGGATCAAGCAGCAGGTCGGTTACCTGCCCGAGAACGTCGGGTTCTACGGGGAGTTGACGGCCGAGGAAAGCCTGGCGTACATCGCCGGGCTGAACGGTCTTCGGCGTGAGGAGGCAACCGTGAAGATCCGCGGGGCGCTGGCGACCGTGGGCTTGCCTGCGGACGAGACGCGGGGGAAGAGGGTCGACGCCTTCTCCCGCGGGATGAAGCAGCGGCTGGGTATCGCCGAGGTCCTGCTCAAGGAACCCCGAGTCCTCCTCCTCGACGAGCCCACCCTGGGGCTGGACCCCGACGGGGCGCGCAGGATCATCGAGCTGGTCGAACGGCTGAACCGGGAACAGGGGATCACGGTCGTGCTCTCCTCTCACCGGCTCGAGCAGGTCCAGCGCATCTCCGACCGGGTGGGGATCATGATCCGCGGGAAGCTCGCGGCCGAGGGGACCATCGGCGATCTGGCCGGCGGTCGCCTCGGCGTGGAGGGAAAGGCCGTCACACTCGAGGAGATCTACATGAGCTGCTCCCGGGAGGACGGTCCGTGAAAGGCATGCTCGCGGTCTACAGGAAGGAGCTCGCCGACCAGTTCAGCAGCCACCGGTTCGTCATCCTCTTCGCGCTGATCGCCATGGTCGGCTTCATCACCGTCTATCTGGCGGGCGTGAGCCTGCGGGAGAACCTGGAGGGGGTGGCCAAGCCACGCTTCGTCTTCCTCATGCTCTTCAACACCACCGGGGCCCTCTTCTCCCTCGTCCAGTTCGTCGCCTTTTTCGGGCCGCTGGTGGGCCTGGTGCTGGGGTTCGACGCCGTGAACCGCGAGCGGGCGCAGGGGACGCTCATCAAGCTCCTCACCCAGCCGGTCTTTCGCGACGCCGTGATCAACGGCAAGCTCCTCGCCGGGGTGACGACCATCGCCGTGATGCTCGCCGCCATCGTGTCCCTGGTCTCCGGCCTCGGGCTCACCGTCCTGGGCATCGTCCCCGGGCTGGAGGAGATCCTGCGCCTGGCCCTCTACCTGGTGGTCAGCATCTTCTACATCGCCTTCTGGCTGGGCATCGCCATGCTCTTCTCCATCCTGTTCAGGAGCATCCCCACCTCCGCCCTGGCCTCCGTGGCCCTCTGGATCTTCCTCTCCTTCTTCGTCTCCATGGGGGCGGAGGCCCTGGCCGGTGCCCTTGCCCCCATGGACAGGACCCGTGGCGTCACCCGCGAAGACCTGCTTCGAAACGCCCGCATCCAGGAGAGGGTCCGCCTGGTCTCCCCCTTGATCCTCTACTCCCGGGCCTCGGGGACCCTCATCGACCCGTTGCAGAACACCACCCGATCGGTGGTGCTCATGGGCCCCAGGGAGCAGGTCTCGGCCCGCCGGTTCCAGGGCCCCCTCCCCCTGGGGCAGAGCCTGCTGGTGATCGGCCCGCACCTGGCGGCCCTGGTGGCCATGACCCTGGTCTGCTTCGGG
>CAYVVQ010000017.1:5333-42974 GCA_964454455.1 uncultured Desulfobacterales bacterium | reverse complement strand
TAGCGGGTGTCCTCGTCGAGGGGACCCTCCAGCGGCCAGGAGGTGATGTTCTGCCGACAACGGTCCGCGCGTGCAGCAACGGCATGCGAACGGCATAGATTCCTAACAGATTTCATGCCAACGCCCTTTTCCCGCCTTCCGGTGGAAAACCGTTTGTCCCACCAGCCGGCAGGGCATCAGTCAACTCTCCGATAAGTTGGTCCTTTTTAACTACGGTCGGGTCTGGACGGAATCGAGCGGTGCCCGTCTTTCGTGCCGGATCGCCGCGCAGACATGCGGACACGAGCACAGGACTCAGTGCAGCCTGAACACGGTTCTGTGCACCCCTGACCGCCGGTCCTCCGGCTTGACGCCGGCGAAGCGCAGCCGTTGGAGAGGGGACAGACGATCGGTTTGAAAAACAGGAAGGTTGATGGTATGAAGGGATCCAACGAGACTGAGAGCCGGAAGATGCGTTCCCTGCAGAAAGGTCGTGCAGGCTCTCGACCCGGAAGGCGGGAGCTCCCGAAGGTCATGGACCGCCGCTAACCTGTATGCCGCTCACCCCGGATGGTGGAGGAGAGCGGATCGTTACCAAGGGAGGAGATCATGGCGAAGAAACTCTGGCAGCCGTCCGAGGAAAGGGTCCGCAGCAGCCACATGTTCCGGTTCATGAACGGGGTGAACGAGAAGCACGGTCAGGCTTTCGCCGCGTACGAGGACCTCTACCAGTGGTCCATTCAGAACATCCCCGACTTCTGGGCGGCCCTGTGGGACTTCGCGGACATTCGCGCCTCCCGCCCCTACGACCGGGTGGTGGACGATCCCTATCGACTGCCCGGGGCCCGCTGGTTCGAAGGGGCCCGGCTCAACTTCGCCGAGAACCTCCTCCGGTTCCGGGACGACCGCACGGCCCTGATCTTTCACGGGGAGGACCGGGAAAACCGAAAGATGACCTATGCCGAGCTCTATGACGAGGTGGCCCGCGTGGCCAGCTCCCTGCGTGCAATGGGCATTCAACCGGGGGATCGGGTGGCCGGGTTCATGCCCAACATGCCGGAGACCGTCGTGGCCATGCTGGCGGCCGTGAGCCTCGGGGCCACCTGGTCCTCCTGCTCTCCCGACTTCGGCATCAAGGGCGTGCTGGACCGGTTCGGCCAGATCCGGCCGCGGGTCCTGTTCACGGCGGACGGGTACGCCTTCAAGGGAAAGGCCTTCGACTCCCTCGCCCGCGTCTCGGAGATCCTGCAGGACCTCCCCTCCATCGAGAAGGTGGTCGTCGTCCCCTACATCGGGAAGAGCGCCGACCCGGGGCCCGTTCCCAACGCGGTGCCCTACGAGGAGTTCAAGTCCGGCGAACGCGGCCTGGAGATCGATTTCGAGCAGCTCCCGGCCGACCACCCCCTCTACATCATGTTCACCTCCGGGACCACGGGGCTGCCCAAGTGCATGGTCCAGTCCTGCGCCGGGATCCTGGTCAACCAGATGAAGGAGCTGATGCTCCACACGGACCTCAAGCGCGACGACACCATCTTCTACTTCACCACCTGCGGCTGGATGATGTGGAACTGGCTCACCTGCTCTCTCGCGGTGGGCGCCTCGCTGGTCCTGTTCGACGGCAACCCGTTCCACCCCGATCCCGGGGCCCTCTGGCAGATCGCCCAGGACGACGGCATCGCGATCTTCGGTACCAGCGCCGGCTACCTGGCGGCCCTCCAGAACGCCGGCGTCACACCGGGAGAGCGTTACGACCTCTCCGCCCTGAAAGCGGTGCTTTCCACGGGGAGCCCGCTCTCCGTGGAGGGGTTCGAGTACGTCTACCGGGAGATCAAGGAGGATCTCCAGCTCTCCTCCATCTCCGGAGGCTCGGACATCAACGGCTGCTTCGCCGCCGGCAACCCCATGGGTCCCGTGTACGCCGGCGAGCTCCAGTGCCGCTGCCTGGGCATGAAGGTGGAGGCCTGGGACGAGTCCGGCAAGCCCGTGATCAACCAGCAGGGCGAGCTCGTCTGCACCGCCGCCGCGCCCTCCATGCCCATCTACTTCTGGGACGACCCGGACGGCAAAAAGTATCATGCGGCTTACTTCGACGTGTACCCGGGCGTCTGGCGGCACGGGGACTTCATCGAGATCAACGATCGCGGAGGCGTGGTCATCTACGGCCGGTCGGACGCCACCCTGAACCCGGGCGGCGTGCGCATCGGCACGGCCGAGATTTACCGCCAGGTGGAGAGCATGGACGAGATCGAGGACAGCCTGGTGATCGGGCAGGACTGGAAGGGCGACGTCCGGGTCGTCCTGTTCGTCAAGATGGCCGGGGGGACGGCGTTCACGGACGAGCTCGGCGCGCGCATCAAGAAGCTGATCCGGGAGAACGCCTCGCCGCGCCACGTCCCGGCCAAGATCCTGCCCGTGCCGGACGTCCCCTACACCCTGAACATGAAGAAGGTGGAGCTGGCCGTGAAAAAGGCCGTCGAAGGGAAGGCCATCCTGAACCGGGACGCCCTGAGAAACCCCGAGGTGCTGGACTACTACGCCAACCTCGAGGAGCTCCAAGAAGACTGATCCAGGGAGGTACAGAGAGCCCATGCAACCAAACCCCGCCGTCCTGTTTCCCCATGCCGGGCTGGCCCGGCCCGAGCTGGGAAAGATCCTGGTCCTGTTCTGCCCGCTCAGGGTCTTTGTGCCCTGGCGGATGGAGCCCGCCGAGGTCCTCTCCCAGGACCCGCCCGCCGCGTGTGTGGAGACCCGTCACCCGCCTGCGGAGCTGGACCCGGGGGCCTCCTTCGGCCGGGCGGTCGCCGACTACCGCGACTGGGTTCGGCTCCACCTGGATCGGAGCGGTCTCGACCTCCTCAAGACGAGTGCAGGACCCGGAGAGGAAGACCCCCTCTGGGAGATCCGGAAGAAGATCCGGGAGCAAGGGGCTCCGGCGAAGGGGCGGAGGGAAGCGGGCGCTTTTCGACGGCACATGGTCCTTCACCTCGCCCGGGAGATCGAGGAGCAGCGGTCCGACGCGGACCGCATCCTGGACGCGCTCAAGAAAACCCGGTCTCCTTTGGAGGGTTTGACGGACGACCCGGAGGAGATCAGGAGCCTGTTCGAGGACCTGCCCGGGTTCCACTGGTCGCCGGAGGCCGGTCGTCACGATCCCATGCCGATCGTGGAGGCCTGGCTGGGTCTGTTCGGAGAGTCCCTCGACCCCGGCGATCCGCTGGTGACCCTGGATCGCCGCTTCGTGGATCACCTGACAGGCCTCTGGACCGAGGCGGCCGATCCGCCGGTCAGCGCTCCGCCGGTCGTCCGTTTCCCCTTTCCGGACCTCTCGGGCCACCCCCTGGATCGAATCCTGGAGATCCGGGGGGAGCGCTTTTCCGATGAATCCGTTCGGGAACTCCGTGCCGTCCTGCTCGAACCGGGCAAGGCCTCCGCCCTGGACACCGAGGCCCTCTCCCGGCGAGCCGCCGAGCTCGCCGACTTCTGTCCCGAAGGGCTGCGCTCCGGATGGGTGAACCTCACCTCCGTCTTTCTGCCCCGCCGGCCGGAGTTCGAGAGGGGGCGCCGCGACGATCTTCCGCCCGCGGAGCTCCTGGACCGCCCCCTCGTCTTCCTGGAAGAGGCGCCGTGACGGATCCTTCGAACGGAGATTCCCTCTTGCGAAAGGGATGGACCCGCCAGTTCACGGCGAGCGAGCCCCGGCTGAGCGAGGCGGTGGCCGCGTACGAGGAGGCCGGCTTCGAGGTCCGGCTGGAGCCGCTCCCTCCAGCGTCCTCTGGAGGGTCCCGCGCCGGAGAGAGGGAAGCCGGGGACGAGTGCCGGATCTGCTTCGAGGGATTCGAGGACCGATACCGGGTCATCTACACCCGGCCGAGGAGCCCCGCCTTTTCCCCCTCCAACCGTGACGACGGCCTGTTCGACTAGACCTTGCCGGAGGCGGCTCCGGGTCGGATGCGACAGGGAATCCCCTTGATGTTCGGGGTCCCGAACTCCCGCCCCAGCGTATCGGTGGCGGTCAGCATGTTGAAGTTGGCCCGCTCCCATCCGTACAGCCCCTCCGGGCCTTCCTCCGGGAACCACCAGCCGTGCTCCCCGATCACCACTCCCGGGTGAACCCGTTCCGTCACCCGGGCCCTGTGGGTGATGGACCCGTGGGGGGTCTCGATCACCACCTCGCCGCCGCCGGTCACACCGTAGCGCTCGGCCGTTTCCGGGTGTATCTCCAGCTGGGGCTCGGGGCACCGTCTGCGCAACGACTCGACCCAACGATAGGAGGAGTGCAGAAAGCTCGGGTTCTTCGAGGAGGTGAGCACCAGCGGGTAGTCGGGATCCTCCTCCACGGGCAGCCCCTGGAATGACGGAACGGCCGGCAGACCGAACTTCTCGGCCGTGCTCAGCCGCAGCTCCACCTTGCCGGTGGGGGTGCGGAACCCTTCCTTTCTGTACCGGCCGAAACCCTCCGGTCCCTTCAGATGGCCCCGTTCCACGAACTCGGGGTAGCTCAGGCCCGAGGGTCCCAGAACGTCCTCCAGGAATCCCTCGTACCCCTCGTGCCAGAGCTCGGCGGGGCTCAGTCGCTTTCCCAGCTCGTTCAGGATCTTCATGTCCGGCCAGCAGCCCGGCGGCGGATCCACCACCCGGGGGCGGGCCAGGATCAGGCCGTGGCCGATGCCGTAGTGGCCGATGTCGTTGAACTCGAACTGGGTGGCCACGGGGAGCACCACATCCGCCATGGCCGCCGTGGGGGTCATGAACAGGTCGGCCACGGCCAGGAACTCGAGCTTCTCGAGGGCCGCCCGGGTCCGGCGGCTGTCCGCCCAGCTCAGCATGGGGTTCCCGCACATCACGTACAGGCCCCGGACCGGATAGGGCGTCTCCTCCAGGACGGCCTGTTTGAACAAGGACGGCGGCACGGTCATCATGCGGGGGATGGTCCGGTGGTAGGCCCCCAGCATGGTCTTGCGCTTGTCCGGAATGAGGTCGGCCCGGACGAAGCGGCCCAGGGGCATGATCTCCGGGTCCCGGGCGTGAACGTTCCCGCCGGGCACGTCCAGGTTGCCGGTGAGCGCCATGAGGCAGAGAAGCGCCCTGGTGACGTCGAACGTGGACCGATGGTGCTCGATGGGGTTCCCCCACTGGAGGGCCGCCGGCCGGGCCCCGGCATACCGGCGGGCCGCCTCCCGGATCCGGTCCGCGGGCACCCAGGTGATCCCCTCCACGCGTTCCGGCGTGTACCCCTCCAACGGCTCGGCCAGGTCGTCGAAGCCCACGGTGTGCCGCTCCGTGAAATCGCGATCATACAAGGACTCCGCCACGATCACGTGCAGGAGACCGAGGGCCAGCGCGTGGTCCGTACCGGGCCGCACCGGCAGCCAGAGAGCCGCCCTGTCGGCAAGCTCCGTCCTCCTGGGGTCCACCACGATCAGCTCGGTGCCGTTTCTCACCTGCTCCAGCAGCAAGCTGCAGATCTCCCCCTCCTCGTTGGTGGCGGTGATGTTGCTTCCCCACAAGACCACGAGCCGGCTCGGATGGTGAAAGTCCGCCACCGGATAGAAGCCGCAGGTGTGGAGGCCGGAGATCTCCCGGGGCGCGTGGCACACATCCTGGGATGCCACCACGTTGGGGGAGCCGAACAGGTTGGCGAGACGGATCAGGACGAAGTGCTCCAGCCCCTTGGGCATGCCCACCCCGAAGGCCGCCGCCCGGGCGCCTTCGCGTTCGCGAATGGTCCCCAGGCGATGCGCGATCTCGTCCAGAGCCTCGTCCCAGGAAACGGCCTCCCAGTCCCCGCCGCCCCGCTTCCCCTTTCGTCGAAGCGGCCGGGTCAGCCGATCCGGGTGGGTCAGTCGATCCGGGGACGCGAGCCCCTTCGGGCAGACGTACCCCCGGTTCAGGTAGCCTTCGGGATCCCCCTTGATCTTCACGATCCGGTTGTCCCGGACGCCGACCCGAAGCATGCAACCGCCGTGGTCCATCCGGGCGCAGTGGGTCCGGAACCAGCTCAGCGACTCGTCCATGGTGTTCCTGCCTCCTTTGTGTCCGGTGCGGGCCTTCCCGCGTCCAGCACCGTGTTGGATGATCATACCGGAGAACCGGGCGGGATGGAACCCTCGCCGATGCGCTGGAAGGGGCCTTTTCCTTACCGGTGGAGGGAAAACAGTTTTTGTATTGAAGTATAACTATATGCTGTTTAAAAAAATAGCTTGCATTTAATGTGTTATTCATATATAATTATACATCACTCGATGTCTTCGGTCCATCGATGACCCCGACACCCTCGTGCGATCGGGAGCGAGGAGCCTGGAATCATGAGGACGCCATCCGCCCGCAACGGGCCGCGACGCGGAAACGCCCCGGTCCTGCTTCTGGGCGCACTCTTGACCTTCGCCGGTCTGGCCGTCCTGGGATCCGTCCTGCTCACGCTGTCTCCATCCTCCGGCCGTTTGTCCGCCGTCCTCCACGACGGCTCGAGCCGAACTCCCTCCACCGGCCCGGATCCATGGACCGGCGCGGCGGTGCGGCTGCCCATCGAACAGGACGCAGAATCCCTTTCCTCCCCACCGGGGCCGGATCCGGCACGCTCGGATCGCTCGCCGTCCGGGGCCGCCTCTTCCGCCGGAGCGCAAACCTCAGCGCCCCCCCGGGCCGTCGAACCGAAGGGCTCCCGGCCCGGAGAAACCCCGCTCCGCATCCAGGACGTGGTCGTCGAACGCTCGCCGGACGGCGGCGAATCGCTGGCCATCCGGGCCACCGCCCCGTTCACACCGGACGTCTTTCCCCTGGAGGGCGAGAATCCCTTCGGCTCTCCTCTGAGGCTGGTGGTGGACGTGAACAACGTGGCGTCCGTGGCCGGGTCCGTGGGCGGAAGGGATCTGAACGGGCAGGTCCTCAAGCGGGTCCGCACGGCGTTCTCTCCCGAAGAGCGTTCCTTTCGCGCCGTCCTGGACCTGGATCCGGACACCCCGCATCGAATCGACCGGAGCGTTTCCGAGGACGGGAGCTTTGTCCTGCACCTGAGACACCCCATCCAGATCCGGGCCATCACCTTTCGCCCGCCCGACGGATCGGGCAAGGAAAGGCTCCTGATCCAGGCCGATCGTTTCTTCGAGCCCGTGGTGTTCGGTCTGGAGGGCGCCAACCCTTACGGCGAGGAAGCCCGAATCGTCGTGGACATCCCCGGCGTCCGACCGCCCGCCGAGGAGGCACAGCGCATCCCGATCGGCGACGGCCGCCTGGTGCGGGGCGTCCGCACCCACTATCACGCCACTTCCGGAAAGCTCCGCGTCGTCCTGGATCTCGCACCGGCCGCCGGATACACCGCCTCGCAGGCGTTCTTCGAAAAGCAGAACCTCTACTGCCTCTCCGTCACCGAAACCGGAATGGCGTTGCAACAGGCCTCGAAGCGAGAGAGCCGCCCGCCTGATCTCGACGGCGCATACCGACCCCAGCGGCGGCCGAGCGATTTTTCGCGAAACCGTCAAGACGTGGAGCAGGCGGTCGTCCCGCCCGACCTGCTGGCCATGCACACCCCGGTTCCCCGGGCCCTCAGGCCCCTCCGCTCCAGGGCCGCCGAGCTGGATGAGGACCGGGTGCGCGCCATGTTTCAGGAGCACGGGTTTTACTCCACCTGCGGTATCTACAATGCCCGATACTGCAATCAGGATGGGGACTTTACAAATCGACTGCGCGCCTGCGGATCCGGTGTGATCTGCGACGACGCCACGGGCTTGATGTGGGAGCAGTCCGGATCGGACCGCCCCATGACCTGGGGCGACGCGGCCGCTCACATCCGGGAGCGGAATCACCGCCGGGTGGGGGGGCACGACGACTGGCGCCTTCCCACCCTGGAGGAGCTGCTCTCGCTCATGGAACGTTCGTGGGGGGAGGGCGGCCTCTACGTCAGCGATCTGTTCGATGCGGCCCCGGGTTCCTGCTGGAGCGGGGACACCCGGGGGGACACGAGGGCCTGGAAGGTCAACTACCACCTGGGCTATGCCGTGGACGCGCTGGTGGAGGAGCAGAACTGGGTCCGGGCCGTGAGGAGCGCCGATCCCGCCTCAACCCTGGCTGGAGGCCCGCCTTCGACCCCGGCCCCGGCGGAGACCCCTGTGATGGACCGCCAGGCCCGGTGGAGGTGAGGTCCCATGCGCATTGCCGTGTGCTCCGACATCCACGACAACATCTGGAAGCTCGAGACCATGCTTCAACAGGCCTCGGGATGCGAGGGCCTGATCACCTCCAGCTCACGCTCCTTCAGGGCCTGAATCTCGTCGCGCAGGCGCGCCGCTTCCTCGAACTCCAGCTCCTTGGCCGCATCCACCATACGTTCGGAGAGGATTTCCACTCGCGCACGGATCTCCTCGGCCGTTCGATAGGCCGAGGCCTCCTCCTCCACCGTTTCCACCGTGACGTAGTCCCCCTCGTACACGGAACCCAGGATGTCCTCGATGTTCTTCTGAATGGTCTCGGGGGTGATGCCGTGGGCCTCGTTGTAGGCCGTCTGGATGCGTCGCCGCCGCTCGCTCTCTTCCATCGCCCGCTGCATGGAGCCGGTCACCCGGTCCGCATAGAGGAGGACCTGGCCGCGGACGTTGCGAGCCGCCCGGCCCGCGGTCTGCACGAGCGACCGTTCGGATCGCAGGAAACCCTCCTTGTCCGCGTCCAGGATGGCCACCAGCGAGACCTCGGGCAGGTCGAGCCCTTCCCGCAGCAGGTTGATGCCCACCAGCACGTCGAAGGCCCCCAGTCGGAGGTCCCGGATGATCTCCATCCGCTCGATGGTCCGGACGTCCGAGTGCAGGTATCGGACCCGGACCCCCAGCTCGTCGTAGTACTCGGTCAAGTCCTCGGCCATGTTCTTGGTCAGGGTGGTGACCAGCACGCGTTCCCCCCGCTCCGCGCGCTCCCGGATGCGAACCAGCAGGTCGTCCACCTGGTTCTTCGCGGGAAGGACCAGGATCTCCGGGTCCATGAGGCCGGTGGGCCGGATGATCTGCTCGGCCAGGGCCTCGCTCCGTTCGAGCTCGTAGGGTCCGGGCGTGGCGGAGACGTAGAGGACCTGATTCACCCGCTCCTCGAACTCCTCGAACTTCAGCGGCCGGTTGTCGAGGGCCGAGGGCAGGCGGAAGCCGTAGTCCACCAGGGTCTGCTTGCGGGACCGGTCCCCGTTGTACATCCCGTTGAGCTGGGGAACGGTGATGTGGCTCTCGTCGATCATCACGAGAAAGTCCCTGGGAAAGTAGTCCAGGAGGGTGGGCGGAGGCTCCCCGGGCTTCCGGCCGGTCAGATGCCGGGAGTAGTTTTCGATGCCGTGGCAGTAGCCCATCTCCACCATCATCTCCAGGTCGAACCGGGTCCGCTCCTCGATCCGCTGGGCCTCCAGCAGCTTCTCCCGGGCCCGGAACTCCGCCACCCTCTCGGCCATCTCGTCCCGGATGGCGTGAATGGCCCGCTCCCGGATGTCCACGGTGGTCACGTAGTGCGTGGCCGGATAGACGGTCACCCGGCTGAGCTCCCGGCCGGGACGTCCGGTCAGTGGATCGATCTCCCGGATCTCCTCGATCTCGTCCCCGAAGAAACCGATGCGGACGGCCCGGTCCTCCTCGTGCACCGGGTAGATGTCCACGATGTCGCCCCGGACCCGGAACCGTCCCCGCACGAAGTCGTAGTCCCCCCGCTCGTAGTGGATCTCCACGAGCTTGGCCAGCACGTCCTCTCGGGGCATCCCGGTGCCGCGCTCCAGGTAGAGGAGCATGTTGTAGTAGGCCTCGGGCGATCCCAGGCCGTAGATGCACGAGACGCTCGCGACGATGATCACGTCCTCCCGGTCCAACAGGGATCGCGTGGCCGAGTGGCGCATCTTGTCGATGGTGTCGTTGATGTGGGCGTCTTTTTGGATGTAGGTGTCCGACTGGGGGATGTAGGCCTCGGGCTGGTAGTAGTCGTAGTAGCTGACGAAGTACTCCACCGCGTTCCGGGGGAAAAAGGCCTTGAGCTCCCCGTAGAGCTGGGCGGCCAGGGTCTTGTTGGGCGCGATGATCAGGGTGGGCTTCCGGACCCGGGCGATCACCTGGGCCATGGTGTAGGTCTTGCCGGAACCGGTCACCCCCAGGAGGACCTGGTGGCGCAGCCCGGACCGCACACCCTCCTCCAGGATGTCGATGGCCTGCGGCTGGTCCCCGCAGGGCTCGAACCGGCTCACGAGCTCGAAGGCCGCATCGGAAGGAGGCGTTCCGTGCGCCTCCGGGCTGGGATTATCGGATCTCATATCGCCAGGTCGTGCCGCCGGGGCCGTCTTCCAGGACCACTCCCTGCTGCTGGAGCTCGTCCCGGATCTCGTCGGCCCGCTGCCAGTTCTTCTGCCGTCGGGCCTCGGTGCGCTCCGCCACCAGCCGTTCGATCCGTTCGGTGTCCTGCTCCCCGGCCGGGCGGGCCAGTGCCTCCAGGAAATCGGCCGGCGGGAGGTTCAGGAGGCCCAGCACCCGGGCGGCCAGGAGCAGGCGGCTGCGCTCGTCCGCCAGAGAGCCTCCCCCGGTCTCACCGCCCGCGTCCGACTCGTCCATCCGGCGGTTGAGCTCCTTGACCTTCTCGAAGATCAGGCCCGTGGCGGCCGCCGTGTTCAGGTCGTCGTCCATGAGGGAGACGAACTGATGCAAAAACGGATCTTCCGAATCGCCCGCCAGGGCGCCATGCGCCTCGGCGCCCCTTCCGAGCTCCGGGCCGATCCGTTCCTCCAGCCGCTGGAGGGTTCGGTAGATGCGCACGAGCCCGGCCTGGAGGTCGCGCACCGCGTCCCGGGTGAAATCCAGCGGGCTTCGGTAGTGCTTGGACAGGAGGAAGAGCCTGAGCACCTCGGGATGGTAGGAGTCCAGGGCGTCCCGGATGGTCAGGAAGTTCCCGAGGGACTTGGACATCTTCTCCGACTCCACGGTGACGAACCCGTTGTGGACCCAGTACCTGACGAAATCGCCGCCGTTCGCGGCCATGGACTGGGCCCGCTCGTTTTCGTGATGGGGGAAGAGAAGGTCCCGGCCGCCGCCGTGGATGTCGAAGGTGGGGCCCAGGAAGCGATTGCTCATGACCGAGCACTCCATGTGCCAGCCGGGCCGGCCGGGGCCCCAGGGGCTTTCCCAGAACGGCTCCCCTTCCTTGGCCGACTTCCAGAGCGCGAAGTCCATGGGATGCCGCTTCTTTTGATCCACCGCGATGCGGCTCCCGGCCTTCATCTCCTCCAGCCGTCTGCCGGAAAGCCCGCCGTAGTCCCGGAACGCCTCCACGGAGTAGAACACGTCGCCTTCCACCTCGTAGGCGACCCCCTTTTCCATCAGGACCTCGATCATCCGGATCATGTCCCCGATGTGCTCCGTGGCCTTCGGCTCCACGTCGGCCTTTGCGACCCCGAGCCTGGCCATGTCCTCCTGGAACGCATCGATGAACTCCCTCGCCAGATCCGCCGGATCCCTGTCGAGCTCCCGGGCCCGGGCGATGATCTTGTCGTCCACGTCCGTGAAGTTGCGCACGTAGGTGAGCTCGTACCCCCTCGCACGCAGGTACCTCGAGAGCACGTCGAAGACGATGGCCGAACGGGCGTGTCCGATGTGGCAGTAGTCGTACACGGTGACCCCGCAGACGTACATTCCCACGCGCCCTTCACGAAGAGGCCGGAAGACTTCCTTCCTCCGATGGGCCGTGTTGTAGAGCATGATGGACATGATGGCTCCTTGGTTCGGTCCTATCCTTCTCCGGCCAGGCTCACCACGGCAAACGCCTCCATGGCCTCGCCGCGGCCGCAGTAGCCGAGGCCTTCGGTGGTGGTCGCCTTGACGTTCACCCGCTCGGGGGAGACGCCGAGCGCGGCGGCCAGCCGATTCTCCATTTCCGGGATGTGAGGCGCCAGCCTGGGTCGCTGGGCCACGACGGTTGCGTCCAGGTTGTTGACGCGGAAGCCTTCGGCACGCATGATCTCCGCGACCCGCTCCAGCAGCTCCAGGCTGTTGGCGTCCTTGAAAGAGGGATCCGTGTCCGGGAACTGCCTTCCGATGTCCCCTTTACCCACGGCCCCGAGAACGGCGTCCATGACGGCGTGGGTGAGCACGTCCGCATCCGAGTGCCCGTCCAGGCCGAGGTCGGCGTCGATCCCGACCCCGCCCAGAACGAGCGGACGCCCACGGACGAGCCTGTGGACGTCATTTCCGAAACCGATTCGGAGCTGCAACGGCCTGCCGCCCTCCTGAAGGACCCGGAAACGGGGGTGATGGGTGAACTGGTTCCGCGAGGCGGGCCGCCTCAGTGGCAGCTGCTGCAGCTCGTGCTGGAGCAGCCGGAGCAGGACGAGCCCCCTCCCCCCGTCGAAGGCGCGGAGTAGCTCCCGTTCGACTTGAAGCTGCACGCCGACAGGAGGCGCTCCACCTCCGCGGCGCTGCAGTCGGGACAGGTGATGTCGTCACCGCCGCCGATCACCAGGCACTCGAACTCGTGATGGCACTTGTTGCATCTGTATTCGTAAATGGGCATGGGTCGTCCCTTCCTGTGCATCTCACTGGGTCATGAACAGCATTTCGTCCACCAGCTGGCAGATCATGTGGCCGGCGAAGATGTGGGTTTCCTGCACCCGGGCGGTCACCTTGCTGTTGACCACCAGGCTGATGTCGGCCAACTTCCGCAACGCCCCCCCGTCTCCTCCGGTGAGGGCCGCCGTGTAGAGCCCCTGCTCCCGGCCCACCTTGACGGCCTCGTTCACGTTGGCGGAGCTGCCGCTGGTGCTGATCCCGATGAGGACGTCTTCCTCTTGCCCGACGGCCTTGACCTGCTTGGAGAACACCTCGTCGAAGGAGTAATCGTTCCCGATGCTCGTCAGGATGGAACTGTCCGTGGTCAGGGCGATCGCCGGCAGCGGAGGGCGTTCGAGAACGAAACGGTTCACGAACTCCGCGGCGATGTGCTGCGCGTCCGCCGCGCTTCCGCCGTTCCCGCAGAGCAGGAGCTTCCTGTCGTTCGTGAGGGCCTCGGCGATCCGTTCGGCGAGTTGGATCAAAGCGGAACCGTTCGCGTCGACGAACGTCTCCTTGACCTTGATGCTCTCCTCCAGGGCCTTGCGTATTCGTTCCATGAGCGTCCAGCGGGAATTCACACCTGTCCGAATTGTTTCGGGATTTGTCTTTAGAAATTAGATACGGCCGAGGTCTTTGTCAACCGGCGGGCCTCTCTTCCTCTCTCCTCACCCCGCCCAGCTCCTGCACCACCCGGGCCACCGTCGCGAGCTCTCCGTCCTGAATCGTACGCACATCCAGGAGAACCCGGTCATTTTCAACCCTTCCGATGATCGGGGGATCGTGATCTCTCAGCCCTTTCTCGATCCGGTGGGCGGGCATCCGGCCCGGCACCAGGACGACCAGCCGGGTGGGCAGCTCCAGCAGGGGAAGGGCCCCCCCACCGGTCTTGGAGGTCCCGTCCGCAAAGGCCACGGTGAAGCTCCCTGAATCGATCTTCCCGATTCGTCTTCTCAGGCCCGCGGCCCGGGTCCTGAGGCTCTTGTAGGAGCGGAAGATCATGCCCAGCGTGGGGATCACTCGGACGGCCGTCTCCTCGTCCCGATACAGCCGCAGGGTCTCCTCCAGGGCCGCCAGCGTCAGCTTGTCGATCCGCATGGCGCGGTTCAACGGGTTCGCCTTGATCCTCTCGACCAGGTCCTTCCTCCCCAGGATGATGCCCGCCTGGGGGCCCCCCAGCAGCTTATCGCCGCTGAAGGTGACCAGGTCCACGCCCGACGCGAGGACCTCCTGCACCGTGGGCTCCTTGGCGAGGCCGTAACGGGAAAAGTCCACCAGGCAGCCGCTGCCCAGATCCTCCATGACCGCAATGCCGTGCTTTCTCCCCAGGGAGACGAGATCTTTCGTGTCCACATCCTCGGTGAACCCCACGAGCTGGAAGTTGCTCCGGTGCACCCGCAGGAGCAACCCGGTCTGCTCGCCGATCGCTTCCTCGTAGTCCCGCAGGTGGGTCTTGTTCGTGGTCCCCACCTCCACCATGACCGCGCCGCTCTTCCTCATGACGTCGGGGATGCGGAACGCGCCCCCGATCTCGACCAGCTGCCCGCGGCTGACCACGGCCTCGCGCCCCCGGGCCAGGGTCTCCAGGCCGATGAGGACCGCCGCGGCGTTGTTGTTCACCACCATGGACGCCTCGGCCCCCATGAGCTCCCCCAGGAGGCCCTCGACGTGGGAGTAGCGGCTTCCGCGCTTCCCCTCGTCGAGCCGGTACTCCAGGTTGCTGTACCCCCCTGCGATCGAGCGCAGTCGCTCCAGGACCCGCTCCGGGAGGACGGACCGGCCCAGGTTCGTGTGTACGATCACCCCGGTGGCATTGATCACGGGTCGGAGGCTGGGGCGGCTCAGGGATTCGAGCCGGTCGACCACGACGAGGGAGACCCGGTCCGTCTCCAGATGAATGGGATCCAGGATCTCCCCCCTTGCAATCCCCCGCCGCAGCCCGTCCAGGACCTCCTGGACCGCCTTGACCACGAGGGACCGCGGGTAACGTGAGGAGGCCTCCACCAGCCGGGGCGACGCCATGAGGCGGTCCACCCCTGGAATGTTCCTGAAAAGGGTATTCTTTTCCATGGTTCCGGCATCCCTCGAGGCCTGATTCGCGCCCACTATAGGGGAGAATTCCCGGGGCGTCAAATTTTCAGTCGCTACACGCGGATCCGTTCGTGGGCCGGAACGGGGAAACACCCGGCCCCGCCAAACGGACGCGCGGTTTCCGCTTGATTTTTGGTTGGCATACTCTTAGAATGATTTCTTTACGGTGGGTGTAGCTCAGCTGGTAGAGCACTGGGTTGTGGCCCCAGTTGTCGTGGGTTCGAGTCCCATCACTCACCCCATCAAAGGCAAGGAATCAGGGGAGCTTACAGGCTCCCCTTTTCTTTGGGCGATCGACGCCGCTGCCTGGAAGGAGGGCCTACTCCGGCGGCGCCGCACCGCCGCCCTGCTGGACATGCCTCATGCAGCAGGTCTTCCTGAAGTGATGGCCGTAAATGGTCAAGGTGATGGCCAGGGGCAGGAGCTTGCGCCGGTAGCAGGCGGTCCACGCGAGCAGCCGCCAGTACTGGAATCGCTCCCTGCCCAGGATCCCCAGGCGGAAGCTGGACCGGAAGAGCGCCAGAAAGCGCTGAAAATCCAGCGCAGGCTGCGCCTTGGGCCCCTCGTACTCCCGCAGGAAAAGCTTCACCCGGCGATAGTAGTACTTGGGTGAATAGATGTGGCCCAGGATGGCCTGGTATCCCTCCACCAACCGGTCGAGCCCCATGCGGGGAACGATGTTCGTGGTCCCGTCGATGTCGCCGGATATCGCCCCGAGGAGCCGCCCTTCCTGCTTCATCCGTTCGTACAGCCGGGTGCCCGGAGGGGCCTGAAGCATGCCCACCATGGCGGTGACGATCCCGCTCTTCTGGATGAAGTCGATCTGCCGCTGGAAGATGGAGGGCCCGTCATGGTCGAAGCCGACGATGAACCCTCCCTGCACCTGCAGCCCCGCCCGCTGGATGCGGCGAACGCATTCGACGAGGTCGCGGTTCGTGTTCTGCCGCTTGTTGCACTCCGCCAGGCTCTCCTCGTCGGGCGTCTCGATGCCGATGAAGACGGAGTCGAAGCCGGCCTCCACCATCATCTCCATCAGCTCTTGGTCATCGGCCAGGTTCACCGAGGCCTCCGTGTTGAACGGGATGCCCCGCTTCCCCTTCCGCCAATCAATGAGCGCCGGCAGCAGGGTCTCCTTGAGATAGCGTTTGTTTCCGATGAAGTTGTCGTCCACGAAGAAGACATTGCTTCGCCATCCCAGGCCGTAAAGGCGATCCAGCTCGCGGATGATCTGGTCCGCCGTCTTGACCCGGGTCTTGTGTCCGAAGAGCGCCGTCACGTTGCAGAACTCGCAGTTGAAGGGGCATCCCCTGGAGAACTGGATGCTCATGCCCGCGTACTTCTTGATGAGCGCCAGCTCCCACAGGGGTGCGGGAGTCTGCTCCACGTCCGCGAACTCGCTCGACTCGTAAACCCGCCGGGCCGCTCCCCGCTCGAGATCCCGAAGAAACGGGGGCAGGGTGACCTCGGCCTCGTTCAGCACGAAGTGGTCCACATCCTCGAACTGCTCGTGCTCGCTCGTGAACAGCGGGCCGCCGGCCACGACCTTCAGCCCGGCATTCTTGCAGCGGTGAATCACGCTTCGGGCCGAGGCTTTCTGGACCACCATGCCGCTGACAAAGGCGCAGTCCGCCCAGTCCAGGTCCTTCTGTGTCAGCTTCGTCACGTTCATGTCCACGAGGCGTTTCGGCCAGTCTTCCGGCAGCATGGCCCCGATGGTCAAGAGACCCAGAGGAGGGTGGGCGGCTTTTTTGTGGATGAACTTGATGGCATGCTTGAAGCTCCAGAAGGTGTCCGGATACTCGGGGTATATGAGCAGAATGCGCATGAAAACTCCGATCAGACAAAGGGTTGATGTTTCCCGGCGGAGGTATCGGGGAGTCCTCGTGAGAGGTAGGCGGCGGGAATGGGCACGGGTCGTGAGCGGTATCGCCAAAGGCCGGAAAAGGAAGAATCCCGGACCCGCCCGATGTCGATCTCCTACTGAACAATCATACACCCGATTCCCGTCGAGTCAAGGGAGCTCTCTTCTCCCGTTGAATGGAAAGGAAGAACCGGTCCGGATGGGGAATCGGAAGGACCCGGGCAGGTGAAAGAGCCGTCAACAGGAAGGCCGCGGGAGATTCAGGGGAACCCGGGCACGTTTCCCTTCGAACCTCTCGCGGCCTCTCGGGTTTCCTTCTCGAAGGGCTATTTGAGCTTGCTCATCAGCTCCTCCGAGACCTCCTTGACCCCCGGACGACCGTCCAGCTCGATGATCCTGGGTTGGCCGCCGCTTTTCTCGGAGAGGTCCTTGAAGTAGTTCACGGCGGCCATGGTCCCTGTCTCCGTGTCGTAGTAAATGTTGTGACGCTTGTCGATGGCGGCTTCGTCCTGGTCGTCCGAGCGGGCCTTGAGCTCCCCGCCGCAGACGCGGCACTTGCCGTCGACCGGCTTGATGGCGTCGATGTTCACGTTGTTGGGGTGGTTGTTGTCGTTGACGCAGAGGCGCCGGCCCATGATCCGGCCCTTGGCGACCTCGCGGGGGAGGACCATCTCGATGACGATGTCCAGCTTCATGTTCTCGTTTTTCAACGCCTTGTCCAGTTCCTGGGCCTGGGTCAGGTTCCGGGGGAACCCGTCGAGGAGCCATCCGTCGGCGCAGTCGTCCTGCTTCAGGCGGTCGAGAATCATGGGAATGGTGATGCTGTCGGGCACCAGCTCCCCCCGGTCGATGTAGCCCTTGGCTTCCATCCCCAGCTCCGTTCCCTGTGAGATGTTTTCTCGAAAAATAACCCCCGTTTCAATGTGCGGGATATTGAATTCTTTTTTCACGATGGCACCCTGTGTGCCCTTTCCGCTTCCGTTCGGTCCAAAGAATAGAATGTTCATGCCCCTCTCCTTCTCCATGGGGTGAGCGCCAGGCGATGGCGCCCCCGGTTGATGTGAAAAGCGATGGTGTCGCAAAAAGCCCTAAGGCGGGCTGACGCCCGCAATGACGAAGGCCTCCCGCTGATGTCCGCTCCGGAAAACCCCGGCCCCCGCCGCCTGCGGCCTCGGTGTGAACAGTTTCTTGTTTTTTGTGACAGCTTTTCACCAGTAAGGCCCTAAGCCTCGAGATCTGCCCATGGCATTTCAACAGGTTATAGCGCTACCCGCGGCGCGTGAGCGGGTTTTTGCGAATGCGTCAAATGCGGCTTCGACGCAAGGGCGGCCGGCGCGGACGCCCGGATCGACTCCGGCGGCGCCGCGTTGGCGGCCGAAGGATCTTTCCGTTGAGCCGCAGGCTTTATATGGGAAATTCGGGGCCCTGTCAACCCGGCGCGGTCTTCCGCCCAGCTGGATCTTTCCTGCCCGCAGGAAAACCGGCCCGGCTCGCGCCGGCAACGGAGTCGCGCCCGCCTCAGCCCCCACCGGCGAACGCCTCCATGATCCCGTGGCCTGGATCGACGAGCAATCCGCTCCGTTCCGCTTCGGCCTCGGTGAAGGCTCCTCCGTCTCGACGGGGGTCGGACAGCTCCCCCTTCCGGGCCCAGGCAAAAGGCGCGGGTTCCGGGGTGTGGGTTCTTCGAACGATGGGCGTGTAGTGATCGCTCACCACCAGGACCCGATAGTCCACCCCCAGGGCCTCGAGCCCGTCCAGCATGGGGCCCACGATCCGGGCGTCGAACTGCTCGATGGCCCGGACCTTGGTCCCTGCATGCCCGCTGTGTCCCGCCTCGTCGGGCGCCTCCACGTGGAGAAAGATCAAGTCCTCCTTCTCCAGGCCGCCCAGGGCCTCGCGGACCTTGCCCTCGTAGTTCGTGTCCAGGAAGCCCGTTGCGCCTTCCACGGGAATGGGTCGAAACCCCGCGTAAATACCGATTCCTTTGATCAGGTCCACTGCGGAGATCACCCCCCCTCGCATACCGTATCGGGACTCGAAGGACGGCATGTCCGGCGGCCTCCCTTGACCCCACAGCCAGATGGACGTGGCGGGGCTCAGGCCGTTCCTGCGCCGCTCCTCGTTCACGGGATGCGAGGCCAGGACATCCCAGGAGCGCCGGATCAGGGCCGTCACCGGGTCCCGGCCGGCCTCGGCCAGGTAGGAGGCCATGTCCTGCTCCAGCACGTCGTGCGGCGCGACGGTCCGCGCCTCCTCGGGTCCGTCCTTCCAGACCAGGAGGTGCCTGTACGCCACGCCCGCGTGCAGGGCGATGCGGTCGTCCTCCAGCTCCCCGCGGAGGGCCTCCACCAGTCTCCGGCCTTCCTCGGTGGTGATGTCCCCCGCGCTGTGCGTGGTGATCACGGCCCGGCTTCCGGGGCGCCGCTCCAGGGTCACGAGGTTCATGCGAAACGCCACCTCGTCGGGTGCGAGCGCAACCCCCATGCTGGCCGCCTCCAGGGGAGAGCGACCGGTCAGGACCCGGCGCGGGTCGTAGCCCATCAGGGAGAGGTTGGCCACGTCGCTTCCGGGGGACATGCCTTCGGGGATGGTCCGGACCCGGCCGATGCCGCAGGCTGCAACCCGGTCCATGTTCGGCGTATCGGCGGACTCCAGCGGCGTCCTGCCCCCGAGCTCCTCCAGGGGGTAATCGCCCATGCCGTCCCCGACCAGGATCACATACTTCGTCTGTTTCTGTTCAACCATGGCGCCTTCTCCGGGTCACGCTCCCTCGACCCGGATCACCATGGTCGGGTGGGTCAGGATGTCCAGGGGCTCCAGGCGGGCCAGGGCCCGGTTCACGTTGCGTTCCAGGGCCTCGTGGGTCAGCATGACCACGGGGACCGATCCGTTGAGCTCGCGGCCTTTCTGGATCACCGAGGAGAGGCTGATCTCGTGCTCACCCAGGATGCCGGCGACCCGGCTCAGGACCCCCGGGCGGTCCAGCGCGGAGAAGCGGAAGTAGTAGGAGCTTTTCAGCTCGTCCATGGGTTGGATGTCGATCTCCGTCTCCAGAGGCCGGGCGTGGGCCAGAGGCGGCATGAAGTTCTTCATGCCCTGCCGGATCTCCCGCGCCAGGTAGATGATGTCCGAGGCGACGGCGCTGCCCGTGGGGCGCCGGCCGGCGCCCAGCCCGTAGTAGAGGTTCGGCCCCACGAAATCGCCTTCCACGTAGATGGCGTTGTAGGGTCCGTTCACGTTGGCCAGGATGTGGTCCGTCGGGATCATGGCGGGATGCACCCTGGCCTCCACGCGCCCGTCTCGGTTCCGGGCGATGGCCAGGAGCTTGATCCTCCGGCCGAACTCGTTCGCGAAGCGGATGTCCTCCGGCGTGATCCGGTCGATCCCTTCGCAGTGGATCCTCCCGAGGGCCGCGGGCGCCCCGAAGGTGATGGAGATGAGGATGGCCAGCTTGTGTGCCGCGTCCGTGCCGTCCACGTCCAGGGTGGGGGGATCCTCGGCATAGCCGAGCTGGATCGCCTCCTGAACGGCCTGGTCGTAGGGCTGGTCCTTCTCCGTCATCCGGGTCAGGATGTAGTTCGACGTCCCGTTGAGGATGCCCATGATCGAGGTCACCCGGTTGGCGGAAAGCCCTCCTCTCAAGGAGCCGATGATCGGGATCCCCCCGCCCACGCTGGCCTCGAACGCCAGGTCCACGCCGTGTCGCTCGGCCGCCTCGTAGATCTCCCTGCCGTGCTCCGCCAGGAGGGCCTTGTTGGCGGTGACCACGTGCTTCCCGCTCGCCATGGCCGCCAGGATGAGCTCGCGCGCCTTGTCCGTCCCGCCCATGAGCTCGGCCACGATCTGGATCTCCGGGTCCCGGACGACCTCCTCCGCGTCCCGGGTCAGGATCGAGGAGTCGACCGCCACCCCCCGGTCCGAGGTGACGTCGAGGTCCGCGATGCGCCGGATCACGATCTCCGCACCCACGCGGTTGCGAATGATCTCCCGGTTCTGGAGAAGAACCTCCGCCGTCCCTGCACCCACGGTTCCGAACCCGATGATGCCCACGTTGACCGGCTTCATGATTCTCCCCGAGCCTTTGCCTTTTCCCGTTCCTTCATGCCACGTCCTCAAAGCGCCTGGCGAATCCCCCGTACCGCTTGATTGATCCGCTGGGGATTCTCCACCAGGGCGAACCGCACGGAGTCGTCTCCGTACTCCCCGAAGCCGATGCCGGGCGAGACGGCCACCCCGGCCTCCCGAATGAGCATCTTGGAGAACTCGACGGACCCCATCTTCCGGTAGGCCTCCGGAATGCGCGCCCAGAGGAACATGGTCCCCTTGGGCGACTCCACGGGCCACCCGATGCGATTGAGACCGCTGACCAGGGCGTCCCGGCGCTGGCGGTAGACATCCACGATCTCCGCCACGCAGTCCTGGGGACCGTTCAGCGCGATGATCGAGGCGATCTGGATGGGTTGAAACATGCCGTAGTCCAGGTAGCTCTTGATCCTGCGCAGCGCCGCCACGATCTCCGGGTTCCCCACGCAGAAACCGACCCGCCACCCGGGCATGGAGTAGCTCTTGGACAGGCTGAAGAACTCCACTCCGATCTCCTTGGCCCCCGGAATCTGGAGAAAGCTCGGCGGCTCGTAGCCGTCGAAGACCAGGTCCGCGTAAGCGAAGTCGTGGATCACCATGATCTCGTGCTCCCGGCAGAACGCCACGATCTTCTCGAAAAAGGCCCGGTCCACCACGTTCGTGGTCGGGTTGTGCGGGTAAGAGATGATCAGGATCTTCGGACTCGGCCAGGTCTGCTTGGTCGCGTTCAGCAGGTCCTCGAAGAAGTCCCGCTCCGGCCCGATGGGGATGCTCCGGAGGTCCCCCCCCGCGATGATCACCGAGTAGGGGTGGATCGGGTAGGTGGGGTTCGGCGCAAACACCACGTCGCCCGGGCTCACCAGGGCCAGGACCAGGTGGCTCAACCCCTCCTTGGCGCCGATGGTGGCGATGGCCTCCGTCTCCGGATCGATGTCCACGTCGTAGCGCCGCTTGTACCAGTCGGAGATGGCGTGTCGCAGCTTCGTGATCCCGGCGGAGGCGCTGTAGCGGTGGTTGGGGCCCTTTTGGGCGGCCTCCACCAGCTTGTCCACGATGTGCTTGGGCGTGGGCAGGTCCGGGTTTCCCATGCCCATGTCGATGATGTCCTCGCCCCGGCGGCGCAGGTCCATCTTGAGCTCGTTCACGATGGAGAACACGTACGGGGGCAGACGGCTCATTCTGCGGAACTCGTGCATGACAACGTTCCCCCTGCAAATAAAGTGAAAAGAAAGGGTCGTTTTTACCCCATCGGCGGGAAAAAATCAACGGTCGGAACAGGAGGGTCTTTCCGGAAGATACGCGTTCCAGGCAGGGGGGAAGATGGTAGACGAGCCACGAACCACGAACACGGAGGTCTCACCGGTACCGGTGGAACCGCTCCACCTCTTCCTTGAGCCAATCCGGCCAGAAGGCCTCGTCGATGGGGTAGCTGGCGTCCAGGGCTTGGAAGGAGCCGTCCCCGGCCACGCGGGCGATCCGTTCCTGGGTGTTGTACTTCACCTCGTCCACGCCCACCAGGCCGGCCACGGCCCGGTTGATCTCGTCCAGGTCCTTGTCGTACGGATTGTCGCCCGGGAACGCGCGCTGGACGGCGAGCTCGCGGAGGCAGTTCGTGCCCCGGTGCCACTCCTTGAAGGAGGGAAAGAACATGGGGCCGTAAGAGATCCAGAACTCGATGTACCGGGCCCCGGCGTTGTAGACGACCCAGACCGAGCCGCCCTCGCTGACGGTTCCCCGCACGATGCTGTCGTCGCCCATGGCGACGCTCCTGCCACGCAGCAGGCTGTCGATCCCTCCGAACTTGAGGCCCACCTCCTGGGTCCGGGTCTGCCGCGCTCCTTCCTGAAAGGTCCTCACGGCCTGGGGGAGCTTGATCAGGGCGGGGTAGAGCGCCTTTCCCAGCCCCTCGGCGATGCCCACGGTCACCCCCCAGCCCGACTCGGGGTTGGGGATCGCCACGTCCGCATTGGACCCGCCGTACAGCCCGACCAGCTCCAGCCCCAGCTCCCGCCGGATCTGGAAGATCTCCTTTCCCCGGTATTGGGAGGCCACGTTGCCGAAGTAGACCCCCTGGAACACGTCGGGCATCATCTCTTCCTCCCGCAGCCGCTTCGTTTCGCAGCCGGATGAAGAGCAGATGGTCATCTCGGCCCCGTCGTACTCGAGGGAATCTGAGCCTCGCAGGCGACGGTGAGAGCAAGACTCCGAGCTCGCCACGAAGGCCCCGTCGACCTCGGCGTGGCAGAACGGCTCGAAGGCCCGATCGTCGTTGAGGGTGATCAGGTGGGCCTCACGGCCATCGTGTACCAGCGCGGTCAGGGCGAATGTCGCCCTTCCGTGGAGACGGTCCACCAGCTTTCGGCCGGCCTCGAAACGAATGCCTTCCTGGGAGATGTAGCGATGGAGCAGCGCCCCCACGACCTCGGTCTTGTTGTCCGTGGTGATGGCGTAGTCGGCCTCCAGATCCCGTACCAGGTCGTCCTCCCGGATCAGGTAGCCGTCCATGGTGAGGACCAGGTCGTAGGAGGACGAGCGTCTCGGCTGGATCTTGATGGGCTCCGTGTTGATCTTCTCCGGCATCTTCCGCTTGGTGTACCCGATGTTCCCGATGGCCGCCACGGGCTCCAGATCCTGAAAGGTCCGAATCAGGTCCGCGTCGATCACCTCGGCGATTCGTCCCAGCGACTTGCGCACGTAGATGCCCTTGGCGTTCGCCACGGCGATCCCCGTGCTCGCCTTTCCCCGGTGCTGGCAGGCTCCCGTGGCCAGGAACGCCTTGCTCACGAGCGCTCGGTCACCCGGCCCGTACAGCCCGACAATGCCGTCCATGACGTCTCCTTCTGATCAGCGGATGTCCTTGTGATACTCCTGCAAAGACCTCACCGTCCCCTGCCCCCGGCGGAACCGGGCGATTCCCCGAGCGGCGGCCAGCGCTGCGGCCAGCGTCGTGATGTAGGGAATCCGGTAGCGGATGGCCGCCTTTCGGATGTAGGAATCGTCGTACTTGCTCAGCTTGCCCGTGGGCGTGTTCAGCACGAGCTGGATCTCGCCGTTCTTGATCCCGTCCACGATGTTGGGGCGCCCCTCGTGCATCTTGGCGATCGCCTCGGCCGGCACCCCTTTCTCCTCGAGAAAGGCCTGGGTGCCGTTGGTAGCCCGGATGCTGAACCCCAGCTTGTGGAACTGCCGCGCCACCTCGAGGACGGCCGGCCGGTCGCGCTCCGCCACGGTGATGAGCACGGTCCCCTCGAGCGGAAGGACCTGCTGCGCCGCGGCCTGGGCCTTGTAGTAGGCCAGGCCGAAGGAGTCGGCCATGCCCAGCACCTCTCCCGTAGAGCGCATCTCGGGGCCGAGCAGCGGATCCACCTCGGGGAACATGTTGAAGGGGAACACCGCCTCCTTCACCCCGAAGTGCGGCACGTTGCTCTTCTTGATATCCAGGTCGGTCAGCTTCTTCCCCAGCATCACCTGGGTGGCGAACCGGGCCATGGGGATGCCGCACACCTTGGAGACCAGGGGTACGGTGCGCGAGGCGCGCGGGTTGGCCTCCAGGATGTAGACCGTGTCCTCGGCGATGGCGTACTGGATGTTCATGAGCCCCACCACGTTCAGCTCCACGGCGATCCTGCGGGTGTACTCCTCGATGGTTTCCAGGTGCTTGGCCGGGATGCTGATGGGCGGAATCACGCAGGCCGAGTCGCCGGAGTGGACCCCCGCCAGCTCGATGTGCTCCATGACCGCGGGCACGAAGGCGTCGGTGCCGTCCGCAATGGCATCGGCCTCCACCTCGATGGCGTTCTCCAGGAACTTGTCGATCAGGATGGGCCGCTCCGGGGACACCCCGACGGCCGCCGTCACGTAGTGGCGCAGCATCTCCTCGTCGTGGACCACCTCCATGCCCCGACCGCCCAGCACGTAAGAGGGCCGGACCATCAGGGGGTAGCCGATGCGCTCCGCCGCCTTCAGCGCCTCCTCCAACGTGCTCGCCATGTCGGAATCGGGCTCCGGGATGCCCAGCTTCCGCATCTTCTGGCGGAACCGGTCGCGGTCCTCGGCCAGGTCGATGGTGTCGGGGGACGTCCCGATGATGCGCGCCCCCGCGTCGGCCAGCTCGCCGGCGATGTTCAGGGGGGTCTGCCCGCCGAACTGAACGATCACGCCCTCGGGCTTTTCCTTCTCGTAAATGCTGAGCACGTCCTCCACTGTGAGGGGTTCGAAGTAGAGCTTGTCGGAGGTGTCGTAGTCCGTGGACACGGTCTCGGGGTTGCAGTTCACCATGATCGACTCGAGGCCTTCGTCGCGAAGCGCGAACGCGGCGTGCACGCAGCAGTAGTCGAACTCGATCCCCTGCCCGATCCGGTTCGGCCCTCCGCCCAGGACCATGATCTTCCGGTTAGGGCTGCTCTCCACCCGGTCGGGCGCGTTGTAGGTCGAGTAGTAGTAGGCCGCGTCCTCCACACCGCTCACGGGAACGGGCTCCCAGGCCTCGACCAGGCCCAGGCCGGTCCTCCGCTCGCGGATCTCCCCCTCCGGACGCTCGAGGAGCATGGAGAGGTACCGGTCGCTGAACCCGTCCTTCTTGGCCCGCTCCAGGAGGGCGTCCGGGAGGTCGCCGGCGGCGCACCCGCGGATCTCCTCCTCCAGCGCCACCAGCTCCTTCATCTGCTCGATGAACCAGGGCTTGATGTGGGTCTTCTCGAAGAGGGCCTGCACGTCCGCCCCCTTCCGGAGCGCCTCGTACATGATGAACTGCCGCTCGCTGGTGGGTTCGGACAAGCGATCCATGAGGTCCTCCAGCGGGCGCTCGTTGAAGTCCGCCGCAAAGCCGAGCCCGTACCGGCCGGTCTCGAGCGATCGGATGGCCTTCTGGAAGGCCTCCTTGTAGTTCTTCCCGATGCTCATCACCTCGCCCACGGCCCGCATCTGGGTCCCCAGGCGATCCTCGGCTCCGGGGAACTTCTCGAACCCCCATCGTGCGAACTTCACCACCACGTACTCCCCCCAGGGGGTGTACTTGTCCAGGGTCCCCTCCCGCCAGTAGGGGATCTCGTCCAGGGTCATGCCCCCCGCCAGCATGGCGGAGATGAGGGCGATGGGGAACCCCGTGGCCTTGGAGGCCAGAGCCGAAGAGCGGGACGTCCTCGGGTTGATCTCGATCACCACCACCCGGCCGGTCCCGGGGTCGTGGGCGAACTGGATGTTGGTCCCGCCGATGACCTCGATGGCCTCCACGATGGCGTACGAGTATTTCTGGAGCCGCTCCTGGAGCTCAGGGGAGATGGTGAGCATGGGGGCCGTGCAGAAGGAGTCCCCGGTGTGGACGCCCATGGCATCGACGTTCTCGATGAAGCAGACCGTGATGAGCTGATTCTTGGCGTCCCGGACCACCTCCAGCTCCAGCTCCTCCCACCCGAGCACCGACTCCTCCACCAGGATCTGTCCCACGAGGCTCGCCGCCAGCCCCCGGGCCGCGATGGTCCGGAGCTCCTCCACGTTGTAGACGTGTCCGCCTCCCGTCCCCCCCATGGTGTAGGCCGGGCGGATCACCACGGGGTAGCCCAGGGTCTCGGCGATCCGTTCGGCCTCCTCCACGCTGTAGGCCGGCTCGCTTCGGGGCATCTCGATACCGAGCCGATCCATGGTCTCCTTGAAGGCGATGCGGTCCTCTCCGCGCTTGATGGCGTCCACCTGCACGCCGATGATCTTGACGCCGTTCTTGTCGAGCACCCCGGTCCGGGCGAGCTCCGAGGAGAGGTTGAGCCCCGATTGCCCCCCGAGGTTCGGCAGGAGGGCGTCCGGTTTTTCTCGTTCCACGATGCGTCGCATGGTGTCCAGGTCCAGCGGCTCGATGTAGGTCACGTCGGCCATGCCCGGATCGGTCATGATGGTGGCGGGATTCGAGTTGACCAGCACGATCTCGTACCCGAGCTTGCGCAGGGCCTTGCAGGCCTGGGTGCCCGAGTAGTCGAACTCACAGGCCTGACCGATCACGATGGGACCGGAACCGATGATCATGACCTTGTTGATGTCCTGGCGTTTGGGCATTGCGTCGTCTCCTTTCCTGGGGACAGCTTATAGCCGCTTCCTTGCGGTCGTTCCGGAAGGCCCGTACGGCAAAAGACCCACGGACCCGCAACCGGGCCTCCGTGGGTCGCCGCCGCGGTTGCCCGCGGGACATCCAGTTCTGCTCATTTAAAAGGAGTTTCCTTAAGCGGAGCTAATATAGGGAGGTCGTCTTCGGGGTGTCAAGGGGAAACTCAACCTTCACTCCCGGGTCCTGTCCAGGATCCCCTCCACCACGCGCCGGAACGGGGCGTGCTCCGGTCGCTCGAGCCTCGGGTCGCCCCGGAGAATCCCCTCCGCGGCCCGCTTGGCCTCGCGGAGGAGCTGCGGGTGAGCCAGGACGTCCTCCAGGTCGAGCTCGCCGGAACCGGCCTGCCGCAGCCCGGTGAGCTCGCCCTGCCCCCGCATGAGCAGGTCCTGCTCGGCGATGCGGAACCCGTCGGAGATCTCCACCAGGGCCTTCATGCGGGCAAGGCCCCGCTCCGACAGGCCCGGCGATCGGACCAGGCAGCAGGTCCCGGGCCCGCGTCCCCGGCCCACGCGCCCCCGGAGCTGGTGAAGCTGGGCCAGGCCGAACCGCTCCGGGTGCTCGATCACCATGACGGTGGCGTTCGGCACGTGCATGCCCACCTCGATCACCGTGGTGGCCACGAGGAGGTCCAGCTCCCCGCACCGGAACCGCTCCATGACCCGAAGCCGCTGCTCCTCCGGAAGACGCCCGTGGACCAACCCCACCCGGTACCGTTCCCCGTAGAGCCGATGCAACCCCTCCGCCATGGACGCCGCGTCCTTGAGGCCGGCCCCTTCCGAGGTCTCCACCGCCGGGCAGACGACGATCACCTGCTCGCCCGCCCCCATGCGCTTCTCCAGGAAACGGGCGAGGTCCTGCTTCCGGTCCTCCTCGACCAGCCGGGTGACGACGGGAAGGCGTCCTTCGGGACGGTCCTCGATCAGGGAGATGTCCAGGTCCCCGTAAGCGGTCATGGCCAGGGTGCGCGGAATGGGGGTCGCCGTCAGCACGAGGAGGTGGGGACTCTCGCCCTTTCCGGCCATGCGCATGCGTGCTCGCACGCCGAACCGCTGCTGCTCGTCGATCACCGCCAGGGCGAGGTCCCTGAAGGACACATCCCCGTGCGCCATGGCGTGGGTGCCGATCACCAGGTTGATCTCCCCGCTTCGAATTCCCGCCAGGAGACGGCGCCTTTCCGGCCCCTTCGTGCCTCCCGTGAAGAGCCCCGGCCGAAGCCCGAGCGCCTCGGACAGGCCTTGGAAGGTTTCAGCGTGCTGCTCCGCCAGGAGGCGGGTGGGAGCCATGACAGCCGCCTGCGAGCCTCCTCGAACGCACAGATGGACCGCAGCCGCGGCCACGGCGGTCTTTCCACAGCCCACGTCGCCCATGACCAGCCTCTGCATGGGCCGCTTCCGCGTCATGTCCCGCATCACGTCCCCCACGGCGGATCTCTGGCCCGGAGTGAATCGAAACGGGAAGCGCCTCTCCAGGTCCTCGAGGGCGTCCGCAGGAAACGAGAAGGGCCGCGCGGCGCTCCCACAACGGGACGACCGGAGCACGGAGAAGGAGAGCATGACCCCCAGGAAACGGTCGAACAGGAGGCGGAGCTGGGCCGGGGTCTCGAACCGGTTCAGGGCCTCCGGGGAGGCATCTCTCGCCGGCCGGTGCAGGCAATCCAGGGCCTCCGCAAGCGCGGGAAGATCCAACCCTTCCAGGACGGCCCTCGGGACGGGATCAACGACCTCGGGAGCGAAGCGGTCCAGGGCGGTGTGGATCGCGGACCGGAGCACGCCGTCCGGGACCCCGTCCACGGCGGGGTAGACGGCGTGGACGCCCGGGGGGTCGGCGTTCGAGTCGGCCTCGACAAGATGGATTTCGGGATGCGCGATCCGGGGAGGTCCCCCCGCGGGCTGAACGCGACCGTACGCCGTGAGCTCGGCCCCGGGGACGGCCAGACGCTGCAGGTGGGCCTTGCGGTAGTGAAACCAGACCAGGCCCAGCTCCCCGGTGCGATCTCGAACCACGATCCGAAAGACCGGCGCCTTCCCCTTTCGGGAGCGGATCTCCCCGCCGGACACCACCGTGCCACGCACCAGGGCGGGCACGCCGGGTCGAAGCTCGCGGAAGGGCGTGAAACGCGTGCGATCCTCGTATCGCGAAGGGGTGAGGAACAGAAGGTCTCCGACGGTGCGGATCCCCTTGCGTTCGAAGCGATCGGCCCGCGCCGGACCCACGCCGCGAAGAACGGACAGGGGCCGATCAAATCCACGAACCGGCAGCCCCCGAGATAGGACTCTTCGAAACGATTGCCCAGCCTCGTGATCTTCACGAGCTCCTGGCTGTGCCTGTTGCCCACCGGGATCACCAGTCGGCCTCCGTCGGCCAGCTGATCGCGAAGGGGCCGGGGGATTCCCTCTGGGAACGAGCTGGGTCTCCACCATGTGTTCTCGGGCCGAGCGCTGGTCTCGTCTCCTGGTCATGCCCTTCCCTCCGTCGGAAGGCCTCGAGATGGACCCTGACCCGTGCCGCCGGTCAGCGGGAGGCGTCCCTGAGATCCCTGCCGCAGGCAGGGCAGAAAAGAGACTCTGCAGGAATGGATTCCCCGCAGGCGGGGCAGGTCGTCCCGGAGGGGGCATCCGGCGACAGGCGATCCTTGGCCTCCTTCAGGATTCGATTCACCTGCGCCTGGCTGACGCCCACCTCCTTGGCAAAGGAGACCACCTCGGGCTTTTCCGCACCGGAAAACCGACCGTCGCAGACGGCCACGAAGACCATGTCCTCCAGGTTCCGGACTCGATCGGAGAAACGGCCCACCGGCGCAATGCCGTGGTCGCCCCGGGCCACGGACTGGAGCGCCTCGGCCAGATCGTCCGCCGGCGCGCCCAGATCCTCCCGCACCCGCTCGATCGCCTCGCCTTCCCGGGGGCTTACCTCGCCGTCAGCCCCGGCCACGTGGACCACGTTTCCCAGATAGATGATCCGTTCCTCCCTCGTCATGAAACCGCCTCCTTCCCGTTCCGGTTGCATCCGCCTCCCTTCACTCGACCACGGCGGCGGACACGTATCCCACCACCCGTTCGCGATCCCCGGTCCTGTCCCCGGAGTCGGCACGGTCGAGCATCACGCATCGTTTCGCCCCGAGCCTTCGGGCCGCCATCAGGGCGGCCGCTGCGGGTCCCCCCCCGCACGCCTCGCATCGCCCGGCGGCCAGGGCGCGGAGCAGGCCCTCGGGATCGAACGCCGTCAGGTGCCGAATGAAGACGCTGTCGAGGGCGCGGGCGGTTTCACGGTCGTGGTAATGGGAAAGGTCGGTGCTGGCCACGATCAGGGTCTTCCCTCCGTCCCCCAGCGCACCCGACAGGGCTTCCGCCAGGACCGAGCAGGTGTCCAGGCCCTGCCGTCCCATGAGCACCGGAACGATGCGGAAATCCCCCAGCACGACCTGGAGAAACGGCAGCTGGATCTCCAGGGAGTGCTCCACGGCGTGGGCCTCGGGCACGAATCGGATCGCGGGGCTCGAGGCGATGAGACGGTCCGCCGCGGCCCGGTCCACGGGCACGCGCCCCAGCGGGGTCTCGTAGGCATCGTGGCGCGCCACCGAAACGCCCTCGAACGCCCGGCGGTGGCTGGGCCCGATCAGGATCACCCGATCGAACGCGCTTCCCTGGATCAGCCGGTAGGCGTGGGCCGCAACCCCGCCGGAGTAGGTATACCCTGCGTGGGGGACCACGAGGGCGCGGACGCGGCCCTGGATTTCCGGCGGAGTCGCTTCCGAGAGGCGATTGCGGATCAACCGCCGCAGATCGCCCGTCTCCGCGGGATACCAGGACCCTTGAAGGATGGACCGGCGAACGCCTTCCTCCCCGGCCCCTTCCGCGCCCGCTCCTTTCGCCTGGAGGCACCACACCAGCGCAGTCCCCAGAATCAGAGCCGTCAAACAGACCATCAACCGCCGCATGATCTTCTCCCCGCCCTTACGGGTCCGACCGAGTTCGCCGGAAAAGGATAGGGTTTCCCGGGAATTTTCGCAAGATGAAACCCCAAGCCTCCGCTTCGTTCCATGGTGCCGCCGCGGCTTGACAACCCTCCGCCCCTCCAGTATCCCCGTACGAGGCGTTGCGATCGGCATCGGGACGGGAGTGTACGCAAAGGAGCGCCATGAATCCACGAACCGGCTTCAGGGAGGCGATCGGACCGTTTCGACCGCTGGTTCCCATGTTCAGGGAACATGCGGGCCGGCTCGCCGCGGGCCTGTTCTTTCTCCTGCTGGTGGATTTTCTCCAGCTCCAGATTCCGCTCATCCTTCGGTCCGCCGTGGACGCCCTGACGGCCCTCGAGGCCTCCCCGGCCCTCCTCCTCCGTCACGCCGCCGCCATCCTGGGCCTGGCCGCCGCCATCGCCGTCTTCCGCTTCATCTGGAGGCTTGCCCTTCTGGGACACTCCCGCATGGTCGAGGAGAAGCTCCGAAACCGCCTCTACGACCACCTGCAGACCCTCAGCCCCTCCTTTTACCGCTCGGCGCGGACGGGCGACATCATGGCCCGCGCCACCAATGACCTGAACGCCGTCCGGATGGCCGCCGGCATGGGATTGGTGGCCCTGACCGACTCCCTGGTCCTGGGGACCGCCGCCGTCGGTTTCATGTTTCACATCAGCCCCAGGCTCACCCTGCTCTCCCTCATCCCCATGCCGTTCATCGTCACCTTCTCCCGCAAGCTGACCCGGCGGATGGCATCGGGCTACGAACGCGTTCAGCAGGTCTTTGCCGACCTCACCGAGCGGGTTCGGGAGGCCGTCTCCGGAATCCGGGTGGTCAAAACCTATGCCCGGGAGCCCTGGGCCCTGGATCGCCTGCGGCGGGAAGGCGAGCGCTATGTGGACGAAAACCTCCGCCTCGCTCGAACCCTCGCTCTGCTCTTTCCGCTGATGGTGGTGTTCACGAACCTGGGACTCTGCGTGGTGGTCTGGTTCGGCGGGCGCCTGGCGATCCTGGATCGCATCTCCACCGGCGACTTCGTGGCCTTCACCACCTACCTCAACCTGCTGGCATGGCCCCTCATGGCCATGGGGTGGGTGGTGAACCTGATGCAGCGGGGCGCCACCTCCATGAAGCGGATCCGCCGCATCCTCCAGGAGAGGCCCGATATCGTGTCGGCCTCGAATCCCGAACCGCTTCCCGAACGGCTCCGGGGGAGCATCCGGATCGAGGGGCTCACCATCCGCTACCCCGGGCAGCAGCATGACGCCCTTCGGGACGTCCGCGTGGGCATCGAGGCGGGCTGGACCGCAGCGATCGTGGGCCGGGTGGGAAGCGGCAAGACCTCGCTGCTGCTGTCGATCCCCCGACTGCTTCCGGTTCCCGAGGAAACCGTGTATCTCGACGACGTGGACATCACCCGCACCGACCTGGGAGCGCTCCGGAGCCGCATCGGAGTGGTGACCCAGGAGACCCTCCTTTTCTCGGACACCTTTCGGAACAACCTGCTTCTCGGGAGGCGGGACGTCCCGGACGAGATCCTCGTCGACGCCCTCAGGACCGCCCAGCTCTATGAAGAGCTCCGCGATCTCGACCGGGGTCTGGACACGCTCGTCGGAGAGCGGGGCCTTTCCCTCTCCGGCGGTCAGCGGCAGCGGTTGACCATCGCAAGGGCCATGGTCTCCGACCCGCCCGTGCTCATCCTGGACGACGCGCTGTCCATGGTGGACACCCGCACCGAAGCCCGGATTCTGAACCGCATCCTGGCCCGGCGTGCCGGCCGGACAACCCTGTTCGTCTCCAACCGGCTCTCGACGATCCGCCGGGCGGACCGGATCTTCCTTCTGGAGCGCGGCCGGCTCGTGGAGGAAGGAAATCACGCAGACCTGATGGAAAGGGGTGGCGCGTACGCTGCGCTCTACGCCCGGCGCCGCCTGGAGCGCCGGCTGAAAGACGCCGATTCCTGAGCCGGAATCGAACACCCGGGGAGGGCCATGTACGGCGAGTACGGATACATGGAGGAGGGAGAGCTCGGCAAGCCTTACAACATGAGGCTCCTGAGGCGTCTCCTGCCCTTTGCCCGGCCCTACGGCCGGATCATCCTGTGGGCCCTGCTGCTGACGCTTGCCGTCACGGCCCTGGACCTGGCGCCGCCCTACCTCTCCAAGGTGGCCATCGACCGGTACATCCTGGCTTCCTGGCACCGGGTCGAGCTGAACGGAGGCGTGCCGGAGCCGGAGTCCGTGGCCGGCCTCGTCGAACGGGGAACAGACGGCCGCTTCGGTCTGATCTCCGGCGGCTCTCTGGACTCGCTGGATCCCCGGACCGTCCACCGGATGCGGGAAGCGGGCACCCTTTCCCGGGAGCGATACTACCGGGTGCCCGCCGAACGGGCCGCCGCTCTGGGGACCGCGGATCGCAACGGCCGGGTGTTCACCCTCGAGGGAGGCGGCCTCGCGGCTCCCCTGGACGTCTTGAACCGCCTCGATCCCTCCGAACTGTCGCGAATCCGGCGTGCAGACCTCCGCGGCGTGGCCGGGATCGGCATGCTCATCCTCGTGATTCTCGCCCTGGCCTTCGCCTTCGGATACGCCCAGCACGTGCTCCTGGAAAGAGCCGGGCAGCTCATCATGCACGGCATCCGGCTCCGGCTCTTCGAGCGGATGCAGGGTCAGGCCATGCGGTTTTTCGACCGCCACCCCGTGGGGCGCCTCGTCACCCGTGCGACCAACGACATCGAGAACCTGAACGAGCTGTTCAAGTCCGTCCTGGTCACCGTGTTCAAGGACGTGTTCCTCCTGCTGGGCATCGTCGTCATCCTCCTGGCCCTGAACTGGAAGCTGGCCCTGGTCTGCTTCGCCCTGCTCCCCCTGATTTTCGGGCTGACGCTCCTGTTCAGCGCCATGGCGCGGGAGGCCTTCCGGCAGCTGCGGCAGAAGATCGCCAAGCTGAACGCCTTTCTCCAGGAACGGATCACCGGCATGCGCATCATCCAGCTGTTTGCCCGCGAAGCGGAGCAGATGAGGGCGTTTGCCGCCATCAACCACGAAAACTACCTGGCCGGCATGAGACAGATCCGGATCTTCGCGGTGTTCATGCCCCTGATGGAGTTGCTCGCCTCCTTCGCCGTGGCCCTCCTCCTCTGGTACGGCGGAGGGCAGGTGCTCCGGGAGCAGCTCTCCCTCGGCTCCCTGGTGGCCTTCGTCAGCTACATGCAGATGTTTTTCAAGCCCATTCGGGACCTGAGCGAGAAGTACAACATCATGCAGGCGGCCATGGCCTCCACCGAACGGATCTTCGAGTTCATGGATCATCCCGGGGAGGAGACGCCCGATCCCGAAGAGGAAAAGGAGCCCGGGCGTCCGGCCGGCGCCGTGGAGTTCCGGGGGGTGACGTTCGGCTACCTGCCGGAGCAGCCCGTCCTCAGGGACATCTCGCTGGAGGTGCGGCCGGGGGAGACGATCGCCCTGGTGGGTCCCACGGGAAGCGGGAAGACGACCCTGATCCACCTGATCGAACGTCTCTACGAGACGCAGCAGGGAAAGATCCTGGTCGACGGGGTGGAGCTGCGGAGCTGGTCCAGGGAGGCCTTGCGGAAACGCGTCGGTCTGGTCATGCAGGACGTGTTCCTCTTTGCCGGGACCCTTTACGACAACGTGACCCTGGGCCGGGAGGAGGTCTCGGCCGAGGACGTGGAGCGATCCCTCCGCGAGGCGAACGCCCACCACTTCATCGGCCGGCTCCCCGGCGGTATTCACCACGAGATCGGGGAGGGGGGCGCGACGCTCTCCGTGGGAGAGCGGCAGCTCCTCTCCTTTGCCCGCGCCCTGGCCGGAGACCCGGCTCTGCTCATCCTGGACGAGGCCACCTCCAGCGTCGATCCCGAGACGGAGCGGCTGATCCAGGAAGCCGTCACGCGAATCTCCCGACGGCGGACCACGATCGTGGTGGCCCACAGGCTCTCTACGATCCGCGAGGCCGACCGTATTCTCGTCATGCAGGCGGGGCGCATCCGGGAAGAGGGGACCCACGAGGAGCTCATGGCCCTGGGCGGGATCTACGAACGGCTGAACCGGCTTCGCGAAGGGGACGTTGAACCCGAGGGAACCAAGACGGGTTGACCCCACCGACCCACCGAGCCCGTTGTTCCCAAAGGCCCACTCCCTGCAGAAGCGGAGGGAGCCTCATCTCCGGAGCCTCCTGCACAGGCCCTGTCCGCGAGGACCTGGGGGCCCTCGCTCCAGATGGGGACCTTGGTATGATTCTCCGGTCTCTTTAGGAGGCCCGCAACTGCGAGACGTCGGTATGGCCTCCGCGGTTGGCGGCGGAGGGGGTGAGGCCTTCCGGAGCGGACATTGCGGGAGGCCTTCGTCATTGCGGCGGTTACGCCCGGGGGAAACCGCGGCTATCGACCGCCCGAAAGGACTACGCAGCATGGGGAAGGTTCGAACAGAAGCGGCTTACCTGGAGACTTCGGCGCCGGAGGCGGGCGTGGAACGCGGAGGGGGCAGGAATGCCCCCGGGCGTAACCGTCTGCAAATGTCAAAATTCAAGACCTGACCCCATTTGCCGCCCTGCCGGCCGGGGCGGACTCCAGCTCCTCCAGGCGGCCCACGATCCGCCGCCACAGGGCGCGCACCGCTTTCGCGGCCTCGCTCTCCGGTGCGTACTCCTCGATGCTCTGCGTTTGGATCATGGCCCGGGTGAAGTCCTCGTGGAAGGGGATCGTGCCGGCAAAGGTGTGGCCCTTTTCCTCCGCCGTCTTGCGGATCGCCTCCGTCGTCTCCGGGTTGATGTCCGCCTTGTTCACGCAAACCATGACCGGGACCCGGAAAAAGGCCGCCAGGTCGGAGACCCGGTCCAGGTCGTGCACGCCGGACACCGTGGGCTCCGCCACCACCAGGACGGCGTTGGCCCCGCCCAGGGAGGCGATCACCGGGCACCCCACTCCCGGGGGCCCGTCGGTGAGCAGCAGGGACCGGTCCTCGGTCTCCGCGATCTTCCGGGCTTCCTGGCGCACGAGGGCCACCAGCTTGCCCGAGTTCTCCTCGGCGGGCGCGAGCTTCGCGTGGACCATGGTACCGAAGCGGGTGTCCGAGACGAACCAGTCGCCGCAGACGTTGGGAGGGAAGTCGATCGCCTTCTCGGGACAGAACCAGACGCAGACGCCGCACCCTTCGCAGTCCAGGGGGTCGATCCGGAAATCCTCCCCGACGGCGTCCCACCGGCACAGCTCCCGGCACAGGCCGCACTCCGTGCAGTCCTCCCGGCGGATCTGCGCCGTGTTTCCACTCTGAAACGGGCTCTGGGTCCGAATCGAAGGATCCAGGATCAGGTGCAGGTCCGGAGCGTCCACGTCCGCATCGCACAACACCGCGTCTTCGGCGAGGGCGGCAAAGGCCGCCATCAGGCTCGTTTTTCCGGTTCCCCCCTTGCCGCTGATCACCACGAGTTCGTTCATGGGTTCCGCTCCGACTTCCGATGCTCCACGATGTCCTCCATGCGTCCATACAGGTCCAGAAACCGCTCCCGCCACTCGGGCATGACGTCGACCAGGAGTTCGCCGCGCGAGTAGGCCTCGGCGATTTTCCGATCAAAGGGGATCTCCATGAGAATGGGGATGTCCTTCTCCTCGGCAAACGCGTGGACGTCCTCGTACTTCAGTCCGGCCCGGTTGACGACCAGGCCGCACGGGATGTCCAGGATGCGGACCACCTCGGCCGCCAGCTTCAGGTCGCTCAGTCCAAACGGCGTGGGCTCCGTGACCATCAGCACGAAGTCGGTCCCCTTGACCGCCGCGATCACGGGGCAGGAGGTCCCCGGCGGGGCGTCGATGATGACCTTTCTGTCCGGAAGGGCCTCCGATCGAACCCGCCGGATCAGGGGAGGAGCAAACGCCACCCCCACGTTGAGCACGGCGTCCGCAAAGGCGAGACCGTCCCGGTTTCCCATGCGGATCACCCCCAGCGGCCGGCCCACCTCCGACACGGCGTTCTCCGGGCAGACCCGCATGCACCCCCCGCAGCTGTGGCAGAGCTCGGGAAAGGTGATGATGGTGTCCCCGATGACCGAGATCGCCTTGAACTGACAGAGCTCCGAGCACAGCCCGCAGCGGCTGCAGGCGTCCTCGTCCACCGCCGGAACCATGGCATGAAATTCTTCCTGGCTCGTCCAGTCCGGCTGGATGAAGAGAGCGCCGTTGGGCTCCTCCACGTCGCAGTCCAGGAGCTGCACCCCGGAGCCCAGCGCCAGGGCCAGGTTGGTCGCCACAGTGGTCTTTCCCGTCCCGCCTTTTCCGCTTGCAATGGAGAGAATCAATCCCGCCCCCTCGTCATATAGCCGCCGCACTGCGGACACTTGACTTCGAAGCAGGGTATGCCACGCTCGTGCGGCACGGTGTGCCCGCATCCGGGGCAGACACAGTCGCCACCGGGACCGAGGGCCCTTCCGCCACCCCGTCCACGGCCTCCACCCTCGCCTCCACCCTGCCCCGGCGCATTTCGACCTCCGCCTCCGCCGGATCCCTTTCCTTGTAAAGGCATGACATCTCCTCCCGTGCGGTTTCCCGCACAACGCGTTGGGCCCGATCACGATGTCCCGCACGGCTCGTGCAAAAACACCGCTCCTCCGAACGGAAACGGCCTCGGGGACCCGGGCCGGAACGCCCCGGGCTCTGCGACACGCCGCAGAATGCTCGGGACATCATCCGTGAAGGCCCGCGCTAATGGTAATCGTGTGTTCCCTTGACGACCGGAAGGCCGGTCTTGTTTTGAATGATCTCCGCCAGCTCGTCCGCGTCGGCGTAAGGGCACCCGGGCCTGGCATTGACCAGGCAGCTGCTCAGATACACCCTGTCCGGCTTGATCTCCGAGAGCTTCACGGCCATGCCCAGGTTGGGCGCCAGGGACCTGCCCGGGCACTCGCACTTCACAAAGGACACCACCTGGGAGGGGCTCTCGAACGACCCCTCCCCCAGGGCCGCGGCCTTCAGGCACCGCCACTCCCCGGGACAGCCGTAGCCGCTCTCCATGTA
>CAYVVQ010000017.1:0-5233 GCA_964454455.1 uncultured Desulfobacterales bacterium | reverse complement strand
CCGCGGCCTTCAGGCACCGCCACTCCCCGGGACAGCCGTAGCCGCTCTCCATGTAGGCACCGCACCCCACGATCGCCACCTTTTCCATGATCTCTCTCTCCTCGGCCGGGGTTCAGTGGTCGCAGATGTTCTCGCCGGTGACCAGGGCGCCGGAGAGGTACTGGTTGACCAGGGCCTCCGGCGCGTCCATGGGGGCCCCGATGATCACCTTGATCCCGTTCTCCTCGAACAGCCCCTGGGCCCTCGCCCCCATGCCGCCCGCGATGATGACGTCGGATCCCATCTCGTGGAGCCACTTGGGAAGCACCCCGGGCTCGTGGGGCGGGGGGGTGTGCATCTGGGTCCCCTTGATCCTCCCGTCTTCGGTCTCCACCAGGGCAAACTGCTCGCAATGCCCGAAGTGGGCGCACAGCTTGCCCCCGGCCACCGGAACGGCGAACATCACTTTTTCCATGTCCGTCTCCTTTCCCTCCTCGTTGGATGTCGTTTCCTGAACCCGCGCAGCGGCCGTCTTCCGAAGAACCGCGTCAACGATCTCGTTGAAGGCCTGAGCAAAATGGGATGATTGCACGTCCAGGGTCTTGAGAGCCCCCTGGTCCCCCAGGCGAACCACCTCGGGGTCGATGGGCAGGGTGCCCAGAAGGTCGATCTTCTCCTTCCCCGCCAGCAGGGCGGCTCCCTTGGAACGGAAGAGATCGATCACCTCCTCGCAGTGGGGGCAGGTGAGGCCGCTCATGTTCTCCACCAGCCCCAGGAGCTCCATGTGAACCTGCCGGCAGAAGTTGATGGATTTCCGCACGTCCGCCAGCGAGATCTCCTGGGGGGTGGTGACCACCAGGGCCTTCGCATCCGGGATGGTCTGCGCGACGGTCAGGGGCTCGTCGCCCGTGCCGGGCGGGGAGTCGATGACCAGGAAGTCGAGTTCAGGCCACTCGATGTCCGAGATGAACTGGCGAATCACGCCGATCTTGATCGGCCCCCTCCAGATCGTGGCGGCGTCCCGATTCTCTCCCATCAGGAACTCGATGGATATGGCGGTCAGGTTCTCCGTACAGGCCACCGGCAGGGCCTTGCCCGACGTCTTGGAGAGCTGAATCCCCTCCGTCAGTCCCAGAAGCCTGGGAATGCTCGGTCCGTGCAGGTCCACGTCCATGAGCCCCACCGAGTATCCCCTGCGGGCCAGGAACAGGGCGAGGCACGCGGCCACACTGCTCTTGCCGACGCCACCCTTGCCGCTCATGACCAAAATCTTGTTCTTGATGTGCGAGAGCCGGTCGTGGATCTCCACATCCTGCTGATCGTGCTGTTCCTTGCGGCCGTTTGCGCCGCAGCTGCTTCCATGACCATCCGACATTGGCTTTCTCATGCCTCCTTTTTCGGTGGATGCTCCGGGGATGCGCGTCGTTTTCGTCGGCCGCCGCGACCTTTCCCCGGGCTGCTCTTCACTTTTCTGCAGGGGCCGCCTTCCGAGCGGGGCGACACCTCCGCGCCCCATTTGCCCCGCGGGCACCCCGGCAGACGAAAGGCCTCCTGGTACAGGTTGCCTTGCAGGTAGGCCTGCAGGATCTCCTCCTTGGGTCCGGAGATCCCCTGGATCACCTCGATGTTCGCGGCCCTCAAACCCCGGCGGAAAGGATTCGAGATGGCGCTGCAGATCAGCGTCTCCACCCCGAGTTCCTTCATGCGGGCGCACCGCTTCCGCAGATCGTCCCCTTCCAGGCTCACGTTGATTCGTTCCGGGTGCCCGGATCCGGTGTCGACGATCATGAGCTGCGTCGCCGTATCGAATACGGGGGAGATCTTGTCTCCCCAGACGGGTATCCCCACCTTCATGACCCAGTCCCATGCCCCGGAAGGGGGGCCGCGCGTGGTCCGTCCGCGATCACATCCAGTGGCCCTCTACATTGGCCGTTCCCGCAGTCTGGTAATCCCCCCGGACATATGCCCTGACCGCGTCCTCGACCTTGCCCCGGACATCGACCACCACACCGATCCCCGCGGCCTGAAGCACCTTGAAGGCCTTGGGACCGCAGTTTCCGGTGAGCACCACGTCGGGCTTCCGCTTCGCGAGGTTTTCTGCGGCCTGGATGCCCGCGCCCTGGGGCAGGTCCAGGCTCTGAGCGTTCTCCACAACCTCGACCTCCATGGTCTCCGGATCCACCAGGAGGAAGCGGGGAGCCCTCCCGAATCGTGAATCCACCTCACCGCTCAAATCGTTTCCCGCGGATGTGACAGCGATTCTCATTCTCACGTGTCCTTTCTGCTTTCCGGCCCGGCCCGTGCTCCGTAAGGGCACGCCCGGGGCTGATGGTTGAACGCTGACCGAAAACATAAGCATGAATCACCGGATGTCGATGCCTCGAGATCCGGGACGGATGGATTCCAACGATCAGGGCGGGGCTCCGGCCCCGGCGCCCGGGCGAAAACTGTATGGCGAGGCAGGCCACCGTCCCCGAGGTGCGGCCCGGGGCGCCGAACGACCCCGGCCCGGCCGCAGGTGTCGGTTGTGCATCGGACGTGCCACGCCGGACCGCAGCCCCGGTTCCGGCCCAAATTCATTGGGATATCAGGAGATTTTTCGGATGGGACCTTCCCGGGAGAATGCCCGGAGAGAGGCCCCAATCAACCGAAAACGCAATGATCCAGGGATCCGTATATTGCGAAATCGCAACATACAGGCCCTGGCCACGGCGGCCGAATCGCACGGCAGGGAGGACCGGCGTCGGGCGGCGAAACGACCATGGAGGGGGGCCTGGGAGGTTCTCAGGCCCGGTTGGACGCAGGGAGAATCAGAGTCCGCAGTCCTCGGCGTACTCCGGGCAGGCCTCCTTCAGGGAGGCCTCGTACTTGGCCATGCACTCGCCGCACTCCAACTGGACGTTGGGCACGTCCCCGAACTTTTCCTTGATCTCCTCGGCGCTGAGGTGGGATACGGCGCTGCACCCGCACTGGGGGCATGCAGTCTGGACCTTGTAGCTCTTTTTGTCGCTCATGACATCCTCCTTGGATCCCGCGGGGAGGCCGGTCGGGGCGGCCTGCACCCGTTCACAAAAAAATCCCGCCCGGAGACCGGGCGGGATTTTGCAGTCGCGCAACGATCTCGACCCCGGCCTAGAGCCCGACCTCCGCCAGGTCCGGTCCCAGGTAGGCCCGCTCGTTCTCGCCCAGGACGCCCATGCTGAGGCAGATCAGGGTCCAGAGGTGCACCACGGGGAACCCGCCCTCGAAGTGCTCCGACAGGTCGTGGATCTGGGAGTGGCAGTTGTGACAGGGCGCGATGCAGTAGCCCGCCCCGGTGGACATGATCTGGTCGAACTTGATCTTGCCGTACTGCCTTCTCTCCTCCGTGTACCCGCTCTGGAGGTAACCGCCGCCCCCCCCGCAGCAGAAGTTGTTGGAGCGGTTGGGCTGCATGTCGATGAAGTTCTCCTCGCCCACCACCTTCTTGACCACGTACCGGAGGTCCTCGGCCACCGGGTCCCCGAAGGACTTCCGCACCAGCTGGCAGGGGTCCTGGACCGTGAACTTGACCTGGAGGTCCTTGTTCCAGTCCGAGCTCACCGGCAGCTTGCCCTCACGGATCCACTTGGCGTAGAGGCGAATGATGCTTTCGATCTCGAAGTTGTGCTCGACGTTGAATTTCTGCAATCCGACCCGGAATGCAAAGAGCTCGTGCCCTCATTCCGTGTTGAGCCAGTACTTGCACCCGAGGTCGTCCACGGCCTTGGCCTTGACCCGGGTGATGTGCTCCCAGGCCTCCCAGTCCTGGGCGAACATGCAGTAGTTCTCCGCGGCCCAGCCCTTGGTCCCGTAGGTCCAGTCGGCGCCGCCCATGTGGAGGATCTTCCACAGGGGCACCATCTCGTCGGGCTCGGTCACGGGCTCCCGCGAGTTCTGGTTGAGGAAGTACTCGGCCCCCTGCTTGTTGACCGGGGCCTGGAGGTCCTCCCAGCCGGGCTGGGTCTCCCGCACCTCCTCGAGGACGTCCTCCACCACGAACTGGAAGTCCTCCTCGGACGCCCCCATGGCGCTGCAGCTGTCGCCCCGGAGGGCCATGTCGCAGGATCCGATGATCCCCTTGGGCCGCTCCTCGCGGGGCCAGGTCTGCCGCGCCAGCCCCACCATCTGGGGAATGTCCACCTTCATGGGGCAGGCATGGATGCACCGCTGGCACATGCTGCACATCCAGACCCAGGGGGAGCTGGTGGCCTCGTCGTAGAGACCCAGGGCGAGCATGCGCACGAACTTCCTCGGGTCCATGCCCTCGAGCCCGGTGGCCGGGCAGCCGCTGGCGCACGTCCCGCAGGTGAGGCAGAGCTCCAGGTTGCTGTCGGGCAGGAGCTCCTTGACCTTGTCGCGGAACTCGTGCTTCTGGTCACGTAGTTCTAGTATTTCCTTCTCTTCCATGCACCGATCCTCTCTCGTGTTGGAAAATCTCTCTCGTACGCCTCGGGCCGCCCTCTCCTCAGGAAAGCCTTCCTTCAGATAAATCCTTGTGAAATAGATGTCAAGGGATTAAGGCCCGGTCCCGCACGTGGCACTCGCCGCAGGTGATGGGACCTTTTTTGATCTCTTCATGGCACCCCTTACACCTTTGATGATAGGCCGAGAGGCGATCCACGCCGTCGTCCGCCTCCAGCTTGTGGCACTCCCCGCAGGGAACCCCGTCCGAGGTCTCCCCCTCCACCAGCTCGCCGTCCCGGTAGACGTGGTGGCAGACCCAGCAGTCCTCGATGTCATCGTAGACCATGTGCTCTTCGTGCGGAAACCGGGAGAGCGGTCTCTCGGCGTCCGGGAAGAGTCCCGGTGGAAAGACGGAGAACTCGTCCTGCGGCACGGCCGGCAGGACGGACAGGCACAGGAACAGGCACGTGGCGGCCGCCGTGGCACCAATCCTTCTGATCGTCATCTCCTCCCTCTCTCCTTCCCGCCCGAATCGGGGGCCGGGCCTCTACTCCTCCACCGCGTTGGGCTTTTCCATGCACTCGTAGATGATCTCGGAAAAGAAGGACAGCTCCATGCCCACCTCGTAGGCCTCGATGACGTCCTTGAGCCCGCTGTGGCAGTTGTGGCAGGGAGCGATGACCACCTCGGCGCCCGTGTCCTTGAGCTGGTCCGCCTTGACGCGGTTTCCCTCCACACGGACCTTCTTGTACGGGGGGCCGCAGTTGATCACCCCGCCGCCGGCGGCGCAGCAGTAGTTGTGCTCCCGGTTGGGGTGCATCTCGGTGAA
>CAYVVQ010000016.1:5994-45237 GCA_964454455.1 uncultured Desulfobacterales bacterium | reverse complement strand
TCCAGGGAGTTGGTGTGGAGGGACTGGGTCCCGCCCATGACCGCCGCCAGGGCCTGGACGGCCGTCCGGACGATGTTGTTGTAAGGCTGCTGCGCGGTGAGGGAGCAGCCCGCGGTCTGGGTGTGGAACCGCAGCCAGAGGGATCGCTCGTTTTTGGCCTCGAACCGTTCCTTCATGATGCGCGCCCACATGCGGCGCGCGGCCCGGAACTTGGCGAGCTCCTCGAAGAAGTCCAGGTGGCTGTTGAAGAAGAAGGAGAGCCGGGGGGCGAAGTCGTCCACCGCGAGACCCCGCTCCAGGGCCGCGTCCACGTAAGCGATGCCGTCGGCCAGGGTGAAGGCCAGCTCCTGCACGGCGGTGGAGCCGGCTTCCCGGATGTGGTAGCCGCTGATGCTGATGGTGTTCCAGCGCGGGACCTCGTTCGTCCCGAACTCCACGGTGTCCGTGATCAGCCGCAGGGACGGCTTGGGCGGGCACATGAAGGTCTTCTGGGCGATGAACTCCTTGAGCATGTCGTTCTGGATGGTCCCGCCCAGCTGCCGCCGGTCGATCCCCCGGTTCTCCGCCATGGCGATGTACATGCCCCAGATCACGGGCGCCGGGGGGTTGATGGTCATGGAGGTGGTGATCTGGTCGATGGGAAGGCCCTCGAAGAGCTCCTCCATGTCCTGAACCGTGTCGATGGCCACGCCGCACCTGCCGCACTCCCCCCGGGCCCGCGGCGAGTCCGTGTCGTAGCCCATGAGCGTGGGCATGTCGAACGCCGTGGAGAGGCCGGTCTGGCCGGCGTTGACCAGGTGGTGGAACCGCTCGTTGGTGTCCCTGGCCGATCCCAAACCGGCGAACATCCGCATGGTCCAGAGGCGCCCCCGGTACATGGTGGGCTGCACGCCCCGGGTGAACGGGTACTGCCCGGGGGCCCCCACGTCCCGGACGAAGTCCTGCTCACGGACGTCCGAGGGGGTGTAGATGCGCTGGATTTCCATGTCCGAAACCGTGGAGAACCGCTCGAGGCGCTCGTGGTGCTTCTCGAAGGTCTTCTCCACCTCCCGCTCCCAGCGGTCGTAGACTTCCTCGGCCTCCTCGAGCATCTTGCGGTCGTACGTCAAGGACATGAGATCCTCCCCCTCACTTCAGCTTGCCCAAGAGCGAGCTGGCGATGGTGTTCTTCTGGATCTCCCGGGTCCCCTCGTAGATCTCCATGATCTTGGCGTCCCGGTAGAAGCGCTCCACCTCGTACTCCAGCATGTAGCCGTAGCCGCCGTGGAGCTGAATGGCCTCGTCGGCCACCTCCACGGCCGCCCGCGCCGCGTACATCTTGGCCATGGAGGTGAGCTTGGGATCGATGCGCCCCTGGTCGTAGTTCCAGGCCGCCTTGTACACCATGAGCCGCGCGGTCTCGATCTTGGTGGCCATGTCCGCCAGCTTGTGCTGGGTGGCCTGGAACTGGGCGAGCTTCTTGCCGAACTGCTTTCGCTCCTTGGTGTAGGCCAGGGCCCGGTCGAAGGCCCCCTGGGCGATGCCCAGGGCCTGGGCGGCGATCTCGATCCGGCTCTCGTCGAAGAACTCCAGGACCTGGTAGAAGCCCCGGTTCTCCTCGCCGATCAGGTGGGACGCGGGGACCCGGACGTTGTTGAAGGAGAGCTCGGCCGTGGAGGTCATCTTGATCCCCATCTTCTCCCCCACGTCCGCGTCGGAAAAACCTGGGGTTCCGCGCTCCACCAGGATGACGGACTGGCCCCGGTAGGACGGGGACGCGTCCGGGTCGGTCTGGCAGAGGACGTTCACGTAGTCCCCGATGGTGCCGTTGGTGATGAAGGTCTTGGTGCCGTTGATCACCCACTCGTCCCCCTCCCGAACGGCCGTGGTGTTCATGGCCGTGATGTCGCTCCCGTGGTCCGGCTCGGTGAACCCGCCGCAGGAGATCATCTTCCCCTCGGTCAGGGGAACCAGGTAGGCCTGCTTCTGCTCCTCGGTGCCGAAGCGCAGGATGATCTCCGAGGCGAAGTCGGCGAGGGTGACGGCCACGCCGAACCCGGAGTCCTGCCGGCAGAACTCCTCCACCACCAGGACGTTCTCCAGGATGCCGTAGTCCTGCCCGCCGTACGCCTCGGGAAAGTGGATCCCGATGAACCCCAGCTCACAGGCCTTCCTCCAGATCTCCTTGGGAAAGGTGTGGTTGCGCTCGTGCTCCAGCGCGACCTCCCGATCGAACTCCCCCCTGGCAAAGTCCCGGGCCGCCGTCCGGATCGCTTCCTGCTCCTTGTTCAGTTCGAAATCCATGGATGTCGCTCCTCCGCCTCGTTGCCCCTCGTTTGTACGGTCCGCGTCGGTCTCCGGTCGCTGCGGCGGTCGTCCAGAGCGCCCCCGCACGACCGAGCCGTGCTCAAGCTCAGAAGCGCTCGCCCTTGAACTCCGGCTTTCGCTTCTCGAGAAACGCCGACATGCCCTCCTTGCCGTCGGGGCTCACCATGCAGAGCCCGAAGGCGTCGGCCTCCATGTGGCAGCCGTCATGCAGGTCCACGTCGTACCCGCGATCGATGCACTCCTTGACCGACCGGAGGGAGAACTTCCCCATGGAGGCGATCTTCCTCGCCGTCTTCAGGGTCTCCTCCCAGAGGGCGTCGTCGGGAAACACGCGGTTGGCGAGACCGATCTCCTTGGCTTCCTGGGCCCCGATCACGGCCCCGGTCATGCAGAGCTCCTTGGCCATGTTCTTGCCTACGAGCCGCGACAGACGCTGGGTGCCGCCGAACCCGGGGATGATGCCGAGGGTGATCTCGGGTTGTCCGAACTTGGCCCGCTCCGCCGCGTAGATGAAGTCGCACGCCATGGCGATCTCGGTGCCGCCTCCCAGGGCGAAGCCGTTCACGCAGGCGATCACAGGCACGGGGAGCCGCTCCATTCGGAACATCATCTCCTGGCCGGCCCGGGAGAACTCCCTCGCCTGGAGCGGCGTCAGGTTCACCATGTGGCTGATGTCGGCCCCGGCCACAAAGGCCTTGTCGCCCTCTCCCGTCAGCACGAGCACCTTGACGGCCGGGTCCTCCTCGATCTCCCCGAGGGCCTCGTTCATCTCCCGAACCACGTCGGGGTTGATGGCGTTGAGCGCCTTGGGCCGGTTGAACTTGATCACCGCGACCCCGTCTTCCCTGCTGAACAGGATGGTATCGTAAGGCATGGTCACCTCCTGGATGAAAATGGGTTGGTCTTCGATGGGCGGCGCCCCGGCGCGGAAAGACGGCTTTCGCCGGTCCCCACGGCGGGGCGGCCGCAGGAGGATGTCGCGCAGAGGCGCTAGGAGCGCTCGAGGACCATGGCCATGCCCTGACCGCCGCCGATGCACAGGGAGGCGAGGCCGAGATCGCGGCCGCTGCGTCGCATGTGGTGCATGAGCGTCACCAGGATCCGTGCGCCGCTGCATCCGATGGGGTGGCCGATGGAGATGCCGCTCCCCAGCATGTTGGTCCTCTCCGGGTCGCAGCCCAGCTCGCGCAGGCAGGCGATGGCCTGGGAGGCGAAGGCCTCGTTGAGCTCCACCGCCCCGAAGTCGCCCATGGTGAGCTTCTCGCGGTCCATGATCTTGCGCACCGCCGGCACGGGGCCGAGCCCCATGTAGGCCGGGTCGATGCCCGCGGAGGAGTAGGCCCGGATGCGGGCCAGGGGCTCGAGCCCCAGCTCCTTGGCCTTGTCCGCCGACATGAGAAGCAGGGCGGCCGCCGCGTCGTTGATGCCCGAGGCGTTGCCCGCGGTCACGGTGCCGTCCTTCTTGAATGCCGGCCGCAGCTTGGCCATCTTCTCCACGCTCGTGTCCATGGGACGCTCGTCCGTGTCGAAGACCAAGGGGTCGCCCTTTCGCTGGGGAATGACCACGGGCACGATCTCCTCCTCGAAGCGTCCGTCCACGATCGCCTGCCGGGCGCGCTGGTGGCTGAGGGCCCCCAGCTCGTCCTGCTCCTCGCGCGAGATGCCGTACTTCTCGGCGATGTTCTCGGCGGTGATCCCCATGTGATAGCCGTAGAAGATCTCGAAGAGGCCGTCGAAGACCATGAGGTCCACGAGCTCGGCGTTGTTCATCCGGGCGCCCCATCGGGCGGCCGGCAGGGTGTAGGGGATGAGGCTCATGTTCTCCATGCCGCCGGCCAGGATCACCTCGGCCTCGCCGGAGCCGATGGCCTGGGCCGCCAGGGCCACGGACTTCATGCCCGAGGCGCACACCTTGTTCACGGTGAAGGCGCCCGTCTCCTTGGAAATGCCCGCCCGGATCATGGCCTGCCGGGTCACGTTCTGCCCCTGACCCGCACCGACCACGTTCCCCATGATCACCTCGTCCACCTGCACGGGCTGGAGGCCGTCCTGGTAGTCGTACCCCTCCTTCTCGAGGTCGATCATGCCGAGCCCTTTCAGGGAGTCGGGCTCGAACCGGGTCAGCGCTTCGGTGGCCGCGGGCCGCAGGCCGGCCTTCTTGAGGGTCTCCTTCAGCACCAGGGCGCCCAGCTGCACCACCGGCGTCGATTTCAGCGTTGCACCGAAGCTCCCCACCGGGGTCCTCGTTCCAGCTACAATCACCACATCCGTCATGTCGCTCTCCTCTTTGACGCATTCGCAAAGACCCGCTCATGCGCCGCTGGGTACACCATATAGGTATGGAAATCCCAGAGGCGGATCTCGAGGTTTCGGGCTATTTACGGCGTCATCCTCTGTCGGTTTTCGTTGTCGTTTACCGGCGGCCGCCTTTCCGCGCCGCTCTCCGCATGCCGTTCAAACCGCCTCACACGCCGGTCCTCGATCCGCACCGGGTGCCAACGCAGTCGCATCCCGGAGTCGGCAAGCGCCGGCGCATCTTGCTACTCTTCGTTGTACACCACCAGGGTGACGGCCTCCCCCCCGCCGAGGCAGAGCGAAGCCTCCCCGATCTTTGCGCCGCGGTCCTTCATGGCATGGATCAGGGTGGTGAGGACCCGCGCCCCGCTGGCGCCGATGGGGTGCCCGATGGCCACGGACCCGCCGTGGACGTTCACCCTGCCCGGGTCGATCCCCAGCTCCCGGTTGATGGTCACCGAGGAGGTGCTGAACGCCTCGTTGATCTCGTGGAGGTCCACGTCGCTCACGCTCAGTCCGTCCTTGGCCAGGACCTTGGGGATGGACAGAATGGGCGCCACCAGGACGTACTTCATGTCCAGTCCCGACGCCCCCTGGGCCCCCACGCGCACGAGGGGCTTGCACCCCAGCTCCCGGGCCTTGTCACGGCTCATCACCACCAGCGCGGAGGAACCGTCGCTGATCTTGGACGCGTTTCCCGCCGTGGTGAAGCCATCTTTCTTGAAGGCGGGCCTCAGCCGGGCCAGGCCCTCCGCGTTCGTCAGGGGCTTTCGTACGGGGATCTCGTCCTCCTGGAAGAGCACGGGGTCCCCCTTTCGCCGGGGGACCTCCACTGGAAAGATCTCGTCTCGGAACTTGCCGGCCTCCATGGCCTTCCAGGCCTTCTCGTAGGAGGCCAGGGCGAACGCGTCCGCATCCTGGCGCGTCACCCCGTACTTCTCAGCCACCAGCTCGGAGCTGATGCCCATGTGAAAGTCGTTCACGTGGTCCCACAGCCCGTCGTGGACCATGCCGTCCACGGCCTTGCCGTCGTTCATGCGGTAGCCCGTCCTCGCCTTGGTCAGGAGATAGGGGCAGAGGTTCATGTTCTCCTGGCCTCCGGCCACCACCACGTCCGCGTCACCGCACTGGATCGCCTGCGCGGCCAGCATGACCGCCTTGAGACCGGACCCGCAGACCTTGTTCACGGTAATCGCGCCCACGTCCCACGGGAGACCGGCCCGGACCATGGACTGCCGGGCCGGGTTCTGCCCAAGGCCGTGTGGGAGGACGCTGCCCATGATCACCTCGTCCACGTCCTCCCCCGATATCCCGGCCCTCTTGACCGCCTCCTGGATGGCGAGCGCCCCGAGATCCGTGGCGGAGACCTCGCTCAGCGAACCGGCGAAATCGCCCACGGCCGTCCTGCACGCGCTTACGATGACCACATCCTTCATGAAATCCTTCCCCTTTCTCCAGCGCAACGCTATAACCCATTGATCATTACAGGTCAGATCTCGAGGTTTGAGGCGATTGTCGACTCCATCAAGAATTGACGGGTTCGCAAAAACCCGCTCACCCGCCGCTGGGCACTCTATAACCCTTTAGAATGTCTAGGGCAGATCTCAAGGTTCCAGGCTTTTTACGACGCCATCAGAATTCGGAAACCTCTTATTGTATATTGGAGGGAGGTTTTCAAGTCAAGCCAAATTGCCTCCCTGTTTTTCCTTGACAGCATGGCTAACGTGTCGCTAATAATACAGAATTTACTTTGCATTGTAGCGGTTTCGCCCCGCTTGGAGGACCATCGAGCCCCTGTGTCGGTCTCCCCGGGGACCGTGCCTGGACGAACGAAAGGAACCCCTGAATGAACCCACTCGCCCAAGAGCTGAACCAGGACCTTCGCGAATCCCAGCCCCACGCGCTCGACATGCTGTCCCACGTGGGAAAGCACCTCTTCTTTCCCAAGGGCATTCTCAGCCAGAGCGCGGAGGCCAAGGAAAAGGCCCACCGATTCAACGCCACCATCGGTATGGCCACGGAGAAGGGGCGGACCATGCATCTGCCCTCGGTGATGAGCTGCATCAGCGAGCTCCGGCCCGAGGAGGCCCTGACCTATGCGCCCTCCTTCGGCGTGCCGGAGCTCCGCGAGGCATGGAAGGAAGCGCTCTTCCGGAAGAACCCCTCCCTGATCGGGAAGGAGTTGAGCCTGCCGGTCGTGACCTCCGCGATTACCCACGGGCTGAGCGTGACCGCGGACATGTGGGTCGACCCGGGGGACGTGATCGTCCTCCCGGACAAGATGTGGGGCAACTACAACCTGATCTTCGGCGTGCGGAAAGGGGCCCGGATCGCCAACTACCCCCTGTTCAGCGAAAAGGGCGGTTTCAACGTGGAGGGCCTCCGGGCCTGCGTGCGCGAGGAGGCCTCGGGCCGGGACAAGATCATCGTTCTCCTCAACTTTCCCAACAACCCCACCGGTTACGCCCCCACCCCGGGGGAAGCGGACGCCATCGCGGATGTGCTTCTCGAGACCGCCGGCCGGGGAACCAACGTGGTGGCCGTCACCGACGACTCCTACTTCGGGCTGTTCTACGAGGACGACATCCTGAAGGAGTCGGTGTTCACGCGGCTGGCCGGCCGTGACCCCCGCCTGATGGCGGTGAAGCTGGACGGCGCCACCAAGGAGGACTATGTCTGGGGCCTGCGGGTGGGTTTCGTCACCTACGGGGCCCTGGTCGAGCGCGACGCCCCCGCCTTTTACAACGCCCTGGAGCGGAAGACGGCCGGGGCGGTACGCGGGAGCATCTCCAACGCGAGCCGCCTCAGCCAGGCCGTGCTGCTCGGTGCGCTGGGCTCTCAGAGCTACGCGGAGGAAAAGGCCGAGAAGGTCCGCATCATGCGGGAGCGGGCCGAGGAGGTGAAGCGTGTGCTCGGCGACTCCCGCTACGACCGGGCCTGGGAGCCCTACCCCTTCAACTCGGGCTACTTCATGTGCCTCCGGCTCAAGACCGTGGAGGCCGAGCCCCTGCGCGTGCATCTGCTGGAACGGTACGGCATCGGCCTCATCAGCCTCGGCAAGAGCGACCTGCGCGTGGCGTTCTCCTGCATCGAGAAGGAGGACGTCCAGGAGCTCTTCGACACCGTCTACCAGGGTGTGCGGGACCTGGAGTCCTGACGGAGCCGCGGGATGGCCCGAGGCTTCGAGATCTGACCTTGACCGCCCGCCGGCGGCCTCCGGTTCGACCCCCGGACCGGAGACCTCCCGCCGGGTCTTGATGCGGAGCGTGATCGATCGCCATGTGGTGGAAAGACGTCCATCAGCTCACCCGAAGGATCCGCGAGGAGCCCTGGGCCGCCGGTCTTCCCGAAGATGAGGCGTTCTGGGGCTTTCTCATCGACTGGATCGAGGAGCACGTCCTCTCGGAGTTCCTCACCCGGTTCGTGAAGCAGGTGGACGAGATCATCGAGATCAGCCCGGAGCTCCCGGAAAAGGAGATCCTGGCCAAGGCCACCCTGCACATGGTGGAGTTCCTCGGTGCGGACTCCGCCTCGGTGCGCATCTACGATCCCTACACCGAGCAGATGCTGAGCTACGGCTCCTTTCCCAGCAAGGAGACGACCCGGGAGACCTACATCCCGCTGGACCGGAGCGTGGCCGGGGAGGTCGTGAAGACGCGGCGGCCCTACCTCGTTCCGGACATCCTGAGCGAGGGGCTTTACCGGGACAAGAGCGTGGTCTCGGAAAAGGGCGCCCACTCCCTGATGGCCATCCCGGTGGAGATTCCCCGCTTCTTTCCCCACGAGCGGGACGCCGTCGGCGTGATCCAGATCTACTTTCCGGAGAAGGGCCGGCATTTCACCACCCTGGAGGCCCAGACCGCCCTGGTGATGAGCCGCAGGCTCAGCTTCGTCATCGCCCGGAAAAAGATTCTCTTTCTCAACGCGATGAACGAGAAGAAGGACACGATCGTCCGCAACATCTTCCTGAAGCTGGGCACACGGGAAGGCGTCAAGATGAAGGACGTCTTCAACCAGGTCATCCCGGAGCTGGCGGACATCATCAACCTGGAGAGCTGCGCCCTGTTCTCCGTCAGCCAGGATCTGAACCACGCGGTCCTCGAGGCGGGGTTCCCCGACTCGGTCGGGTATCACGGCATCGGCAAGGAATTTCCCGTCGAGTCCGAGCCGGCCTTCGAGCTGATCCTGGGGAAACGGGAGTACGTGGAGGAAACCCCGTACGAGATCGTAACCCCCTCCTACCTTCTCGTGACCGACCCGCAGAAGAGCAGCCTGATCTCCGGCAGCGTCAGGCGGTTCGCCGCGTCCCACAACATCAACTCCATCCTCTACATCCCCCTCTCCGTCGGAGGAGAGATCACCCACTTCATGACCTTCGACGCCCTGGACCAGCGGAAACGTTACGCTGAAGAGGAGATCGACATCTTCCTGTTCCTCGGCCGGGAGCTGGTGAAGGCCCAGAGGATGGAGCACCTCGACGACACCCTCCACGACTTCAAGAACCCGGCCATCGCCACGGCCGGCTTCGCCCGGCGGCTCAGGCAGCTCCTGGACCGTCCGGAGGAGATGCGGGACGACGCAAAGATCCGCCGCTACGTGGAGATCCTGCTGGAGGAGACCAGCCGGCTCCAGGAGATGGCGCTCAGCATCTACCAGGTTGGCGAGAAGCAGGCGGTCAACCTGAGCGACGTGGTCCGGTACCGTTTCGAGATCAACGAGGAGGCGATCAAGGAGCAGCTCAAGCAGAACGTCACCCTGACCAGCGGCCCTTACGAGGACCCCTTGATCGTCCGCTGCTATCCCATGCATCTGGAGCGGGTGTTGGACAATCTGCTGAACAACGCCACCAACGCCATCCCCTTCCGGGGAGGTGAGCTGGCCGTCCGGACCTACCGCGACGGCCGGTGGGCCTGCGTGGAGATCACCAACACGGGCGTTATCTCGGAGGAGGACCGCACCCGGCTCCTGGAGGGTGCGGGACGGGGGAGGGGAATCTACATCACCCACCGGATCGTTCGGCTCCTCAGGGGGCGCCTGGAGATTCGCACCGGCAGGGACACCACCACGCTGCTGGTCCGTCTGCCCATGGCCGACGACGCCTGAGGCGGGCGCCCGGCCGCTTTCCGGCGGCGGCCCGCTTTACCATACGCCTGGTTCTTTTTGTTCATGTGGGCCGTGAAGAGGGCCAAAAGGAGAGACGCGAGCCGCGCGGTCCGTCGGATGCTGCGGGCGAAGGAAGAGAGGTCGGGGGCACCTCGAGCACGCGGGAGGGGGGCCGCTACCGGGCGAAATCCATGTCGAACTGGCTGAAGTGGCCGCTCTTGGCCCTCCGGGGGGGCGGGACGTACTCCGTGGGCTCGGTGCCCTCCACGAAGGCCTGGAACACGGTTTTCTCGGAGTGCGCGCTTGCGAGCAGCCCCTCCTCCGCGTCGATCTTGGCGAACACCACGCCCTCGGGAACCGGAAAGTCCTCCACGGGCAGATCCCCCAGCGCCTCCTGCATGAACTGGAGCCAGATCGGGCTCGCCGCCCTGGACCCGGTCTCTCCCCGACCCATGGGCACGCGGTCGTCGTACCCGACCCAGACGCCGGTGACCAGCTCGGGCGTGAAGCCCATGAACCAGGCGTCCATGAGATCGTTGGTGGTGCCGGTCTTTCCCGCCGCGGGACGCTTCAGCGCCCGGATCCGCCACCCCGTGCCCTCCTGGACCACCCCCTCGAGCAGGTCGGTCATGACGTAGGCGGTCTGGGAAGAAATCACCTCCTCCAGCCGGGGCTGGTTCTCCTCGAGGAGGTGCCCCCGGCGATCCACGACGCGATCGATGACATAGGCCCGGGGGAGCAGGCCGCCGTTGGCGAAGCAGGCGTAGGCCCGGGTGAGCTCCAGCAGGGATAGGCCGGAGGAGCCCAGGGCCAGGGAGAGATCCGGGCTCAGGCCGGACTCGACCCCGAGGCGGCGCGCATAGTCGATGGCCGTCCGCACGCCGATCTTCTTGAGGATCTTGACGGTGATGACGTTCATGGACTTGATGAGGCCCCGCCGGAGCAGGGTTCGGCCGGAGAACTTCTTCTTGTAGTTCTCCGGCCTCCACAGCTTGTCCTTCTCCTGCATGGGGGCCACGTAGGGGGCGTCGAGGATCACCGAGGAGGGGGTCATGCCGGCGTCCAGGGCGGCAGCGTAGATGATGGGTTTGAACGCGGAGCCCGGCTGCCGCCGCGCCTGGACCGCCCGGTTGAATTGGCTTTCGTCGAAGTCCCTGCCGCCGACCATGGCGAGGACGCGGCCCGTCTCAGGGTCCATGCACAGGAGCGCCCCCTGGACCTCGGGCTCCTGTTCCAGGGCCACGGTCCAGGCGTGGGGTTCCTCGGCGGGCTCCAGGATGCGAACCTGGATCACATCGCCTCGTTTCAGGACCCGGCTCGGGCGACGGACCGGGGCCGCGCTGTAGTAGACCTCGGGGTTGGGCTCCCGGGCCCACTTCATCTGCTCCAACGGAAGCAGGGCGCTCCTTTCGCCGATCCCGACGACCACCTGCTTCTCCTCGTCGTCGACCTCCAGGGCCACCCCCTCCAGGATCTCTCCGACCTCGGGCGGGAGGTCTTTCAACCGCTCGGTCGCCTCCGCGCGAAAGGCCTCGATCTCCTCCTCATCGATGCGGCGGAGGGGGCCGCGGTACCCTTCCCGCTTGTCCAGCTCGCGCAATCCCTGCTCCACGGCCGCCTGGGCCATGCGCTGCCTGGGCAGATCGACGGTGGTATGGACCCGCAGCCCTTCCCGGTAGAGGGCCTCCCGGCCGTAGGTCCCCTCCAGGTACTTGCGGACGTGCTCCGTGAAGTAGGGGGCCTTGTCAAAGGGGTTCTCCTTGGTCTCGCGGAGCGGAAGCGGCTGGTCATAGGCCTGATCGGCCTGCCTCTTGTCGATGTACCCTTCCGCCGCCATGCGATCCAGCACGTATCGCTGCCGCTTCTTGGCCCGGTCGTAGTTGCGGAAGGCCGAGTAGCGGCTCGGCGCCTGGGGCAGCCCCGCGAGCATGGCGGAATCGGCTACGGTGAGCTCCAAGGCGGACTTGCCGAAGTAGGTCCTGGCCGCTGCCTCCACCCCGTAGGCCCCGTGACCCAGGTAGATCTGATTCAAGTAGAGGAAGAGGATCCGCTCCTTGGAAAAGGTCTTTTCGATCTGGAGGGACAGGATGGCCTCCCGGGCCTTTCTCCGGTAGGTCTTCTCCGGGTTCTTGAGCAGGAGAGAACGGGTGACCTGCTGGGTGATGGTGCTCCCGCCCTGGGCGATCTTGCCCGCCTGGATGTTCTTGATGAATGCCCTGAATATGCTGAAAAAATCAACGCCCTTGTGCTCGAAGAACCGATCGTCCTCCGCCGCCACGAAGGCCTCCACCAGGTGCCGCGGCACCTGGTCCAGGGGGACGACGATCCGTTTCTCCTCCCAGAAACGGCCGATGACCTCCCCGCTGCCGCTGTAGATCTCGGTGATGATCGGCGGGTGGTACTCCTCCAGGGACCCGATGTAGGGGAGATTGCTCGACCAGACGTACCAGAGGTAGGCGCCAGCCCCCCCGGCGGCCAGGAAGGCGAGCAGCACCAGCACGATCATGGCCTTGAGAAGGCGCCGCATGGAACGGACTCCGTTTGGATGACTCCCGGCAGGGCGTGGACGCCCCGGCGATCAAAGCGCGTACTATGACACAACGGAAGGCGGGTGTAAAGCGCTGGAAACGGGGCGCGGCGGGGGCCGTGAAGGCCGCCTCATCGGGCGAGCCGGAGCAGCAGGTTGCCGGCCACCAGGCGCCGGTAGCCGGCCGAGGCCCGGAGGTCCGTGATCGGCTGCACGGCCTGCCTCGCCAGGTCGGCGGCCGCCTCCAAGGTCTTTCGGTCTCTCCGGCCGTTTCGCAGAAGCCCCTCCACCCCGGGCGACCGGACCACGGTGGGACCCACGCTCCCCCAGGCGATGCGCGCCCGGACGACCCGCTCCCCCTCGACCTCCAGGAGGGCGGCCATGCTGACCAGGCTGATGGCGAGGGCGTTCCTCCGCCCTACCTTTTCGAAATACTGGAGGTTGAAGCCCCCGGGGTCGGGAACCCGCACTCCGGTCACGATCTGACCGGGTGTCAAGCGGGTCCGGCCGGGACCCCGGATGAAATCGCCGATGGGCACCCGCTGCCGTTCGGACGCGCTCCGGATCTCCACCTCCGCCTCCAATCCATAGAGGGGGGGAAGGGTGTCCCCGGCCGGGGACGCGGTGACGACGTTCCCGCCCAGGGTGCCCATGCGGCGGATGGGAGGCGAGCCCAGGACCGAGAGGGCGCGAGCCAGCACCGGGAGTCTGGACCGAACCAGGGGATGGGTGGTCAGTCCCTCGTGGGTGGCCCCCGCTCCCAGAAACAGGTCCCCGTTCTCCTCGCGCACCTCTTTCAGGGCCTCGATCCGTTCCAGGCAGACGAGCGTGTCCGGACTCACGAGCCCGGCGCGCCGCTTCACCAGCAAATCGGTTCCGCCTGCGTACACCGCGGCGCCGGGGTGGTCCCGAAGGATGGGCCACAGCTCGTCCAGGCTTCCGGGAAGAAAGAACCGGCTCACGGCTCCTCCTCCCTGCCCGCGCGCTCCGCCGCCTCCAGCACGGCGTCCACGATCTTGACGTACCCGGTGCAGCGGCACAGGTTTCCCGACAGCCCCTCACGGACCTCGGCCCGTTCCGGGTTCGGGTTCCGCCTCAAGAGTCCCTCCGCGGCCAGGATCATGCCCGGGGTGCAGAAGCCGCACTGGACCGCTCCGCGTTCCACGAACGCCTCCTGGAGGGGGTGGGCCGTCCCCTCACCGCTCAGCCCCTCGATGGTCAGAACCTCCCGACCCTCCAGCTGCCCGGCCAGCATGAGGCAGGCAAGGCGGGCCTCCCCGTCCACCAGGACGGTGCAGGCGCCGCACTCCCCCCCGCCGCAAGGCTCCTTGGCGCCGGTCAACCCCAGATCCCCCCGAAGGACGTCGATCGCCCGCGCATCGGCCGCTGCGTCCAGGTCGATCTTCCTTCCGTTCAACCCGAAGCGAATGGTCATCTCCCGGATCCTTTCTCCATCATGGCCGCCAGAACCCGCTCCCCGGTGAGCGGGAACCGCTTCGAGCGTACCCCGCACGCATCGGCCACCGCGTTGGCCACAGCCGGAACCGGCCCGCTGATGCCGATCTCCCCGGCCCCCTTGAGCCCGTACGGCCCGGTCGGCTCGTGGGTTTCAACGGCGAGGGACGTCACCTCGGGGACGTCCAGGGAGGTGGGAAGGAGGTAGGTGGCGAGATCGGGCGTTCGAATCAGCCCCTCCTCCACGACGAACTCCTCGAGGAGCGCGTACCCGAGCCCCTGGGCCACACCGCCCTGGATCTGGCCGTGAAAGATCACCGGGTCGAGCACCCGCCCGCAGTCGGAGGCGGCCAGGTAGTCGAGCACCTCCACCCTTCCGGTCAGCTCGTCCACCTCGACCCGGGCCAGATGGGCGGCAAAAGAGAACACCAGGTGGGGCATTCCAAGCACCTCGGTCCCGGCCTTGTCCACCCGATCCCGCGCCCGGGGAGCCCGGTGGAATTGGACGCTCACGCGCTCCTCCGGGGCCATCAAGGAGGCCACCCCGGCGAGCGGGAGCTCCCGGCCCGAGGTCAGGCAGCGCACACCGCCCGCGAACAGGGCCAGGGTCTCCGCTCCCGGCGCCATGAGCATCAGAGCCGCCCGGTCGAGAATGCGCGCCTTCAGGACCTCGGCCGCCGCGATCAGGGCCGGTCCGTACACGTGGGTACTCCGGCTCGCCGAGGCGCTGCCCGAAGGCAGGGTGCGATCCGTGTCCGGCGTGACCAGGTCCATGTTCGAGACCGGCTGGTTCAGCGCGGCCCCGGCGATCTGGAGACAGGTCGAGGCGTTTCCCTGCCCCATGTCCACGACCCCGGATGCGACCGCAATGCGGCCGTCGGTCCGGATTTCCACCTTGGCGTTTGCGTAGTCCGGGACCACCGGGCCGTACCCGCAACCCTGGGAGACCAGGGCCAGCCCCGCCCCCCACTTCTTGAACGGAGGGGCCTCGGCCTTCCAGGCCGCGCGCTCCTTCCACCACGGGTGTCGCTCGACGGCCTCCAGGCAGTCCACCGCCCCCACGGACCCGGTCAGGGTCACTCCGGCGGGTGTAGCGTCGCCCGGGACCAGGGCGTTCTGCTTCCGCAGGGCCATGGGGTCCAGGCCCAGCTTCTCCGCCACCAGGTCCACGGCCTGCTCGGTCCCCGTCATGACCTGGGGGACCCCGAAGCCCCGAAAAGGCCCGCCGATGGGGTTGTTGGTGAAGACCGCCCGGCCCTCCGCATACAGATGGGGGATCCGGTAGGTCCCGCCGGCCTGCTCCACGGCCAGGGCGCAGACCTCCCCTCCCAGGTGGCCGTAGGGCCCGGTGTCCAGGACGAGATGCGCCTCCAGGGCGGTAAAGGTCCCGTCGCTTTCGGCCCCCAACCGGACCCGGACCCGGGCCGGATGCCGTTTGCTCCCGGCGAGGAAGCTCTCCGGCCGGTCCAGGACCATCTTCACGGGACGGCCGCCGGCGTGGAGGGCCCCCAGGGCCAGGAAGCCCTGAACCGTGAGCCCGTCCTTTCCTCCGAACGCCCCGCCGGGGTAAGGGGCCACGACGCGGATGCGGTCCAGGCTCCAGTCCAGGATCTCGGCGAGCTCCATCCGGTCCCGGAAGGGAGTCTGGGTGGAGGCGCAGACCAGAAGCCTTCCGTCCGGCTCCATGCGCGCCCAGCCCGCCTCGGTCTCCAGGAAGGCGTGCTCCTGATGCCCGAGCTCGACCTCGCAAGCCACCACGACCTCGGCTCGGCCCATGGCCTCCCCGGGGTCCCCCTTTCGGACCGCCGCCTTCTGGAGCACGTTGGGCTCCATGCCCCCTTCCGGCAGAGCGTCCTGGACGGTCCCCGCCCCCGGCATGCGCGCCTTCTCCGGATCGAACAGCCCCGGAAGCGGCTCCAGCCGGACCTCGATCTTCTCGAGGCCCTCGCGGAGCGCCGCCCGGTCCTCGGCCAGCACCAGGGCCAGGGGGTCCCCCGCGTAGCGGACACGCTCCTCCACCAGCACCGGCTGGTCCTTGTGCACGATGCCCATGCGGTTCCTGCCGGGGACATCCGCCCAGGTCAGGACCGCGACCACGCCCGGGACGGCCATGGCCTCGTCCACCGCCAGGTGCGCGACGCGGGCCGCCGGCACCAGGGCCCGCCGGATGCCCAGGAGAATCAGGTCCGGATCGCGGAAGTCGGCGGCGTAGACTTCCGTGCCGTTCGCCTTGGACCAGCCGTCAGCCCGGGGCAGCGGCCTTCCGATCGCAGGAACCCGGTCCCGTGATCCCGTCTTCATCGCCGATTTCCTTCCTTCCCATGGCGGGCGTCGCCGCTGCAACCCGCCGCCCGCAGATCCTCCGGCCTCACGCAACGCGAGATGCCTCCCAGTCGGCCCGGACCCCGGCCATGATGCGCTTCGCCCGATCGAACTCGAGCCGGATCTCCCCCCAGTGGGGGCGGTGATCCAGCTTCTGCATGAGCATCCCGTCCGTGTCGAACCAACGGGGGAGCAGACCGCCGAAAAAGTATCCCCTGGACCGGAGCAGGCCCACGGCCTCGCCCACCCAGGGTTCCCCCAGGTTGAGCCAGATCTGCAGGATTTGTGCCCCCTTTTCGGCCATGTCGGCCTCCTCCGCTTCCAATCGGGCGGCGAAATCCTCGCCGGCGCTCCGGACGGCGATCCTCGCCACCCCGGCGAAGTCGAAGAACCGGCCGCTCACCTCGGAGGGGCGGCCGGCAGGCAAGGGCGCCGTGGCCTCTTTCAGCGTTCGTTCTTCCTCCAGACCCTCGTAAAGGAAACGGAACGCATCCATGTAGGGGGTCGGAATGAAGACCTCATGGGGCCGGGGCTTCACGCTGACGAACTCCAGGAGCGACGCTACGCGCCCGGCCGCCGTCATTTCCTTGACATAGGCCTCCGCCGGCATCAGGTCCACCTCCAGGGCGTGCGAGGTCATGCCGAGGCTGCGGCAGGCCTTCTGGCTGAACACGTGGTTGCAGACGGACTCCCCGTACACACCGGAAAGGCCGAAGGCGGGCGCCGCTTTCGTCAACCCGTGCTCGATCACCCCGGTGAAGAGCCCCTTCCCGCCCCGGTACAGGGGATGCACCAGGCCCGCCCCGGTCTCGTAGATGCCTTCGAAGGGGGCGCTCCGGAACAGCGCGTTGTGGGCCACGATGTCCCCGCGAGGGGTCCGCGCCACGCTCGAAATGGTCCGATGGGCCGCGTTCTCCTCCCGGAGCCGGTCCGGATCCAGGTAGGTCCGGATGGGGTAGCCTTCGCCGTAAACGGAGAGAAACAGCCCCGCCACCCCCTCCCCGTCCTCGGGCCGGAACAGGTCGACCTCCCACGCCTGCCCCGGCTCGATCCCTTGCACGTCTTTCGTCTTCATGACGTCCCCCCTGCGGGTGAAAATCCCTCGTGTTGACAGATTCCGGTCGTGCCCCCTCCTCGAAGAACCGGGAGAGGCCCCATGGCAGGAATCCCTTTTGCGGAGAACGCTTCGGTGTGAGGATCCGACCGGCTGTTCACCGGGTTGAGGCCCGGTCCAGAGACCGGTACTGGACGGCCTCGGCCACGTGGTCGGCCCGGATGCGGCCGTCGCCCTCCAGGTCGGCGATGGTCCGGGCGACCTTGAGGATACGGGCGTGCGCCCGGGCGCTGAGCCCGAACCGCTCCACCGCCCGCTCGAGAACGCGTTCTCCGTCCGGGTCCGGAGCGGCGTGCTCCCGCAGCAGCGGTCCGTCCATGGCGGCGTTCGTGCGGATGGAGGTGTCCAGGAAACGCCGGGTCTGGACCTCCCGCGCCTTTTGCACCCGCTCGGACATCTCCCTCGAGCCCCGGCCGTCCTCCCCGGCCTTGAGGGCGCGGTAGGGGACCCGAGGGACCTCCACCTGGAGATCGATCCGGTCCATCAGGGGACCCGAGATTCGCGCCCGGTACCGGTGCACCTGCTCGGGCGTGCAGGTGCAGACCCGCTTCGCGTCCCCCAGGTAGCCGCACGGGCAGGGGTTCATGGCCCCCACCAGCATGAACTCCGCGGGAAAGGTCACGCTGGAGCTCAATCGGGAGATGGTGACCGTCCCGGTCTCCATGGGCTGTCGCAGGACCTCGAGCACGCTTCTGCGGAACTCGGGCATCTCGTCCAGGAACAGGATCCCATGATGGGCCAGACTCACCTCGCCGGGCCTGGGGTTTTGACCGCCCCCGACGAGCCCCGCATAGGAAACCGTGTGGTGCGGGGCCCGGAAGGGCCGCTCCGCCACCAGGGAGGCCCCTTCCGGCATGAGCCCGGCCACGCTGTAGATCATGGAGGCCTGCAGGGCCTCATCGAAGTCGAGCTCCGGGAGGATTCCCGGGAGCCGGCGCGCCAGCATGGTCTTTCCCGATCCCGGCGGTCCGGCCAGAAGCGCGTGGTGCCCTCCGGCCGCGGCCACCTCCAGGGCCCGCTTGGCGTTTTCCTGGCCGCGGACATCGCTGAAGTCCAAGCTTCCGGGGACGCTCACCACGGGAGCTTCCCGGCGGCCGGGAACGGGCACCGGCGCGGTCCCGCCGGTCAGGTTCTCCACCACCGAGGAGAGGGACTCCGCCGGGTAGACCGCGATCCCCTCCACAACGGCCGCCTCTCGGGCGTTGGCCCGGGGTACGTACAGGCCGTGCAGGCCGGCCTTGCGGGCGGCCGCGGCCAGCGGAAGCACGCCCGGTACGGGCCGGACCCGGCCGTCGAGAGAGAGCTCTCCGGCCACGAGGTGGTCCCGGAGGGTCTCCAGGGGAATCAGCCCGGTGGCCGCCAGAATCCCCAGGGCGATGGGCAGGTCGAACCCCGTTCCAGTCTTTTTCACGTCCGCCGGGGCCAGGTTGACGGTGATCCGGTCCGAGGGAAACTCGTAGCCGGCGTTCCGGATGGAGGCCTTGACGCGGTCCTTGCTCTCCCGCACCGCCCCTTCGGGCAGACCCACCGTCGAAAAGGCCGGGAGTCCCGAGGAGATGTCCACCTCCACGTACACCAGGTGGGCCTCGATGCCGATGACCGTGCCGCTCAGAACTTGAGAGAGCATGAAGGATTCCGGTTGAATCTTTGGTTTTATGCTTTACATTAGAAATCGGAAATGGTAAAAAGTAGGGTTTATTCCATCTGGCGCGAGGCTGGATCGGGAAACCCATTCAGGAGTGCGAAATGGCTCGAATCACAGTAGAGGACTGCCTGCAAAAAGTAAACAACCGATTTGCCCTGATCCACATGGCGGCAAAGCGGGTGCGACAGCTGCGAAAAGGCGCCGATCCCACACTGACCTCCAAGAACAAGGACGTGGTGGTGTCGCTCCGGGAGATCGCGGCCGGTTCCGTGATCAAGGCGGCCCCCGTCGATCCCGAGGCCCTGCTGGATACGCGTCCGGACTCCCTCGCCGAGGAGCTGCTGGCCGAGGCGGAAAACGGCGGCGAAAAAATGACTGAAAAGGCTGAAGAGACCGTCGAAGAGGACAAGAAATAGGAAAACGAATCTGAAGCGTGATGGCGTCGCATAAAGCCCCGGACCCTGAGATCTGCCCTGGGAGTATCAACAGGGAATAGCATTTCCAGCGGCGGGTGAGCGGGGTTTTGCGAACCCGCCAGAGATCATCATGTTCAAGCCTTCCGTTGACTCGGGCTGCGGCGGAGCCGCTGGACGGCGTCGGGGTCGACAGGAGCCGAGAGCGTATGCGAAAGCGAGATTACTACGAGATCCTGAGCGTGTCCCGGGACGCCTCCGGTGAAGAGATCAAGAAGGCCTACCGCAAGCTGGCCATGAAGTACCACCCGGACCGGAATCCCGGGGACCAGGAGGCGGAGGATCGGTTCAAGGAAGCGGCCGAGGCATACGAGGTGCTTCGCGACCAGGAGAAGCGACAGGTCTACGATCGGTACGGACACGAAGGGCTGGCCGGGACCGGTTTTCAGGGTTTCAGCGGTTTCGAGGACATCTTCTCCAGTTTCGGGGACATCTTCGAGGACTTTTTCGGGTTCGGGACGCGACGGCGGGGTCAGACGCGGTCCCGGCAGGGCAACAGCCTTCGATACGACCTGGAGATCACCCTGGAGGAGGCCTTCACCGGCAAGGAGGACGAGATCGTCTTCCAGAAGGAGGACCTCTGCGAGACCTGCTCCGGGTCGGGATCCAAGCCGGGAAGCGAGCCCCGGGTCTGCTCAACCTGCCAGGGCCGGGGTCAGGTGGTTCGGTCCCAGGGCTTTTTCCAGATCAGCACGGTCTGCCCGACCTGCCGCGGCGAGGGCCGCATGATCACGGACCCCTGCGAGTCCTGCCACGGCCAGGGCCGGATCCGGGCCGAGCGCAGGATCACCCTCAAGATCCCGCCCGGCGTGGACCACGGCTCCCAGCTCCGCCTCCGGGGTGAGGGGGAGCCGGGAGAGAACGGAGGGCCTCCCGGGGATCTGTTCGTGGTGATCCACGTGCGGAAGCACGAGTTCTTCACCCGGGAGCGGGAGCATCTGTTCTGCGAGATCCCCATCTCCTTCGTTCAGGCGGCCCTGGGGGGAAGCGTGGAGATCCCCCTGCTCGGAGAAGAAAGCGCCGAGGAGCTCACCATCCCCAAGGGGACACAGCCGGGCGACGTGCTCACGCTTCACGGGGTGGGCATGCCGGCGGTTCGAAGCCAGAGGCGGGGGGACCTGTTCGTCAAAGTGAACGTCAAGGTCCCCAGGCGGGTCAATCAACGCCAGAAGGAGCTACTGCAGGAGTTTGCCGAGCTCGAGGGAGAAAAGGTCACCCAGAAGGCCAAGAACTTCTGGAAGAAGATCACCCAGTGAGGGACGCTTCGTGCCCGAACCGCTTCAGGGCACAACCCAGATGGACCGGAGGATGAACAAAAGCCCATGTTGAGCAAGAAAAAGCTGGAGAGCTTCCGTAATCTGCTGGACGAACGGCTCAACGAGCTCGTGGAGCAGGCGTACGAGACGGTCGACGACATGAGCGATTACAAGGAGAACCTTCCGGACCCGTCCGATCGGGCCACACTCGAGTCGGACCGGAACTTCACCCTCAGGATCCGCGACCGTGAGCGAAAGCTGATCGGCAAGATCAAGGACGCCATCGAGCGAATCGAGAACGGGACCTACGGGATTTGCGAGGAGTGCGGTGAGGATATCTCCGAGAAGCGGCTGCGCGCCAGGCCGGTCACCACGCTCTGTATCGACTGCAAGAAGAGGCAGGAATCGGACGAGCGAATCCGCGGGGTGTAATCCCCAGTCCCTTCCGGCCCCTCTTTCTCGCGGCACGACCACCGGCCCGGGCCGATGCCCCGCCGTCCCTTCCCGAGGCTCGCCGTTCCTCGGTCGGCCTTTCACGGCGCTGGTTTCTTCACCGCCGGCGAAGGCCCGCACCCAGCCTTCCGAACCCTAACCCCTGACCCGTACGGGCTCATCCGATGATGTCCGAGAACGCGAAAACCGGGGATTCCGGCGTCCGACGAGGCGACCGCCACACCGAGGTCATCACGACCCACATCAACGCCGACTTCGACGCCCTCGCCTCCATGCTGGCCGCGAGCAAGCTCTACCCGGAGGCCGTCCTGGTTTTCCCGGGCAGCCAGGAGAAGGGGCTCCGGAACTTCTTCATTCACACCGCCTCCTACGTGTTCAACTCCACCAAGATCCGTCACGTGGATCTCGAATGTGTCCGCCGCCTGATCCTCGTGGACACGCGGCAGAGGAGCAGGATCGGCCGGTTCGCCGAGATCGTGGACAACGACGAGGTCGAGGTCCACATCTACGACCACCACCCCGACTCCGACGACGACGTCCACGGGGACGTGGAGCTGGTTCGCGAGGTGGGGGCCGCCACCTCGCTCCTCACGGAGGTCCTGCGGGAGAAGGAGATCGAGGTGAGCCCGGACGAGGCCTCCATCATGTGCCTCGGGATCCACGAGGACACGGGCTCGTTCACCTTCTCCTCCACCCGGGCCGAGGACTACCGGGCGGCCGCCTGGCTCACCGGGCAGGGAGCGGATCACAACCTGATCGCGGATCTCCTCACGCGCGAGCTCACCGCCGAGCAGGTCCACCTGCTGAACGACCTGATGCAGGAGGCCTCCACCCGCGTGATCAACGGCGTGGAAGTCACGGTCTCCGAGGTGATCCGAGACGACTACGTGGGCGACTTCGCCGTCCTGGTCCACAAGTTCATGGACATGGAGAACCTGGACGTCCTCTTTGCCCTCGCCCAGATGGAGGACAAGATCTACCTCGTGGCCCGGAGCCGCATCGAGGACGTCAACGCCGCCGAGATCGCCCTGGCCTTCGGCGGCGGTGGGCACCCCCAGGCGGCCTCGGCCACCATCAAGGACAAGACCCTGATCCAGGCCAAGCGTTCCCTCATGGCCCTCCTCAAGAGCCGGGTCAATCCCCGAAAGACCGCGCGGGACATCATGTCCTCGCCGGTGATCCGGATCGGCCCCGACAAGAGCATCCAGGACGCCGCCACGGTCATGACCCGGTACAACATCAACGTGCTCCTGGTCTCCGGGGAGGACGACCGCATCCAGGGGTACGTCACCCGCCAGGTGGTGGAAAAGGCGGTCTTCTTCAACCTGGGACACCTCCAGGTCCGCGAGTACATGAACATCGAGTTCTCCGCAGTGGAGCCCGAGGCCTCTCTCCGGGAGGTCCAGGACCTCATCATCAAGAACAGGCTGCGCATCCTGCCGGTCTTGGAGGACGGACGGGTGGCGGGCGTGATCACCCGCACCGATCTTCTGAGCATCCTGGTGGGCGAGCCGGTCATCCGGGACTTCACCTACGAGACCCGGCACGCCTCCCAGTTCATCCGCAAGAAGAACATGTCGTCCATGCTGAAGGAGCGGCTTCCCAGGAAGGTGATCCGGGATCTCAAGGAGTTCGGCCGGATCGCAGACCTTCTCGGGTACAACGTCTTCCTGGTGGGCGGCCTGGTCCGGGACGTCTTTCTCAAGCGGGACAACCTGGACGTGGACCTGGTGGTGGAAGGCGACGGGATCGCGTTCGCCCAGGCCTTCGCCGAGCAGCGGGACGACGTTCGCGTGCGAACCCATCGCAAGTTCGGCACCGCCGTGGTGGTGTTCCAGGACGGGTTCAAGGTGGACGTCGCCACCGCCCGGATCGAGTACTACGAGTCGCCGGCGGCCCCGCCCATCGTCGAGACCAGCTCGCTCAAGCAGGATCTGTCCCGAAGGGACTTCACCATGAACACCCTGGCCGTCAAGCTGAACCCCAGACACTTCGGAACCCTGGTGGACTACTTCGGCGCCCAGAAGGACCTCAAGGAACGCGTCATCCGGGTGCTGCACAACCTGAGCTTCGTGGAGGACCCGACCCGGGTCCTGCGGGCCATCCGGTTCGAGCAGCGCTTCGGGTTCAAGATCGGAAAGCTCACCCTCTCCCTGATGAAAAACGCCGTCTCCATCAACACCTTCAAGGAGATGTCGGCGCGGCGCATCTTTCTCGAGCTCAAGCTCCTCCTCATGGAGCAAGACCCTTCCCACGCCATCGAGCGCCTGGACAGCTTCGACCTGCTGCCGGTGATCCACCCCGGGATCCGGATGACCGACGAGCTCCTCTCGCTGCTCCGGGAGGTGGACGCCGTGCTCTCCTGGTACGAGCGCCTCTACCTGGAGGAGCCCTGCGACCCCTGGAAGGTGTACTGGCTGGGCCTCACCTCCCAGCTGGATTCCAAGGCTCTCCGGGGGCTGGCTGAGTCCGCCCGGATGTCCGACCAGGAAGGGCTCGGCCTGGTCCTCCAGCGCCGGAACGCCCGGGACGTCCTGGACCGGCTCTTCCGACTCGACGAAGGGGATCTGTTCGGTATCTACAAACTGCTCTCCGAGTACGACACGGAGATGATCCTCTTCCTGATGGCCAAGGCGAACAACCGGAGGATCAAGCGGCAGATCTCCCTTTACGTCACCCGGCTCCAGGGCATGAAGACCTTCCTCCGAGGCCGGGACCTGAAGGAGCTGGGCCTCCCCCCGGGACCAATCTACCGGGAGATCCTCAACCGTCTCCTGGAGGCCCGGATGAACGAGCGGATCCACACGAAGGACCAGGAGCTCCGCTTCGTGCTCGAGAACTATGCCGACCTGTTGAACGGCGGCGCCCGGGCCGTACCCGCCGAGAATCATCTTGAATAATTTCTGGTTTTTCATAAGATGGGTGCCTTTCGAGGGCCTGCTTCGGCCAAGAGAGACACGAAGGTTGTAATGGAAGAAAAGCCAAGGAGACCAGACGGATGACCCGGAAGCGAATCGTCAGCGGCATGAGACCCACCGGTAGAATTCACCTCGGACACGTCCACGGCGCCCTGGAGAACTGGAAGGAGCTCACCCGGGACTACGACTGCTTCTACTTCATCGCCGACTGGCACGCGCTGACCAGCGACTACGCCGACACCGGCGGCATCCGGGAAAACGCCCACGAGATCATCATCGACTGGATCGCCGTGGGCCTGGACCCCGACATCGCCACCTTTTTCGTACAGTCCCAGATCCTCGAGCACGCGGAGCTCCACCTCCTCTTTTCCATGATCACCCCGCTCCCGTGGCTGGAGCGCAACCCCACCTACAAGGAGCAGCTCCGGGAGCTGACCCAGAAGGACGTCTACACCTACGGCTTCCTCGGTTATCCCGTGCTCCAGGCCGCGGACATCCTGATCTACAAGGCGAACGGCGTGCCGGTGGGCGAGGACCAGGCGCCCCACGTGGAGCTCACCCGGGAGATCGCGCGCCGCTTCAATCACGTCTTCGGAGAGGTCTTTCCCGTTCCGGATCTTCTCCTGGCGCCGACCTCCAAGCTTCTGGGCCTGGACCGCCGCAAGATGAGCAAGAGCTACGGCAACGCGATCTTCCTCTCCGACGACGCGGAGACGGTGCGCACCAAGGTGAGCCAAATGGTCACGGACCCCCAGAGGGCCCGGAAGAGCGATCCCGGGGATCCCTCCATATGCAACGTGTACGCTTTCCACGAGTTTTACACCGACCCGGGAGCGGTCCGGCAGATCGAGGCGGACTGCCGCAAGGCGGAGATCGGATGCGTGGCCTGCAAGAAGCGCATGGCGGAGAACCTGAACCGGGCCCTGGAGCCGATCCGGGAGAAGAGAAGAGCCCTCGAGGCCGACCCGGACACCGTTCGGGCCGTCATGGCCCAGGGCACGGAAAAGGCGAGAGCCATCGCACGGAAGACCATGGAAGAGGTCAGGGAAAAGGTCAGGGTCTGACCATGTCCGGATCCCGGGAATACGAAGTTAGATTGGAGGTGTTCGAGGGGCCCCTGGACCTCCTCCTGCACCTCATCCGAAAGAACGAGATGGACATTTTCGACATCCCCATCTCCGCCATCACGGATCAGTACCTCGAGTACCTGGACATGATGAAGGCCCTGAACATCAGCGTGGCCGGGGATTTCCTGGTCATGGCCGCCACCCTGATTCACATCAAATCCAGGATGCTCCTGCCGCCCAGCCCCGGAGACGAGGAAGAGGAGGACCCGCGCATCGAGATCACCCGGCCTCTCATGGAGTACCTCCGCTTGAAGGAGGTGGCCGGCGAGCTCTCGGAGCGGGACATGCTCGAGCGGGACATCTTCACCCGGCGCATTGCGCCCGACGACCTGGCCCCCTACCGCGAGGAGACGCCGCTTCCCAGGGCCAGCCTGTTCCAGCTCATGGACGCCTTCAAGCGGGTCCTCGAGCGGCAATCCCCCGGCGCGGAGCTGCAGTTCCGGACGGAGGAGTGGTCCCTCAAGGACAAGATGACCTACATTATGGAGCGGATCCGGGAAAGGGCCCTCTCCTTTTCCGATCTCTTTGCAGACAACCACACCGCCTCCGAGCTGATCGCCACCTTCCTGGCCCTGCTCGAGCTCGTTCAGACCGGACTGATCCGGCTCCGCCAGCCGAACCAGGAGGACGAGATCGTCCTGGAGGCCTGCTTCGAGGACGTGGAGGAGACCGTCCGTGCCTAAGTCGCTGAAGCTCATCGTCGAGGCCCTGCTGTTCGCGTCCGACCGCCCGCTGAGCGTCAAGGACATCCGCTCCTGGCTTCCCGACGCGGATCCCGGGAACATCCGCAGCGCCCTCAAGGTGCTCAAGTACGAGTATGAGGCCATGGGACGCAGCTTCAGCCTGCGGGAGGTCGCCGGGGGATACCAGTTCAGGAGCCATTCCGACTTCGGACCCTACATCCTCCGCATGCTCCAGACCACGCCGGCAAGGTTGTCCCGCGCCGCGCTGGAAACCCTGGCGATCATCGCTTACAAGCAACCCATTGTCCGGCACGAGATCGAAAAGGTCCGGGGCGTCGAATCGGGCGGCATCCTCCGAAACCTGCTCGAGAAGGATCTGATCCGGATCATGGGGCGCAAGGACCTTCCCGGCCGCCCGCTGATCTACGGCACCACCCGCCGGTTCCTGGAGGTGTTCGACCTCGACAGCATCGATTCCCTCCCCAAATTGAAGGAAATCAAGGCATTCGGAAGCGAGGACCATGGCACGGAAAACGAAACGCCCCTCCAGGAGGAGGCCCTCCTCCAAACCGGGGCGGCCCCGCAGGAAGCCGAAGGCGAGCGCGCCCCGGAGCAGACACCCGTCCACCCGGAGACCGAAACGAGCCGGATCGACTCCGAAGCCGACCCTCCCCCCGCAGAAGGAGATCCGGAGCGAGAAGCCGCCCCCGGGCCCCATGGGTCCCCTGAGGATCAATAAGATTCTCTCCTCGGCCGGAACGACCTCCAGACGACGTGCGGACGAGCTCATCGCTGCAGGACGCGTCACCGTGAACGACGAAACGATCCGCGCGCCGGGCGCCACCGCGGTGTGGGGGCGGGACCGGATCCTCGTGGACGGTCGTGAGATCCCCGGACCCTCGCACCCGATCTACCTCATGCTGAACAAGCCGTTCGGCTTCATCTCCGCACTCAGGGACCCCGAGGGGCGCCCGGTGGTCACCGACCTTCTCCGGGACGTGGACGAGCGGGTCTATCCGGTAGGCCGCCTCGACTTCGACAGCCTGGGCCTCCTCCTCCTGACCAACGACGGTGAATGGGCGCACCGCATGACCCACCCGCGGTATCGGGTGCCCCGCACCTACAAGGTCACCCTGGAGGGGACGATCACGCCCGAGGAGATCGAGCGGGTCCGGACCGGCGTCCCGCTCGAGGACGGCTTCAGCGGACCGGCCGGCGTCACCCTGCTGCGGAAGGCGGGCGGGCGGAGCATCCTTCGCATGACCATCCACGCGGGTCGCACCCGAATCGTCCGCCGGACCTTCGATGCGGTGGGCTTCAAGGTCCTCCAGCTCATCCGCATCGGGTTCGGACCGCTGGTCCTCGGGGACCTGAAGGTGGGCGCGTACCGGTACCTCTCCGAAGCCGAGGTGGAGGCCGCCGCGCGCTCGGCGGGCCGGGGCCGATCCGGGGAATCCAAGCCGTCTTAGAAGTTTTTCACACCGAGGCCGCAGGCCCCGGCCTCCAGAGCCGGCCGTTCCTCTGCCGGGTTGCGGGCGGGAGCCCGCCTTAGTTTTCTGTTTACAACGGCTGGTTTCTATTGTATGGAGTGAGTGATTCTGAAGCGGCACGGTTTCATGGGCGGTTAACTCAGCGGGAGAGTGCCATCCTCACACGGTGGAAGTCCCGGGTTCAAATCCCGGACCGCCCACCACCTGGAAAATCAAGGGGTCAGGGAAAGCGATCATGCGGCCCTCACCCCTGAAAACGGCTGCCGAAAAGTTGCCGACATTGCCCAGGCTGCTTGGTCTGGCAACGAAAGCCCGCCTCTGCTCATGGCAGGGACGGGCTTTTTTTGAACCTTTCGCAGGCATCGATGCGATGGGTGGAGAAGGCGTCAAAGCTCTCGCTCCTCAGGATCGCCATACCAGCGGTCCTCTCGTTGCTCCTGTTCGCGGCCACCATCTTCATCTACATCGTCCCCCTTCATCAAGGGCCACATCGTGCCCGAGGTCTCGCATGTCACGCTTTTCGAGCCTGGGGCTGGGTCGTGGGGACGGGTCTGTACACGGAGGACGTTCACACGGAAATCGCCCGAATCACGAACGGGCTCCTGGTGGTCTGCTCCGCCATCCTGGGCATCACCCTCTTTCTCTCCGCCTACATCATGCGGCAGGGCCGCAGAATCGACCGGGAGCGACCCTCAGCCTGGAATGCCCTCCAGACCAGCGAGGGCCGGTTCCAAAGGATCAGCCAGGAGCTCGAGAGCGGTCTCTCGGAGGTGTTCGACGGCCTGAGAATGATTGCGGCGGTGGACGACGAGATGTCCGTCCTCGAGGTGGCCTCCGAGATCCTCCGAGGCATGAACTACCGGGTGCTCGAGGCGCGAAGCGGCGATGAGGCCCTCGCCCCCGGTTGACCCCACACGTTGTCATGGATAGAGTGGGCGTAGAGAGAGAAGGGAGGATCATGAAGGTCAACCCGGTCGTGTTTTTCGTTTCCGCCGCGTTTATCCTGTGCTTCCTGCTGCTGGGGGCGTTCTACACCCAGTCCGTCCAACACGTCTTCGGTGTGCTGCAGGACGGAATCGCCCTGAACCTCGGGTGGTTCTACATCCTGAGCGTGGGCTTTTTCCTGCTCTTCGTGCTGTGGCTCTTCATCAGCCCCTACGGCCGCATTCGGCTCGGGAAGGACCACAACCGGCCGGAGTTCAGCAACCTGAACTGGTTCGCCATGCTGTTCAGCGCCGGCATGGGCATCGGCCTCCTGTTCTACAGCGTGGCCGAGCCGATCATGCACTTCAGCCACCCCCCCGCCGGAGGAGGCGGCACCGAAGAGGCGGCCAAGCAGGCCCTCATCCTGACCTTCTTCCACTGGGGGCTTCACGCCTGGGCCGTTTACATCGTCGTGGGCCTCTCCCTGGCCTTCTTCGCCTACCGCTACGACCTTCCCCTCTCCATCCGTTCCACCCTGTACCCCATCCTGGGAGAGCGGATCCACGGAGCGGCCGGAAACGCCGTGGAGATCCTGGCGGTCTTCGGCACGCTCTTCGGCGTAGCCACGTCCCTGGGGCTGGGCGTCCAGCAGGTCAATGCGGGGCTCGACTACCTGGGGATCGTGTCCCAGTCCCAGGCCAACCAGCTCCTGCTCATCGCCGGGATCACGGCCGCGGCCACCCTTTCTGTGGTCTCCGGGCTGGACAACGGCATTCGCAGGCTGAGCGCCATGAACCTGTTCCTCGGCCTCCTTCTCCTCCTGTTCGTCCTGGTGACGGGGCCGACGGTGTTCCTGCTCGGCTCCCTGGTCCAGGGCACGGGCCGCTACCTCCAGGAGATCCTCGGAATCACCTTTCAGACCGGGGTCTATGGGAGCATCGAGTGGAAAAAGGAGTGGACGCTCTTCTACTGGGGATGGTGGATCTCCTGGTCGCCCTTCGTGGGCATGTTCATCGCGCGCATATCCAGGGGCCGGACCATTCGCCAGTTCATCGGGGGCGTGCTGCTCGTGCCCACCCTGCTGACCTTCGTCTGGCTGACGGTTTTCGGAAACACCGCCATCCACATGGAGCTCTTCGGCTCCGGCGGGATCGCCGACGCCGTGTCGAGCAGCCTTCCCACCGCCCTGTTCGCCCTCCTGGAGCGGCTCCCGCTCTCGAGCATCAGCGTCGTCCTGGCCACGATGGTGGTGGCCACCTTCTTCGTCACCTCGTCGGACTCCGGATCCCTGGTCATCGACATCCTGACGTCGGGCGGCCACGCGGAGCCACCGGTGGGACAGCGGGTCTTCTGGGCGCTGACCGAGGGTGCGGTGGCCGCGGTCCTTCTGGTGGCCGGTGGACTCACGGCCCTGCAAACCGCGGTGCTCAGCACGGCCTTTCCCTTCTCCGTGATCATGCTGATCATCTGCGTCAGCCTGGTGAAGGGCCTGCGGGCCGTCCCGGCCGCGAGCTATGTCCAACGCTCGGCCCCGGCGGAAAGCGCCGTCGAAGAGGCCGGGGAACCGGCGCAGGGTGCCCCTGCACCCGCAAAGGGAGGGTGAACCCATGAACAACTGGAAACGCAGGCTCCAGGAGCTCGTCACGAAAAAGCAGGAAGGCGGCGGGGAGCAGGGAGGCCGGGAGTCCAAGGAACAACGGAGAAGAAGGCTGGACAGCTTCTTCAATCAGACCGTGCTTCCGGCCTTTCGGGAGATCGAGCGCCAGATCGAGGGCAGCCACCCGGACGTGCAGGCGCGGATCGACCGGGAGCCGTACCAGGTCACCCTGTCGGTCTATCGAAAGGACCGGAGGGAGTTCTACTACACGATCCGGGAGGTCCGGCAGCACCCCAAGACCTTCGCCTTCCCCCAGATCGTCCGCCGCGGCGAAAGCAAGGACTGGCGGGTCCAGGTGGTCCTGCCGGACAAGGAAAGAAAGATCCGGAACCCCGAGGAGTTCACCGGGGAAGGCCTGATCGACGACTTCCTCGCCGAGTACGAGCAGTGCCCCGGGCTTTGAGGGCCGGCGCCGGATCTCCCGGCCGGTAAGGTGCAGGATGCGGTCCTCGACGGTGAGCATGTGGTCCGTGGAGAACGTCCCAGGCGCACGGGATCTCGGGTCCGAGCTTGACGCTCACGGGGTTCTCCCTCCCGATTCCTTCGCCTGAATCAGCGAGGGATCGTAGGCCTCCGGCTTCTCGAACCCGAGAAGGTTCAACAGGGTCGGGGCCACGTTGGAGAGCCCGGCGTCCTCCACGGGGGCCATCTCGTACTCCCCCCGGTAGCTCGAATCGTCGATGACAAAGGGAACCGGGTTGAGCGTGTGGGCGGTCTTGACGACCTTGTTCCCCTCCCGGTCCCGGGTGAACATGACGTCCAGGTTGCCGTGATCGGCGGTGACCACGGTGATTCCCCGGAGCTCGCGGTTCACGGCGAGGAGGTCTCCCACGCACGCGTCCACGGTCTCCGCGGCGGTCACGGCCGCCTCCAGGACGCCCGTGTGCCCCACCATGTCCCCGTTGGCGAAGTTCAACCGCCCGAACCGGTAGGTCCCCTCCCGGAGCATGGAGATGGTCCGCTCCGTGATCTCAGCGGCCTTCATGCGGGGGGCGCGTTCGAACCGGATCCGGTCGCTCGGGATCTCCACGTAGGTCTCGAGGTCCGGATCGATGTAGCCCGACCGGTTGCCGTTCCAGAAGTAAGTGACGTGTCCGTACTTCTGGGTCTCCGAGATGGCGAACATCCGGATCCCTTCGGCGCAGAGGTACTCGCTCACGGTGTTCTCGATCACCGGCGGCTCCACCAGGTAGTTGGGCGGCAGACCGGTGTCCTCGTCGTACTGCATCATGCCGGCGAAGAACACGCCCGGGACGCGTCCGCGGTCGAACCCATGAAAGTCCTCGCGGGTGAAGGCCTCGGAGATCTCGATGGCCCGGTCCCCGCGAAAGTTGAACAGGACCACGGCGTCACCGTCCCGAACGGGTCCCTTGGGGTTCCCCTCATCGTCCACCACAACGAAGGCGTCGATGTACTGGTCCGTGATGCCCGGGTCCTCATCGTAGTAGGTCCGCACCGCCTCCTCGGCGCTCTGAAACGGCCGGCCCTCGCCGAGGACGTGCGCCTCCCACCCCCGCTTCACGATCTCCCAGTCCGAGTAGTACCGGTCCATGGTGACCTTCATGCGCCCGCCCCCGGAGGCGATGGCGAAGTCGAGCCCGTTCTCGCGGGACAGGCGTGCCAGCCGTTCCTCCGTGGGGACGACGTAATCCAGGGCGGAGCGCTCCCCCACGTCCCGGCCGTCCAGCAGGGCGTGCACCCGCACCCGGGGGAACCCGGATTCGGCGCAGCGGTCCAGGAGCCCGTAGAGGTGGCCGATGTTGGAGTGGACGTTCCCGTCCGAGAGCAGCCCGATGAAGTGAACCGTCCCGCCGGACCTCGCCCGTTCTGCGATCTCTTTCCACACGGGCGTCTCGAAGATCCGTCCGGTCTCCAGGGCCTCGTTCACGAGGCGCGCTCCCTGGGGAGACACCCGCCCGGCGCCCAGGGCGTTGTGCCCCACCTCGCTGTTTCCCATGTCGTCGTCCGAGGGCAGGCCCACGGCCGTCCCGTGGGCCTGGAGCTCGGTGTAAAACGGGCCCTGGAACAGCTCGTCCAGGTTGGGGGTCTTCGCAAGATACAAGGCGTTCCCCTCGCCGGGGGCACCCATCCCGACCCCGTCCAGAATCATGAGGAGCAGGGGGCCGCTACGCCCGCTGAACCAGGTCAGCTCCTTCAACCTCTGCATCGGGTCACTCCGCCTCCCTCACCACCCGGAACCCCAGCGTGTCGAGCTTGATGGCCGGATGGCCCATGTTTCGATTGGCGGACCGGCAGTACCAGGGATACTTGTACCAGCTGCCGCCCCGTCGCACCCTCCGGCTGCCTTCTCCCGGCCCCGTGGGGTCCTTCACGCTCTCCTCGGGGTAGTCGCCGTACCGGTCGCTGCACCACTCCCAGACGTTCCCGTGCATGTCGTAGAGGCCCCACGGATTGGGCTCGTACGTTTTCACCGGCGCGGCCCGGCCCGGCTCCAGCCCCATGGACTCCACGTGGGGGATACAGGCCTCCGACTTGAGCGGGTTGTTGCTGTACATGGCGCGGGAGCAGGACGGTTCGTTTCCCCAGAAGTAGGCGGTGGTGGTGCCCGCCCGGCAGGCGTACTCCCACTCCGCCTCCGTGGGCAGCCGGTAGGTCCCTTCGCCCCGCTCGTTCAACTTTTCGATGAACTTCATGCAGTCGAACCACGAAACGCCGACCACGGGCGAGTCGGGTCGGCCTTTCCGTCTTCCGAAAAACTTCTTCCCCATCACATCCCACCATTGGGCCAGCGTGACCTCCGTGGACTGAAGATAGAACGGCCTGGTGATGGTCACCTCGTGCAACCCTTCGTCCTTGTCCCGGTGCTCCTCGCTTTCGGGGCTCCCCATGGTGAATGTACCGGCCGGGATCAGGACGAACTCCATGTCGAGGGAGTTGACAAAACGCCCGGACCGGGCCGAGCTCTTCGAGCCCGTCACCAGGACGACGGCAGCCGCGGCCAGGAAGGCCGCGGAAACGATCAGCGCTTTCCTGCGACGAATGGGTCTCATACGACCTCCTTTCCCCCTGGGCGGCCGGCGGGAGCGCCGCTCTTCCGAAGAGGGGGCGCCCCTGCGAAGCAGTGGGGGAGGATCCGATCTATGGGCTGTGCGGGTGGGTCTCCAAAGGGGACGGCGGCGACGGCGCCTGTCCGGACGGCTCACTCCCGGAATCGTGCTCGGGCTCGAACGTCCTGTCGCTCTGGAGCTCCTTGGCTTCTTCCACCTGATCGAGCTGACGCATCAGCTCGTCCCGCTGCTGCTTGCCGGAGTCCGCAGGCGGCCCGGAGCCGGGTGAGGCCGGCCCCGTCCGCCCGCCGGACGCCATGGGGCCTTCAACGCCCTCCATGAAGGAGCGGACGGCCTGCGGGTCGTACTGCGCCGGACCCAGGCCGAAAGGACCGGCCTCCAGGACCTCGTTCTCCCCCAGCGTCGTGGACGCGGAGACCGTGCTGGAGACCACGTTGACGAGGCCCTGTGCGACGAATATGCGCGTCAGCAGGCCGGCGGGCGCCTGGGCCAGGCGCACCGGCCCGTTCGATGCGACCTGGATCCTCCCCTGCTCCTCCCCCCGGGCGGGGGCCTCCGCGATCTCGGTCCCGAACTTGGTGCCGCGAACGCCCACGGTGGCCGTGGGTGTTTTCACGTGAAGCCTCACGTCCCGAAAGCGAAACAGGCGGATGGCGTAAAACAACGCCTTTCCTCGCGTCACCTCGAAGAGGGAACGCTTCTCCCCCTTGGCGTCGTCGAGGACCACCTCGTCGATGAACAGGTCCGAGTCCGGCGCCATGGTCACGACGTTCTTGTCCTCGAGCAGGATCCGGCAGCGGACCTCGCCCAGGGTGAACACGGCGTCGTTCTCCTGGACCGGGTCCTCCACGGAGGCGTAGAACGCCTCCTTTTCCGCCCGGTGAAGCACGACCACCTTCCCGTCGCCGACGATCCGTTCGATGCGCCCGGCCTGCTCGAAGTCCGACGGAGTGTAGTCGCTTCCAATGGAGACGCCCACCAGGGCCTCGGGCCGTTCCTGGGCCCGGACGGGAACCGCACAGAGCACCGCGAGGACCGCGAGCCACACGCCGTTCTTTCCCACGCTCCGCATGCGTCTGGAAAAGTTCATAGACCACCCTCCGCTGTGATGCCGTTCGGAAATGCCCGGTAAAACCCATCATAGGAAGGACCGCGTTGGTTTGCAAGGGATTCCCCGCCCCCGGTCCGGCCGTGGACCGCCTTGACCCGAGCCTGCCCGTAGGATACAACAGATCATCGCCGGGATTCGACCGAGGACGCCGCCACCGGGAGAGCGCCATGAAGATCGCCCAATACCGCGAATCCGGGAGGACCCGCCTGGGGCTCGTTGCAGGCGAAACCCTCACGCCCTGCACCTTCTCCGGGGACCTGATCGACCTGATCGAGCAGGGCGGCGATCCGACCGCCGCCGGAACGCCCGTACCGCTGGAGAAGGTCGAGCTCGCGCCGCCCGTCACCCGGCCCTCCAAGATCATTGCCATCGGCTTGAACTACATGGATCACGTCCGGGAGAGCAAGGGTACGGTTCCAGACGCCCCGCTGGTGTTCGCCAAGTTTCCCAGCAGCCTTGCGGCCCACGGGACGGCCGTCACCTGGGACCCGGCCGTCACCGCGAAGGTGGACTTCGAGGCGGAGCTCGCCTTGGTCGTGGGCCGGGAGGCCTCGTGGATCCCCGAGGAGGAGGCCCTGGACGCGGTGTTCGGATACACGTGCGGAAACGACGTGAGCGCGAGGGATCTCCAGTTCGGGGACGGGCAGTGGGTGCGCGGCAAGTCCCTGGACACCTTCTGCCCGCTGGGACCCTGGGTGGTCACGGCCGACGAGATCCCGGACCCTCACGGCCTGGACATCCGCTGCCGCGTGAACGGAACGGTCATGCAGGAGAGCCGCACGGACCAGATGATCTTCCGGGTTCCCCGGCTCCTCAGCTACCTGTCCCGGCATTTCACGCTGCGGCCGGGCGACGTGATCCTCACCGGCACGCCCCACGGGGTGGGCGCCTTTCGCGAGCCTTCCGTCTACCTTCGGGACGGAGACGAGGTGGTCGTGGAGATCGAACGGATCGGGTCGCTCGTCAACCCGTGCCGAACCCTCTCGAGAGGCCGAAACCCCCTTCCCGAACGGGGCTGAGCCCATGCCTCACCGTCCCGGGATCCCCATGGAACCCGTCGCCGACCGGATCTTTCCCGTGCCCGGCGCCAAAACGGGGCGCCTCCCTTTCTCCCACTCGATCCTGGTACTCGACCGCGTGCGGGCCCTCATCGACGCCGGAAGCCCTTCCCGTTTGACTTGTCCACGCTGCGTTCTTATCCTGATTCCAGGGACCCACGAACGTTCACCGACCCGCACCCCGAAGCCCACTCCAGAACGGAGACCCCCATGCGCATGATCACCCGAAGGCAGTTCATGAAACAGATGGGCGCCGCCGGCGCGGCCACGGCCCTGCCCACCCTGCTCATCCGGCGGGCTGAGGCCGCCTGGTCTCCGGGCTCGCGGTTCCACCCGAATGTGGACGACCTTCGGGTGGTGGGGCTTTCCGACGCCGCCATGACCCGGCCGGGCATCCCCCCGACCTGGACCGGCCAGGAAAATCACGTGCACCGGGAGGTCGTCTGGGCCAACCTGGACAGGCTGGCCTGTGCCCTTGCGGACTCCCGTTCGGCGCGGGACGCCTGGCGGGCCCTGTTCATCAAGCCGCCCGGAAAGGCCTGGGCCGACACGACCGTGGCCGTCAAGACGAACCAGATCGGCCGCCAGCACGCCCGGAGCGCCGTGGTGAGCCGGGTGTGCCGCGCCCTGGTGGAGGACGTGGGCGTGCGCGCCTCCTCCATCCACATCTACGACGCCTGTCACGGAGGGGGCATGGCCCGGCAGACACCCTTTGCCCACCTCCCCGAAGGCGTCCGGATCGAAGGCGACTGGGGCGGCAGCAGCGCCGAGACCCGGGTCCCCCCCATCTGGCCCGGGGGAGGAACCACGCGGTGTCTGGAGCCCCTGGTGGACGGGAGCGTGGACATCCTGGTCAACATCGCCATGTGCAAGGGCCACAGCTCGCGCTTCGGCGGCTTCACCATGACCATGAAGAACCACTTCGGGACCTTTTCCCCCGGACCGGGTCACGGCCACGCCGGGTTCGAGTACCTCCTGGCCATCAACCAGAGCCGGGAGATCCTGGGGCCGCTGGATCCCAAGACCGGCCGGGTGATCACGCCCCGGCAGCAACTCTGCATCGTGGACGCCCTCTGGGCGAGCGAGGACGGGCCCGGGTGCCAGCCCCAGGCCCAGCCGAACTTCCTGGCCATGGGGGTGTTCTCGCCCGCGGTGGACTATGTCGTGGCGACGGCTTTTCGAGAGGCGACCATGGGATGGGCCGTCAACCGGAAGGCCGCGGCGCGCATGCTCGAGGCCTTCGGTTACGATGCGAGGGACCTGCCCGATCAGGGGCGCCTCATCGAGCCCTGATGGAGTCGTAACCGGTGAAAGGGTAGCATGAAATCGATTCCGCGGACGACGTACGCAGCCCTGCTTTCGGCGATCCTCCTCCTCGGGGCGTGCAGTCATCGCCCCCCGGTCCACCCCTTCCTCCCCGGGGACGGCCGGGGCGGGTACGACCGCACGACCCCCCTGACGGTGTACGGCCCGGACCAGTTGTTTCAGTACATGAACGGTGAGGCCGAGGTCTACCTTCCCCACGGGTTCCGCCTGCTCTACACCGCGACCCACGCATCGCCGACGAGCGACGCGCTCCTGACGGTGGAGGCCTTCGACATGGGCTCCGCCGCCGGGGCCGAGGCCGTGCTGGAACGATACTCCGGTGGAGAGGGGAGGGCCGTGCCGGGCCTGGGAGCGGTCTCCTGGACCGACGGATGGGTGGTGCTTTTCGTGCGCGGGGGGTACTTCGTGCGCGTTTGGGGGGCGCCGGAGACGCCGGTGCCGCCCTCCCCCGCCGAGACCCGGGCGCTGGCGCGCCTGGTGGACGAGGCCGTCGCCGTTGGGCAACCCTGACGACGGCGGGCGCCGAACCTCGCCCTCAGTGCTCCAGCGCGCCGAGCACCCCGAGGAGGAGGGAGAGGACACGTTCGTAGATGCCCGGGTCGTTGCTCGCCCGGGGTCCGGCCACGTTGAGCGTGCCCACGCCGTTCTCCTCGAGCCAGGATCGGACCTTCGCTTCGGCCTCCGCCATGCCGGTGGCGTCCAGGTCCACGTGGAGACAGGGCCTGCGGTATTTCCTGGCGAGCCCCAGGGTGAGCCGGGATCCGCCGGTGAGCGGACCGCGGGATACGATCAGCGTGGCGTCCGAGTCCAGGACGTTCCTCTCGGTCCGGTCGGCGTACCGGAAGGAGGGCATCTCGCGCACGCGGTATCGCACCGGGATGCGACCGTCCTCGGCCTTCTTTCCCCGGGGAACCCAGCCTCCGTGTGCGATCCCGGCCCGGAGGGCCGCGTCCAGGGCGGCCCGGTCCGCGCCCGTCTGTCCGCCGGACACGATCTTTCGGATCATCCTGCCCCTCCCGCCTCCGATCCGTCGGGCTGCATCACCCGGACGCCCTGACTGGTGCCGCCTCCGAAGGTCACGACCGCCTCCTCGGCCAGGGTCTCCCGCTTTCTCATGCGGCGCAGGAGCTTTCGCTTGTGCGCATCGAAGCCCTCCGGGTTCCCGGGGTTTTCACAACCGGTGGCGAGCACCAGGCCGAACCCGACCTCCGGGTACCGGGAGCGGTAGCCTTCGGTTATTGCGAACGAAACATTCATATCGCTGCTCCTTTCCGGGTCTCGCCGCCTCCATCCCCGGCCTGTGCAGGCTCCGACACGGGCGCAGGCCCCATGACGGCCATCATGCACGCGGCGAGGCCGAAAAAGGCGCCCAGGTACCCGAACACGAGGCCGAAGTCGCCGCCGGTCCTGTCGAGGATCACGCCGCTCATCCAGGGACCCAGGATCCCGGCCGTGAACCCGTACGCCGTGAAGATCAGCCCGAACACGGTCCCGAAGTTCTCGAGACCGAACCGTTCGCTCGCGAGCGGCCCGGAGACGGCGAACAGGGTTCCGAAGGCATACCCGACCACGGCCGCCAGGAAGGCCCACCACGCCGTCCCATGCACCCAGGGCAACGCCCAGTAGGCCAGACCGGCGGCCGCAAAGGAGATCCCCATGACCCGCCTGCGCCCGGCCCGGTCCGAGACGTACCCGCTCGTGAACCGTCCCAGCCCGTTGGTCAGGTTGAAGGCCGAAAGCAGGATCACCGCCTCCTGGACCGAGAGCCCGCGCGACGTGCCGAAGGCCGTGGAGAGGGTCACCATGCTGATACCGCCCGCCCCGGCCAGGGACCAGGTGAGCCAGAGGCACCAGAATGCCCGTGTTCGCACGCTCCCGGCCACCGTCAGGGGTGCAGGGGATGTCCGAACCGGGCCGGCGCCCTCGGTCTCCGGCCGCCTCTCCCTTCCAGGACCCCGGAGAAGCGGGGCCACGGCCAGCCCGCAGGCCAGGGAGGCCACGCCGAAGACCACAGTCAGACGGGCCGGCCCGAGGAGGGGGAGCAGCCCTCCGAACACCGGGGACATCACCGCCGCGGAAAGCCCGAAGCAGAGGTTGAACAACCCGGAGACCAGCCCCCGGCGCCCCGGGTACCACTGCTGGACCACGGTCAGCCCGGGGAGGTAGACGAAGGCCGACGCCGCACCGACCGCGAACGCCCAGAGGTAGACGCCGGAGATGCCGGTCACGTCCCCCAGGAGGATCGTGCTCGTCCCCGTGAGAAGCGCACCCGTGGCCGCGAGGCGCCGCGTCCCGACCCGCGTCTGGAGCCGCCCGACCAGGAGCATGAGCGTCCCGGCGCCGGCCAGGACGAAGAACAGGCTCCGTCCGATCTCGGCGCGGCCGGCCCCGAACAGCTCGTGCCAGCTGCCCCCCAGGACACCCGGGAGGCTGAAGATGAAGGCGCCCGGCCAGAAAATGGCCGCACAGGCCCCGGCGACCGCCATTCGCGCCCTGCCCTCGCTCGTCACGGCTCTCCTTCCCCGTTCGCCGGGAGAACGTCCCGGTCCAGGCCCGCACCGGGATCACCAGCAGCCCCGTCCTCCGTCCCAGAAGCAGGACGCCGCCCCTCCCTCCGGGTGACGTCGGTGACGCCCCTCTCCCGCTTCGACCTTTTCCGGGGTCGTTCTTACCAGAAAACGACCGTCAACGGTAGGCCGGATTTCGGCCTCGACCCGCGCCTCCCCGCCGGCCGCCGGATCTCCCCGTTTCAGCGGCTCGAGACGACCGGGCGGACCGCGGTCAAAGGACGAGCCAGGCCACGGCCGGATACTTGAGGCCGAAGACGAACTTCACCACCAGGCAGGAGAGAAGGCCCCGGGAGACGAAGACGGCCCCCAGGATCAGGTTGGACAGAAGGGAAAGCAGGAGTTGGACCGCGATCAGGGCGGTGGAGACGTTCTCCAGGCCGAGGAAGCGCAGGGACTTGAA
>CAYVVQ010000016.1:0-5894 GCA_964454455.1 uncultured Desulfobacterales bacterium | reverse complement strand
AAGGCGGAGAGGGTTGCCGCGGCACCCAGGAGCAGGGATCTCCGAACCACCGTTCCCGGGGCCGCTCCGCCGGTCAGGGAACCCGAGAGCTTCTCCCTGAGCTCTTTCATGCCTGCTCCCCCGGTTTCGGGCCTCCGGCCCCGCGATTTGCCCCGGGCGAGGACGGGTGACCCCGTCAAGCCCGGTTCAGGAGACCCTGAAACGCCTTGATCGCCTCGACCCGGTCCTCGAGCGGGACCTGGTCCTCGAAGACGAACTCCAGCAGGAAGCGCAGGCGGTACTCCACGGCGGAGGTCTCGTAGCCCCGGCTGGGGGTCACCTTGATGTCCTTCAGGTGGTCGAACCGATCCGTCCCCAGGTGATCGGGTCGCCTGAGGATCAGACGAATGCCCTCCAGGGCGTCCTCCTCGCCCTCGACCACCAGCTCGATCCCATCCAGCTTCTTGACGGCCTTGACGATCTGCTCGTCGTCCACCCGGATCTTCAATGTCGCCTCCGCTTGTCCGCAACGCTCCGCCGGCACGCTCACTTCTCAGCGCCGTCCGAAACCCGCTCGGCCGTCCTCAGCCAGTCGATCATCTCCTGGATGTTTTTGGCCATGTACCACCGCCCGTTGTCGAACACCCCGTAGTCCGCGCCCATCATGGCTGCGGCGTACCGGGCGGAGTTGGCGTAGAACAGCCAGTGCTCCGACCACTTCTGCTCGATCGCCTCATTGAACGGGCTGTCCCCCCGGTCGAGCCCGCGGGCCAGGCCCAGCTCCCACGCCCTGGACAGGATCTGCGTGGCGGCCAGGGTGGAGTCGTTGGTGGTCCGGATGGTGCGGTCCAGGCGATCGAACTGGTTCTCCACCCAACCTCTCCCGTGGCAGGACGCGCAAACCCCCTTCATCCTCCCGTTCCGCCGGACCTGCTCCTCCCCGTCGATCAGACCGGCGGGGGCGGGCCGGCCGTCGAGCTCCACCGGGAGCGGAAGACCCGCGCGGTTTTCGAGCGTCGATGTGTCCGGTGACTCCGGGTGGGGGTGAGCGTACACCCCGAACAGCCGCCAGGCGAGCCGATCGTTCACCCGGTGGGTCCGCTCCGAGATCACCCGGCCGTCCTCGGTCGTGCAGAGGCTCATGTGGCAGGCGGCGCAGGTCGGGGCGGTGAAGTCCCGGCCCGGCACCCAGGGGACGGGGTCGAACGACCAGGTTTTCTTGGACGAGGCGTAGATGTTTCCGTGCTTGCTCACCTCGTACACCTTGTAGCCGGGCACGTCCGGACCCTTGTGGCACTGGGAGCAGGTGTGGGGCTTTCTCGCCGTCTCGATGGCGAACTCGTGGCGGGCGTGGCAGGCGCTGCAGGCGCCGAGCGTGCCGTCCGGGTTCACCCGGCCCACACCCTGGTTCGGCCACCCGGAAATGACCGGGAAGGTCATCTCTCCGTGCACGGTCTCCCGGGATGAGAAACCGTCGACCCGGAGCCGGGTGCCGTGACAGAAAAGGCAGGAGGCCGCCTCGGCGGCCCGGTCCGGGGGCTCGAGGCTTGCCTCGTTCGCCGCGGCGTCGTACACCGGGACCCCGTTGATGGTCGAGGCCAGATCGCGGTACACCGGGTTGTCCATCAGGTTGCCGTACGCCCGGCTCATGATGTTCTCCCTGTACTGGCCCCGCTCATCCGGATGGCAAACGGCGCAGTCCGCGGGGCTCACCACCACGTGGACGGTGTAGCCGTTGTGGTCGAAGGCGTCGGTGTGGGTTTCCGAGTTCAGGGTGTGACACTCTGCGCAGCCGACCGTGCTCCCGCGCAGGCGATCCGGAACGCTCGACGCGGAGACCCGCCGCTCGAGCTCCGGCTTGCCAAGGGCCTCTCCGGGGAGGGTCCTCGCGTGGCGGCTCCTCTCCCAGTCTGCAACGATTCCGGGGTGAACCTCCCGGTGGCAGTCAATGCACACGCCCGTGTCGTCGCTCGGTTGCGGGGCTTCCGCAAAGACAGGCCGAACGGCGAGGAGGATAAACAGGATGGCAGGCAGGTATCGCATAAGGACCTCCGCGGCGGCAGGAAAAGGGTGAGTGCTGCTCGCCAAAGATCTTCCGCGCTCGTCAGCCCGGTTCCGAGCCGAACCCCGCGTCCCCGTGAATCAGCCGCCGGCCATGGGCTGAAACACACCAACGCCCGCCCGGTCCCGGAGGAGCGCGTCTCGGCTCAGGACGCGCCCTTCGGAAATGACAACCACCTTCTTCGTTTCGGGGATTCCCAGACGCTTCAGGAGGTTCTCCACGGAAGCGCCGTCCGGGAGCTCCATCCATACGCCTTCTTTCGATTCGCCACCGCCTGCCGAGTCCTGCAGGGTCCCGTGCAACGTCACCTGAAGCCGCATGACGATGCCTCAGAAATCGAAGGTGGCGTCCAGGTCCTCGTCAGTGATTCGGACCGTCACGTCATGGGGAGGCAGCGGCTCCTCGTAGAAAAAGCGGGGCAGGCGGTCATCCTTGCTCGTGAACCCCGCCTTTCGGTTGAACTCCCGCTCCTCGCGGAGCACCCTCATGCCGAGCTCAGGAAGATCCTTCGGCCCGAGCCGGGTCCCCATCTTTGCATTGGCGGCACGCAGAAAGGCCTCTCCTCCTTCCTGCGTGCCGAGGGGGAAACCGGCGAACAGGCAGAGGCCCGTGCAGTCCAGGGCCGCCATGGCTATCTGGGTGTTGCGAGACGCCTCCACCTGGCCCTCGCGGACCAGGGGATCGAGGTTGCCCCCGAGGTACTCCCCCACGAGGTTCCCGGCCGTGTGATCCGCCCCCATGGGAGAAGTGGCGTAGGTCACGGCGTTTCCCTGCATGGCACGGGGGTCGTACGCCGCGATGCTCTGTCCTTTGACCACCGGGATCCGCTCGTGTCCGAAATGCTCCCCGACGGCGGCCGGACCGTTCCCGAGGACCTTTCCGAACGGTGTTCCCTCCCTGATCTCCTCCATCATCTCCAGAGCGCCGGCGGCGTCCCCGAACGCCTTGTATCCCGCGTCCATGGCCACCGCCAGTGCCACCCCCGTGCTCATGGTGTCGAGACCGAGGTCGTCGCACAGCCGGTCCAGGCGTGCGATGGTGTCCAGGTCGTCGATGCCCGTCATCCCGCCCATGGACCAGAGGGTCTCGTACTCCAGGGAGCCGGTCGTGAAGCCCCCATCGGCGTCCACGAACTCGTTGGAGCAGCGGACGATGCACTGGGTGCATCCCATGTGGCTCGTTTTGCCGCCGCGTTTCTGAATGAGCTCGGCCATGGCCTCCCCGCTGATCTTCTGCCACTCGTCGAACACGCCCTTGCGTGCGTTGTAGGAAGGAAAGGCGCCCAGGGAGTTCACCGGGGCCACCAGCCCGGCCGTCCCGAGATGGGGCATCATCTGGCCGCTCATGGGATGCTCCTTCACGATGCGGGCGAACTCCCCGGCGGCGGTCTTGAACGCTTCAGGGTCCGCCAGGGCGTCCGGACGGCTCCCACGCTGATCCACCAGCACCGCCTTGAGCCCCTTCGACCCCATTACGGCGCCCATGCCGCCCCTTCCCGCCGCCCTGCAGGGCCGCCCGTCGACGTCCGAGGACTGGATGGAGGCCGCAGCGAGGCGCTGCTCCCCGGCCGGACCGATCGCCAGCACCGCTGCCTTGTCCCCGTATGCCTCCAGCATCCGTTCGGTGAAGGCGTATGTCCCCATGCCGGCGAGCTCGTCGGCCGGGACGATCGAGACCTCGCCCTGCTGATCGATTCGAAGGACGAACCACGCGCCCTCGGGTGCAGCGCCCTCCACAATGACGGCGGTGATGCCCAGCTTGCCCAGCGCCGTCCCCGCGGTTCCCCCGACGTTGCTCTCCTTGACGGTGCCGGTCAGGGGGCTCTTGGCCCCGACAGAGACGCGACTCGTGTTGATCAAGGACGTCCCGCTCAGAAAACCGGGAGCGAAAATCAGCTTGTTCTCCGGCCCCAGAGGATCGCAACGGGGCGGGACCTCCCGGTTGATCACCGTGGAGGTGAGCCCCCGCCCACCCAACCCGGCATAGGCCCCGGGCACATCCTCCGTATTCACGGCCTGGTCGGTCATGTTGACGCGGATCATCTGCATGGCATTCCCCCTTTTCTGTTGAGCAGGCCCTCGGTTCGGCCGCACCGTGCCGGTGAGGCCGCCTTCCCGCGCCGTTCCGGCGATGCGTGAGGGCAGTGTAGCACAGGGCGGAGACGAGGGACAAGCGGCTCCGCGGCGGAAGGTCGGTTCACCCCCGCTCGGGGGACCGGAAATCCAGCTCCTCGAGCGCGGGCACAGCCACCCGCGTGTACAGCTCCTGAAAGGAGGCCGCGTTCAAGCGGGTGGTGGTTTGTGTCCCCTCTTTCGATGGATCCCGTTCGACGAAGCTGTACCAAGCCGCCCCGGGTCCCAGACCCCGGCCCGCGCTTCGCCGTCGATGCTCCAGGCTGTTGTAAGGAAACAAAGGACCGTACGTCCGATCCTCTATCCGGAGGGCATCCAGGACCCCGTCCCCGTCCAGGTCCTCCATGACCACACGGCCGTGGACATCGTCCCGGCAGGAGACGAAGATCCGGTCGACGCAAAGGAGCACGGCGCTTTTTTCGTTGCTGACCCGCACCGACACGTAAACATCCACCATGTACTGCTTCCCGGATTCCTCGTCCACAGCCAGTATGTTGTAGACAACCTGATTGGTGCTCGGGATGGCCTTTTTCGACTTTATCTCCGTGACGATCTTGTGCACAATAGAACCCGCCAGCATCAATGTACAGCTGGATGCCGTCACAAGAAACACGCAAATCGCAATGACGCAGGAAGCTCTCAAGGCCGGACCATCCGCTCCACTTTCCTCAGGGCTCGTGAAATTCTGATGGGGTCGCAAAAAGCCCGAAGATTCGAGATCTGCCCTTTGGATTTCAACAGGTTATGGCGTTTCCAGCGGCGGGTGAGCGGGCGTTTGCGAACCCGTCAATTCTTGAGGAATCAAGCGTGCAAGTCAAGGCGCTTTTTCGAAAACCGACCACCTCAGCCAAGGAGGAAGCCATGGACGAACACCAGAAGTCGTGGAACGAAAAGACGTCCGCGAAGATCATCAAGGCCCTGGAAAAGCGGCGCATGGAGGGCTCCTACGCGGCGACCGCCGATCAGGCCAAATCCGAGATCCTCGCCATGATACCGGAGGGATCCACGGTCTTTCGGAACGGCAGCATGACCTCGGTCGGCATGGGACTGTGGGAGGAGATGGCCGAGCTCCCCGGGGTCACGGTGATCGATCCCTATCAGGCGGGCCTGGCCCCCGAGGAAGGGCTTGAGCTGAGGCGAAAAGGCCTCACTGCGGACGTGATGATCGCCAGCACCAACGCCGTCACCCTGGACGGGCGGCTGGTCAACCTGGACGGGATGGGGAACCGAGTGGCCGCCCTCTGCTTCGGGCCCCGCAAGGTCATCCTGGCCGTGGGAATGAACAAGGTGACCCCGGATCTCGATACGGCCATGGCCCGGGTCAAGCACTACGCCGCGCCGGTCAACGCGATTCGCCTGGGCCTGTCCAACCCCTGCGTCGAGGACGGCCTCTGTCACAACTGTCGCTCCGAGCAGCGCATCTGCAACATGTGGAGCGTCGTCGAAGGTCACATGATCAAGGGACGCATCCACGTGAAGCTGATCGGGGAGTGCCTGGGCTATTGAGGAGAGAAGGGGCGGGAAGCGCGCGACCCGGCCCGCCTGCGGCGCCGGGTCCGGGGGCTAGAACACGATCTCGCCCCGCCGCACGTCGTAGACCCCTGCGTAGGTCAGCCGCAGCTGGAGCACCGACGTAAAGGACAGGAACACCAGGGTCCACAACGGGTTGTCGAGCCCGCTCCCCAGGGAGCGGATTGTCTGGTTGAGAAGGCGGATCTCCT
>CAYVVQ010000015.1:11116-45783 GCA_964454455.1 uncultured Desulfobacterales bacterium | reverse complement strand
TGTGACCGACCGTTCCCACGTTTACGTGCGGCTTCTTCCTGTCGAACTTCTGCTTAGCCATGGTCTCCCTCCTCGATCATGCAAACAAAGGGTTCGTCGCGCCGTTGAGCGGCGGCGAGAAATCGACGGTGATTGACGCATTCGCGAAAGCCCGCTCACGCGCCGCTGGACACGCTATAAGCTATTGAGATCACAGGGGCAGATCTCGAAGCTTCGGGCTTTTCACGACTTCATCATGCTTCGCGGCGTCCTCTTGCGTGCTCGCCGTAAGGGGTGGAGCCCACGACCGGGATCGAACCGGTGAACCTCATCCTTACCAAGGATGTGCTCTACCAACTGAGCTACGTGGGCTCGGAGTGAAAGAAACAGCGTCCTCCCGCGGCAGCTGCCGGCCTCATGAATCTTCCCCGGCCCGGGGGAGATACGGGGGGTTTCCTGGAGCGGGAAACGGGACTCGAACCCGCGACCCTCAGCTTGGAAGGCTGACGCTCTAGCCAACTGAGCTATTCCCGCCGAACGATCTTCACTGCCGCCGGGCTCCCGGGCTCTGGTCCACCCGAAGGATGGTGGAGAGGGGAGGATTCGAACCTCCGAAGGCTGAGCCGGCAGATTTACAGTCTGCTCCCTTTGACCGCTCGGGAACCTCTCCACAATGGTCTCTCGCTGGAGCCAGCGAAGGGAATCGAACCCCCGACCCACTGATTACAAATCAGTTGCTCTGCCATCTGAGCTACGCTGGCTTCCATCCCGTTGGAAAGCAAATGCAAACGATAACTCCGCAAGAAATGAAATTCAATACCAAAATAGCATTTTCTCGCGATATTTTCCAGCGGCCGCCAGCCTGGCTCTCGGCAGGGTCCGCCCCGAACGGGCCCCAGGATTTTCATAAGCTGGAAAATATCTCACAGGAACAATGCGATTGCAAGAAAAAAAACCGCCCCGGTAGTCATCGCGACCTGCGTGCAAGCCGATGACCGCAACCCTTCGGAATTCCTGGGCTTGTGCCGTTCCAGTCTATCGGCGCCTCTCCCGCTGGAACCCGAATCTTCCTCTCCCGGCCCCGATCCTGAAAGATTTTGATTTGACATTCCTCCCCCGATCCGGTAGGTGTTATTTTATTTGCCTCGAAGATCCATGTGTTGGGTGCTGCTCGGTATGTACCTGAAACGCCCTGTTGACGATGACAGAAAATGAAGGAGGTAGAACATGATGGCATTGGTTGGTGGACTGGCCGCCTTGGTGCTCGGGATCATCGGTTTGATCATCTGGTTTCCGCTTTTCATCAAGGCCCTGATGGCCGGCGTGCCGCTCATGCTGGTCCTGGGCGGCGCTCTGGCGACCTACCTGGGAATCGAGGAAATCAAGGACAAAAAGGCCTCCGAGAGCTTCGAGTCGAACCACGAGGAAGATCTGAAGCGCGAGGTCGAGAGCCTGAAGGAGGAGGTCAAGAACCTCAAGGGCTCCGAGTCCGAGTCGTCCGAAGAGGAACAACCCGCCTCCTGACGGGGTTTCCGGGAGTCCGCACGGGCACCCTGTCGCCACGGAACGACGACCGCACGGTAGAGCATCCCGATGGCCGAATCAAAAGCGGGCCCGCCCCCGAACAGGGGGCGGGCCCGAAAAAATTTCGCCCGGGGGCGGGGAAGCCGGTGCACCCACGGGCTCGGCGCGCGGGAGTTGATTCAGGCTCCTGCAATCTCCAATTCACTGAAGAAATAACCGATTTCGAATCGGGCCGTATCCGGGGCATCTGATCCGTGCACGACGTTTTTCTCGATATCCGTAGCAAAGGCATGCCGGATGGTTCCTTCTTCCGCCTCCTTGTAGTTGGTGGCGCCCATCAGGGTCCGGTAGCGTTGAATGGCGTCTTCACCCTGGAGCACCATGACAATGCAGGGCCCGGAGGACATGAAATCCGTCAGGCTTTCGTAGAACGGCCGGCCCTCATGGACCTTGTAGAACCCCATGGCCTGCAGTTTGCTCATCCGGATCATCTTCATGGCCACCACCCGGAGTTCCGCTTCCTCGATCCTTCGAATGACCTCACCGGCCAGCCGTCTGGAAACGCCGTCCGGTTTCACGATCGACAAGGTCCTCTCTTCTCCCATCGCTGTTTCACCTCCTGCTCTGAACAGTATTGACCATTGAATGCGGGTGCTGTTATAGACCCCTCTCATAAAGGCAGGGGCCATCCTCAGTCAAGCGAATTCAATTTCCGACGTGAAGATCCGACCGGCCGCCCGCCCTCCGGATCGGAACCCGGTTTTTCCGGCGACCGCCCCTGCACCGCTTTCAACGGCGCCCGATCGGATGCTTGCGAAGGCGTCAACCCAGGAAAAAAGAAAGGAACCATCCTCATGAATGAGTACCAGGAGAGCCAGAAAAGCCAAAAACCCAAAATGGACCCGGAGCAGGTCTTCCGCTTCCGCTGCGGTCCCGGCGTGCCCTGCTACACCCAGTGCTGCCAGGACGTGACCATCGCACTGACCCCGTACGACGTCCTCCGCCTCAAGAATGCGCTCGGCATCACCTCCCAGGAGTTCCTCGACCGTCACGCCGCCATCGTTGGACGGGAGAACCAATTGATTCCGATGGTCTTCTTGAAAATGAACGAGGACGACAAGCGATGCCCCTTCGTCTCCGACGAGGGTTGCCGAATCTACGAGGACCGCCCCTGGCCCTGCCGCATGTTCCCACTGGACATGAGCGGCGACGGCATGTTCGAGCTGATCGCGGACCCGGAGAAGTGCAAGGGACTGCAGGAGGAGTCGCCCGTGCGGATCGCGGACTGGCTGGTGGACCAGGGCGTCGTTCCCTACGATCGGATGAACACCAAGTTCTCCGAGGTCACCAACCCCATGAGAGCGGTCCAGGCGGACATCGAGAACCCCGATGTGGGGAAGATGGTGTTCATGACCTTGTACAACCTGGACCGGTTCCGGGCGTTCGTGTTCGAGAGCTCGTTTCTGAACCGCTTCGAGGTGGACGAGGTCACCGTGGAGAAAATCAAGCGCAGCGACGAAGAGCTGCTCAAGTTCGGCATCGACTGGATCAAGTTCGGGGTGTTCGGTCAGATCCTGTTTCGAGTGCGCCCGGACGCCGCTCCCACCGAGAAACCTGAATAGAGGCCGGAGGCCGAACATGACCGACAACCGCGAAGAGACCACATTCGTTCCCCTCGGGGAAAAGCCGTTCCGCTTTGCCTGCCACAAGGGGGTATCGTGCTTCACCGACTGCTGCGCGGACCTGAGCCTGATTCTCACCCCCTACGACATCGTCCGATTGAAGCGCCGGCTGGGGATCTCCTCCGGGGAGTTCATCGAACGGTACACCGAGCCGAAGCTGGACGAGGCCTACCGCTTTCCGGTCATCCGCCTGCTCATGAACGAGGACGACCGGCGGAGCTGTCCTTTTGTGACGCCCGACGGATGCACGGTTTACGAGGACCGTCCGGGCGCCTGCCGCATCTACCCGATGGGCCGGGCGGCCATGAACCTGGGGGGGACGGACCGGCCGGCGCGGGAGAAGTTCTTTCTGGTCCGGGAGTCCCACTGCCGGGGTTTCGAGGAAGAACGGGAATGGACCGCCACGGAGTGGATGTCGAGCGAAGGGCTGGACGACTACAACGCGATGAACGACCAATGGCTGCGGATCCTCACGAGCACCCGCAGCCTCGGATCCAAGACGGACGCGGAACGCAAGGTGGCCATGTTCTACATGGCCTCGTACAACCTGGACCGATTCCGCGATTTCGTGCTCAAGAGCCCCTTTCTCGAGCGATTCGACGTGGACACGGCCACCCGCGAACGCATCGCCTCGGACGACACCGCCCTGATGCTCTTTGCCTTCGACTGGCTGCGGTTCGCCCTGTTCGGGGAGGACACGATGACGGTCCGAAAATAGGGGACGTTTTTGCATAATTCGATAACTCCATCTCTATTTTCCTTTCCAAGAGAAGAGTGCAAAGGCCTCCGGTGGTCCGCTGAAGTTGGAGGGTAGAGAGTTATCGAATTATGCAAAAACGTCCCCTATTCCCTTCCGACGTAGCCGGGGCGCTCCCGGATCAGGGCATCCAGCTCCTGCTGGTGCTCCGCCAGGTAGGTCAGGATCGCGTTGGAGCCGGTGCGGATGGACGGACCGTCCTTCTTTTCGATCAGTCCGCCCTCGAGGAGCCGGCCGTTCTCGTAGAGAAAGTCGATGATCGCATCGTCCGCATCCAGCCGGACGTCGAACAGCCCCTTCAGGTACCGTAGCCAGTACCCGAACTCCCGGGTGTGCTCCAGATGCTCCACGGGCACGTCCACCTCGTAGCTCAACGGATCCTGCAGTCCCGGCATGAGCCCGGACCCGGCGAGGTAATCCATCACGTGGGCCAACTGGTGGACGAGGCTGGAGTCGTCGATGTCCCTCGACACCGCGATGTACACGTGACGGGGATCGGTCCGCCTCGTCTTGTACAGGTTGATGAAGACGCTCCCGCCCTTCTCTTCCGTGGCCTTTCCCCCGCCGGTCCCGTAGAAGTTCAGTCCCTGGTAGTCCCTCAGATCCACGAACCGCACCCCCAGATCCTTCCCGGTGAGACCGGGGATGTCCAGGTTGTCGGCCATCTCCCGGCACCGGCCGTAGCTCACCTCCCGCAGGGAGGTGAGCATCCGGCTCATCTCCTCGGTGAACTCCTCCATCCCGTCGAAGGAGAGCTCCTCCTCCCGGCCCAAGTGACACTTCTTGAACTTTTTTCCACTGCCGCAGGGGCAGGGGTCGTTGCGTCCCACCTTGATCATGCCGACCTCCCTTTCCCCGGGCGGGGCCCTACTCGTCCTCGACGATGTTGTCCCTGTGGGCCTCGTAGGACCAGGCGGGCAGCGGGCCGGTCTTTCCGGTCTTCGGGTCCAGGCAGTGGCGATAGGAGGCCTTGACGTTCTGGCTCTCCATCATCCAGTCCCAGCCCCGCACGAAGTAGGGGCACTCGTCGTTGAAGCAGACCCACTGGTAATCGCTCTCCCAGGTGGACATGGGGGGGGTCTTCCACTTCTTGAGCTTGCTGCCGCAGTGCGGGCAGTCGGGGCGTTCTTCCTTCATGGGATTTCTCCTTCAATTCCGGTCGGCCGGGCACGAAAACGGACGACCTTTTGCCGGCTCCGGCAGGGAGCCGCGTTTTTCACTCTCCAACGATCAAGTTAAGTCGTTTTCGTCGAACTGCAAAGCAGGGCTCCCGGATTTTTGTTCAGGGCCTCAAAAAACGGAGCCAAACCCCGGCCGCTTGATCCGCTCCAGGGTTTGGCTCCGATCTGTCGCAGGGGACGCCCCCCATCACATCTTATGCGGCCGCCTTCTGCTGCTCGGCGTAGGCCTCCTTGACCTTCGTCAGGAAGATCACCACCGGCCGGAACGCCAGGTGCGCCCACTTGGCAAAGGGGACCTCCAGCACCAGCATGGGCACCGCCACCATGAGGTGCACCACGTAGAGCACGTAGGTGGTCATGGGCCAGTCCAGCAGGCGGGTGAAGTGGATGAAGATTCCCGTCAGCGTGGTGAGCTGCAGCAGGATGAGAAACATCCAGTCCGTGGGGTGCGACTTCTTGTAGGGCGCCTTGGTCTTCTTGAGCCGCCCGATGATGGCATAGGTGGTGCCATACATGATGGCGAAGGTGGCGTAGTAGCCCAGCAGGCGGACCGGGTGGAAGAAGGGATAGATCACGTCCCGCTGGAAGGCGATCTTGTCCCAGGAGAGCCCGATCACGTGGATCCCTCCCGCCAGGAACACCACCACCAGCAGGAACACCGTGCTGTACCCGGTCATGATCAGGAGGTGGACGATCCACTGGGTCCGGTCGGTGCACTCCCCGAACCGCTTCTGGGTGATGAAGTGGATGATCAGCTCCTTGGCCTCCTTGAGGTAGATCTCGAGCGGGATCTTTTTCAACAGATCCCCCATGGTGAACTTCACGCAGCGCCAGGTGTTGCTGAGCAGCAGGACGGAGAGGATACCGCCCATGATCAGGTCGGCGATCTCGATGGCCGGCGCCGGCCACACGGAGTTGAGAAACGCGTGCTCCATGTTGGGGTTCTCGGCGTGGAACAGCCACATGGCGAGGCCCACGAGCACGGCGACGACGGAGATGGCCACGATCTCGAAGGTCTCCGAGGTGTAGAACTTCCGCGAGAAACCGGTCCAGTCGTACTTGGAGGTCAGGAATCTCCGCATCACCATCATGGTCTCGCCCGGATCCGCGCCCCGGGGGCACCGATCGGAGCAGTCCCCGCAGTAATAGCAGAGCCAGGGCTCGGGACTCTCGAGGATCTTGTCCGTGAGGCCCATCTGGGCGTACTTCACCAGCTTTCGGGGAAACGGGTTCTCCGGAGTGGACAACGGGCACACGGCTGTGCAGTTTCCGCAATGAAAGCATTTGCTGGCGTCATCCAGGCCGAACGCTTTCAGCTCCTTCATCAGATTCGGATCAACTTTGACACTCATTCGCATCGTCCTCCTGCTCGGTTCACATTCCGTATCCTCGATCCCCCGCCGGCCGCCTCACCGGGCAAAGGCCGGCCGGGGACAGGCAAACGCCGGGAACGGTCTTACCAGCCCTTGAAGGGGTTGGGGCCCACCTCCTCCATCGTCTCCATGAACTTCTCGAACATCTCGGGAAGGTGCTTGTAGTCGATGATGGACACCGTGTCGAAGTGCACCCGTTCCGACTCGAGGGCCAGCCGGTTGAGGGTCTCGGACACCTTGCTCAGCCGGATCTGGCTCAGCTCACTTCCCTTGATGAAGTGGCACTGGTAGTCGTCACCGCTTCTGCATCCGAGCAGCAGCACACCGTCAATGCCCTTGGAGAGCGTATCGGCGATCCACACCAGGTTCATGGAGCCGAGACAGCGAAGTGGAATGACCCGCACCCACGGGTTGTAGTTGATACGGCGCAACCCGAGCATATCGAGGGCGGGATAGGCGTCGTTCTCGCAGGCCAGCACCAGGATCCGCGGCTTCTCCTCGTCCTCCTCCGGAACCTGGATCGCCTTGATCATGTTGCCGATCATGCGCACCGAGTAGTTCTTGAAGGAGATGATCCGCTCCGGGCAGGCCCCCATGCAGACGCCGCAGCGACGGCAGCGCGTGGGCTGGGGCAGCGGGTTCGCCTTCTCGTCCTCGTTGATGGCGCCGAAGGGGCACTCCACGGTGCAGCGCTTGCACTGGGTGCAGCGCTGCATGGCGAACTCCGGAAAGCTGAAGTCCCCGGCGCGCGGGTGAACAGCGGAGCCCTGGTAGGTCAGCTCGACGCTCTGAATCGCCTTCATGGCGGCCCCCGCAGCGTCCTCCACGGCGACGCCTCTGCCCATGGGCCTGCGGATGCAACCGGCCGCGTAGATGCCCGTGCGCCGGGTTTCATACGGGAAGCAGATGAAGTGGGAGTCGGGAAACTCGTTGCTCAGGGCGGGCAGCTCCGGGCCCTGCCGGTAGGTCAGGTTCAGGATGTTGGACCGCCGGATCACGTCCAGGGGCACGTCCTCCAGCCCCTCCCCCTCGCTCTCCTCCACCTCCTCCTTGGCCACGTCCCGGCCGAAAGAGCTCACCGGGACCATGCCCGTAGCCAGTACCACCAAGTCGAGATTGTCCAGGGTGACGGTCTCGCCCAGGAGCTCGTCCTCCGCCTCGACCGTGACGCTGTCGCCCTCCGCCTTGACCTCGGGGTCCTGGCAGCGGATGAAGATGACGCCTTCCTCCTGGGCCTTCCGGTAGAGATCCTCGGCCTGCCCGGGGGTGCGAAGCTCCTTGTAGACCACGAACACGTTTGCGTCCGGGTCCTGCTTCTTGATCACCAGGGCCTGCTTCAGGGCCGTGGTGCAGCAGACCGAGGAGCAGTAGGGAAGGTGGTTCGGGTCCCGCTGGCCGGCGCACTGGAGAAAGGCTGCGCTCTTGACCGCTTTGCCGTCTCCGGGACGCGTCACCTTTCCGCCGGAGCTGTTTTCTTCGAACTGCATGTTGGTGATCACGTTCGGAGACTTCCCATACCCGAGCTTCTCGTCGAGCTTCTGCGGGTCGTAGGGAACCCAGCCGGCGGCGTTCACGATGGCGCCGATCCCGTGCTCCTTGCCGGTGCCGTTCTGCTTCACGGTAGCCTTGAACACCCCGGGACCGCCCTCGATCTTCTCCACGACGGCGCCGGTGTAGACGGTGATCTTGTCGTTGCCGTTGACCGCGTCGATGAGCTGCTTCAGGTCGTTGTCCTTGATATCCTTGTACGGAGAGGCCGCGATCAGATCGACCTTCCTCTGAAAACCACCCAGCTCGGGCTCCTTCTCCACCAGGACCGCGTTGAACCCGGCCTTGGCCGTCTCGAGGGCCGCGGTCATGCCGGAGATGCCGCCTCCCACCACGAGGATGTCCCGGTACATCTCCTCCTCGGGCTTGTAGGCCTCGGGCAGGCCCATCTCCTCGACCTTGGCCAGGGACATCCGCAGGTAGTCCTCGGCCATCATCTGGGTGTCTTCGTCCTGGGGCGGGTGGCACCAGACCACCTGCTCCCTCAAGTTGACGCGGTCCACGATGCACCCGGGAAAGTCGAAGACGTCGTACATCACGCGGGGAGAGCAGGCCGCCACCACGACCGTGTTGATGCCCTCGCTCTCGATGTCCTGCTTGATGAGGTCCGCGCCTTCCTTGGAGCAGAGGGCCTGATGGTTCTTGCAGACGGCGGGGGTGTGATCCTCGGTCCCGTCCTCGCCGAGCTTCTCTATGTCCAAGGCATCGCCGATGCCGCATCCGGTGCAGATGTAGACTCCAACCTTTTTGTCTTCCATTGAGCTTACCTCCTCGCGATGGATTGAATGGCCTTCAGGGCCGCCGCCGTCCCGTCCTGGACCGCTTCAGAGACCGAAATAGGGGTCCGCGAGCAGCCTGCGGCGTACACGCCGGGGGCGGCGTTCTGGGAGGCCACGAACCCGTAGTCGTCGTAGGGGACCTCGACGGGGAGAGGGGCGTCGGCCGTGTTGGGCTCCATGCCCGTGGCCAGCACAACCAGATCCGCGGGGATCTCTTTCAGTTCTTCCGTGGCGGTGTTCTCCACTCGAAGCACCAGTCCCTGGCCCGATTCGTCCTGGGTGACCTTGGCCACCTTGCCCTTGAAGAACTCGATGTTCTCGTCCTCCTTCACCTTCCGGTAGAAGTCCTCGAGGCGGTCGGTGGCCCGAATGTCGATGAAGAAGATGGTGATCTTCGCGTCCGGGTACTGCTCCCGAACGTAGGTGGCCTGCTTCATGGAGGCGAGACAGCAGATGCCGGAGCAGAAGGGCAGATGGTTCTCGTCCCGGGAGCCGGCGCACTGCACGAAGGCTACGTTCTTGGGCGCCTCGCCGTTGGAGGGACGCAGGATCGCGCCGCCGGTGGGCCCGGAGTAGGAGGCGAGCCTTTCCATCATCACGTTGGTGATCACGTCGGGGAAGACGCCGAAACCGTAGGTGTCCAGCTTGTTGGCGTCGTAAGGTTTCCAGCCGCTCGCCCACACGATCGAACCCACTTTCAAATCCACGGTCTGAACGCCCATGTCCAGGTCCACGGCGTCGTAGGGGCAGGCCTCCTTCACCTTCCGGGCCTCATCGCTCTTGGCCAGCGCGGGATCGATCACGTAGCGCATGGGGAAGGCCAGCTCGTGGGGGAGGTAAGCCGCCTTCATCTTGTCCATGCCGTAGTTGAAGGGGTTGTCGATCTCCATGGTGGTGGCCTCGGCGCACTTCCCGCAGGCCGTGCAGCTTTCGTTTACGAACCGCGGGTTCAGCTTGATGGTCACGTCGAAGTTCCCTTCTCCGCCGGAGACCTTGTCCAGCTCCGCGAGCGTGAAGAAACGGATCTTCGGGTTGTTCTTGATGCGCCGGAAGTTGATCTCCAAACCACAGTACGGGGGACAGAGCTTCGGGAAGTAGTGGTGAAGCTGGGCCACGCGCCCTCCGAGGTAGGGGTTCTTCTCCACGATGTAGACATCGTAGCCCGCCTCGGCCGCTTCAATCGCGGCGGTCATCCCACTCATTCCGCCACCGACCACCAGGATACTCTGGGTCTCGTTGTTTGCCATGCTCATCCTCCTAAGGCTAATTGGAATATCCAGGAAACGGCCCCCTCGTCGAGGCCGCTTTCTCTCATACCATCGCCGGTCCGCTCGGCACACGAGGGGATGGGCACCCGGTTCAGGGTTGGCTCTATATACAAAAAGTGAATCGGGATTGCAAACAAAAACTGCTGAAAATCCTCCAGCAGCAATGCCACTTAGGGGCCCTGCAAGCCCCGGCTCCAGTGCGGCTTCCGCGGGCGGCCGAGCGCCCGCATTCCGGATGGTTCCGGTTCCCGGAAGCGGCGGGGAGCCGCCCCGAAAAAAACCCCGGCCGTCCCGCGAGGGACGGCCGGGGCCGTTGCTCAACTGCCGAAGACAGACGGTCTGTCCGCGCGGGGCTTAGACGCCCGGCATGTTCCAGACGTCCCTCTTCAGCATCTCCCACTCACCGGAAGCTGCATCGTACTTGCAGTTGGCGAAGCAGTGCCAGTTCTCCTCGTCCATCTTGGGCGTATCGGAGCGGAAGTAGTAGCCGGGCCACCGGGTCTCTTCCCGGAACAGCATCGTCCGGAGGTGCGACTCGGCGATCCACATCCTCTGGTAGTTCTCCCAGGCCCTGGTGAGCTCGTGGAGGTCCCGGGCTCCCTGCTTGTCCGAGTCTTCCTGGAGGTACTCCATCAGCTCGAGGCCGCGCTCGAGCAGGGCCTTGGAGGTCTTGAAGGCCGAGCTCACGCCGCCGGCGTACTCGTCCATGATCTTCTGCAGGCGGTGCAGGAACTGCCTCGGCATGATGTAGTTGGTGTTCACCTCGACGTCGGTGAGCTCGTCCTTGTGCTGCTCGACCAGGTCGAGCGGCTTCAGGATCTTGGCCTTGAGCTCTTCCACCTTGCCCATGTCCACGTTGGGCTCGGCGCCCTTCTCGACGATGTACTTCACAGCGGCCTTGCCGGCGATCCGCCCCTCGGTGTGGGAACCGGAGGAGAACTTGTGGCTGGAGGCGCCGGAGGCGTCGCCGATGGCGAAGAGTCCGTTCACCGTGGTCATGTTGGCGTATCCCCACTTGTAGGGGGTGTCGAGGTCCTCGGGACCGCTCACCCAGGCGCCGCTGGCACCGGAGTGGGAGCCGATGAAGTAGGGCTCACAGGCCGCGATCTCGGAGTGCTTCTGCTCGGGGTAGACGTTCATGGACGCCCAGAGAATGGCCTGGGAGATGGTCATGTCCAGGAAGTCTTCCCACGCCTCGCTCTCGAGCTCCTTCATCTTCTTCTTGAAGGCCTTGGGATCGTCCTTGTACTGGTCGGCCAGCTTCTGAATGGCCTCGTGGGTCTCCATGTACAGGGGTCCCAGACCGGCGTCCACGTCCAGCATGCCCAGGTAGTTCCGCAGGTTGGCCGGGATCGGCTTGGCCAGACCGTAGGGAGCCCAGTTGTTCAGCTCTTCCTTGCGGACCACCATGTACTCGCCGCCCTCGGCGCTGATGGCGCGGGACTTGAAGAGCAGGAACCAGGCGCCCACCGGACCGTACGCGTCCTTGAAGCGGACCGGGATGAAGCGCACTTCCTGGCAGGTCATCTCGGCGCCGGCCTGGATGGTGAAGTAGGCGCTGGAGCCGGAGTTGAACGGAGGATACCAGGAGCGGCCGAAGCCCTCACCCACGGACCGGGGCCGGAACACGTGCACGGCGCCGCCCAGGCCCACGATCACGGCCTTGGCCTTGAACACGTAGAACTGGTTCTCGCGGGTGCTGAAGCCGACCGCGCCCACGCACTTGTCGCCGTCCATCAGGGGATCCACGATGAAGACGCGCTCGTAGATCTCGCCGCCGCAGTCGGCCATGGCGTTCTTGGCGGCCTCGGCGACGAGAATCTTGTAGGACTCGCCGTTGATCATGAGCTGCCAGCGACCCTCGTGGACATACTTGCCTTCCTCGTCCTTCCAGATCTTGAGGCCCCATTTCTCGAACATGTGGACGGTGCCGTCCACGTGACGGGCGATGTTGTAGACCAGGTCCTCGCGGGAGATGCCCATGAGGTCCTGGCGCACGTACTGGACATACTCCTCGGCGGTGTTGTCACCGTCGCCGATGCCCACGTACTGGTTAATGGCGGAAAGGCCCATGGCCACGGCGCCGCTGCGGTCCAGGGCCGCCTTGTCCACGAGCGTGACCTTCAGGTTGTTCTTCTTGGCCCAGTAGGCCGCTTCCGTCGCCGCACCACAACCGGAGAACCCTCCACCCAGAATCAGGAGGTCGGTGCTGACTTCTACCGTCTCAAAGTTTGCCATAATTCAATCCTCCTTCTTATCTCGTGGGAACCGCGTCCATGCCGAGGGACTCGGGCTCGGTGGCCAGGGCTTCGTTATTGAGGTCGTCGTGGGTCGCGTAACCGCCCAGGGGATCCGCGGCGCCTTCCGGAGTCGTCCGGATGGGGAACTTGAACCGCTTGACGGCCCCGTCCCGGAACTTGACCGTCCACATGATGTCCTCGGACCCTCTCAGCGGCGTGGCGCTGGCGCCCATGGGCACGAAGTCGGCGTAGCCGCGGACGTCCATGGCCTGCTGCGGGCAGATCTTGACGCAGCACATGCACTCCCAGCACATCTGGGGGTCACGGTTGTAGGCCTTCATCTTTTCCTTGTCCAGCACCATGAGGTCGTTGGGGCAGATGTACATGCAGGCCGTCTTGTCCTGCCCCTTGCAACCGTCGCATTTTTCGGTAATCACATAGCTTGGCATTTGAACACCTCCTGAGATTTCAGTTTGGATACTTCCTCGAGTCTTGCAATGATGGGTGGTACGGCTCGATCGACACCTCCTTTCTTCGAACGCTCGGGATCAACGGTGGAGAGGCCCCTCCCTGGAGCTGGAGGGGCCTCCGCTTTTGAATGGCTGTAAAGCTACTTCTTGTCCGCGTCGCCGGTTGCGGCGCCGTGGAGCTTGACTTCCACCTTCTCGTCCAGGTTCTGGTAGTACTCCTGAAGAATGGCCACGACCTCGGGATGGGAGAACTCCTTGGGGAGATCTCCGCCCTCGGACAGGGTCTTGCGCACCAGGGTCCCGGACAGGAGGAGGCGGTCTTCCTTGCCGTGGGGGCAGGTCTTCATGGAGGCCATGCCCATGCACTTGTAGCAGTGGAAGGTCCAGTCGATGTTGAGGTTCTTGCACTTGAGCGCGCCCTCGGGGATCTCCTCGAAGATCTTCTGGGCGTCGAAGGGGCCGTAGTAGTCGCCCACGCCGGCATGGTCCCGGCCGATGATCATGTGGCTGCATCCGTAGTTCTGCCGGAAGGTGGCGTGGAGCAGGGCCTCCCGCGGGCCGGCGTACCGCATCTCCATGGGGTAGCCCCCCTGGACCACGGTGTCCTTCACGAAGTAGTTGTCCACCAGGGCCTGAATGGCCCGGACGCGCACGTCCGCCGGAATGTCGCCCGGCTTCAGCTTGCCCACGAGCTGATGGATGTAGACGCCGTCCATGACCTCCACGGCGATCTTGGCCAGGAACTCGTGCGAGCGGTGCATGGGGTTGCGGAGCTGGAGGGCCGCCACCCGGCTCCACCCCTTGTCGTCGAAGATCTTGCGGGACTCGGCGGGGCGGTGGTAGATTTCCTTGAACTGCTCGGGGTAAAAGCTCTCGCTGATGACCTTCACCGGTCCGGCCAGGTTGTACTTGGCCTGGCCCATCACCTTTTCCACCCCCGGGTGCTCGAGGTCCGTGGTGCCGAACACCTGCTTGCACTCGTGCTCCTTGTCGACGTTGTACTTCTCGGTCACCTGCATGGTGGCGATGATGGTCCCGGTGTCCGTGTCCTTCAGGGCCACCTCGTCCCCCTCCTTCACGTCCTCGTCGTCCGTGGAGAAGGTGATGGGGATCGGCCAGAACGTGCCGTCCGCCATGAGGTACTTGTCGCAGACGCCCTGCCAGTCCGCCTTGCCCATGAACCCGGTCAGCGGCGTGAACGCGCCGATGCCCAGCATGATGAGGTCCGACGTCTCACGGGACGTGGAGGTCAGCTGCTTGAGCGATTTTGCCTTTTCCTCCTCCGCCTTGAGGGCATCGCCCTCGAGCAGGAGAGGCATCAACTTTTCTTCTTTTCCGTGCGGGGGAACAAGCTTCGACATGGACAGTCCTCCTCATTGAAAGTCGTGGTGATGGCGCTTTGGCGCCGAAAATCCTTTATTTGATAACCGTTTATTATATTGTGCAATTTGGAACAAGCCCCTTTATATCGAAATTCCGGGGACTGTCAAGCAAAAAGGAACAGGAAAAAGCCCGGCCTCACCCGGGCATCGGGCGACCCATCTCACCCGAGGCGGGATGGGGCTTTTCCATGCTAACCATTTGGAACTCAAGGCCAACTTGGAACCGGAGCGCCTCGAAACCGAGGCCCGTTATTCAGAACCATGGACATGCGCGACCATGACACCGTCGTGCCTTCGGGAAGGTCCGATCATGCATCCTCTGGAACCTCACATTGTCGTCCTCGGCTCGGGCACCGGCCAGCCCTCGGCGCACCGGGCCTGCCCCGCATTGATCCTACGATGCCGGGGGGAAATCACCCTCATCGATCCCGGACCGGGCACCCTCCGGCAGCTCGCCCGCGCCGGGATCCACCACAGTGCGGTGGACCAGGTGCTCGTCTCCCATTTCCACCCCGACCACACCGCCGACCTGATCCACTTTCTCTTCGCCACGCGGCACCCCCCGGTGCTGGCCGCCAGGACCCCGTTCCGGATCGCGGGCCCGGAAGGGCTTCGCTCCTTCATGGAGGCCCTGAAGCAGGCCTACGGCCGGTGGATCGACATCCCCCGCGACCTGATGACGCTCATGGAATGGCCCCTGGATCAGGAAGGTCCCCGGCCCCTCGGGAACCTCACCGTCCTCACCCGGCCCGTGCCCCACACGGAGCAGAGCCTGGCCTACCGCATCGAGACGCCCGGCGGGCGTACCGTGGTCTACTCCGGAGACACGGGTCCCGGCGCCGGGCTGATTGACCTTGCAAAAGGGTGCGATCTCCTTATACTGGAGTGCTCCTTTCCGGAGGGGATGCAGGGGGACCGCCACCTGAGCCCGGAGCGGGCGGGAGAGGCGGCCGCGGCGGCCGAGCCCGGGAAGCTCCTGCTGGTCCACTTCTATCCCGAGGTGCTGGCCGTGGACATCGCGGCCGGATGCCGAAAGGCGTACAGAGGGGAACTGGTCCTCGCGCGCGATCTGATGGCCGTGCGCGTCTAGCGGCGATCACCCGGAAACGACCTTCCGGGCGCGTGACGGGCCCTCACGACGGGAAACGAGAGACCCCATGCCTTCGAAACACAAAACCTCCGCTTCCGTGATCGGCGTGGACGAGGCCGTGGGAAAGGTTCTCGCCCACGACATCACCGAGATCCGACCGGGGCAGTTCAAGGGACCGGCCTTCAAGAAGGGGCAGGTCATCCGGTCCGAGGATGTGGAGCACCTGAAGCGGCTCGGCAAGGAGCACCTCTACGTCCTGGAGATCGCCGACGGCGAGATGCACGAGGACGAGGCGGCCCTGCGCCTCGCAGAGGCCCTCGCCGGCCCGGGGATCCGGTTCGACGAGCGGCCGGCGGAGGGGAAGATCGCCCTCCTGGCGGCCCAGCCGGGGCTCCTCAAGGTGAACGTGGAGGCCCTGATCGCGTTCAATCTCGTGCCCGACGTCACCTGCGCCTCGAGGCACTCGAACACGCTGGTCGAGGAAGGCGACGTGGTGGCCGCCACGCGCGCCATCCCCCTGATCATCGATTCCGGGAACGTGGAGCGCGCGTCCGCCGTCGCGCGCGGGTGCGGCGGCGTGTTTTCGGTCCTGGAGACGGCCAGCCCCGACGTGGGCATGGTCATCACGGGAAACGAGGTGTACACCGGGCGAATCGAGGACAAGTTCGCCCCCATCCTCAAGCAGAAGACCGCGGCGTTCGGATGCCGGCTCCTGGGGATCCGGTTCGTCCCCGACGACCGCGATCGGATTTCGGAGGCGATCCGAAGCCACCTGGAACGCGGGGCCGGGCTGGTCATCGTGGCCGGAGGCATGAGCGTGGACCCGGACGACGTGAGCCGGCTCGGCATCGCCGACGCCGGAGGAACGGACCTGGTCTACGGTACGCCGGTCCTCCCCGGCGCCATGTTCCTGTGCGGCCGCGTCGGGAACGTCCCCATCCTCGGCGTGCCGGCCTGCGTGCTCTTCTACCGGGCCACGGTCCTGGATCTCCTCCTCCCGCGGGTTCTGGCCGGCGAGCGGATCACCCGGGAGGATCTGGCGGCCATGGCCCACGGCGGACTCTGCCTGACCTGCGAGACCTGCCGCTACCCGGTCTGCCCGTTCGGCAAGTAGGGGGAGGGCCGTGTCCGTGGCTCGTGATTCGCGATCAAATGGGGTCAGCGAACAAAGGGGAAGAGGCTAGAAGCTGCGCGCGAGGAGCCGGCGGTTCAGGTGGATCAGGTCCCGCTTGGCCGGCCCGTCCGCCAGGGGCTCCAGGGACCGGTCGGCCCGTTCCGCCAGGGACCCGGCCTCGGCGCGGATCCGCTGGAGCCCCGGGGCCTCCCGCACCCGCCCTACCAGCCGGTCGTACTCCTCCTCCCGGGCCTCCCCGGCAGCGAACCGGTCCCTGAGGGCCTTCGCCTCTTCGGGGTCCATGTCGGCGAGGGTCAGGATCAGGGGCAGGGTGATCTTGCCTTCCCTCAGGTCCTTGCCCACGGGCTTTCCGAACACCTCCTCGGCGCCGGTGTAGTCCAGGAGATCGTCGATCATCTGAAAGGCGACCCCAAGGTCCAGCCCGAACCGGGCCAGGACGTCGATCTCCCGTTCGCCCGCCCCGGCCGCGGCGGCACCGCAAGCGCAGGCCGCGGACATCAGGACGGCCGTCTTGGCCTTGATGATCTCCATGTAGGTGTCCCGGGGCAGGTCCCAGTCGTCGGTGTGGGCCAGCTCCAGCATCTGCCCCTCGGCCATGCGGACGGAGGTGTCGGTGAGGATCCCCAGGATACGCCGGTTGCCGAAGGCCACGGCGGGGCCGAAGGCCTTGGAGTAGAGAAAGTCCCCGCCGAGCACGGCGGCGTGATTCCCCCAGACCCTTGCGGACGAAGGCTTCTTTCGACGAACCTCCGCGTTGTCAAGGACGTCGTCGTGGAGGAGGCTGGCCGCGTGGATCGTCTCGAAGATGACGGAGAGGCGGTAGAGCTCCGCGCCTGCCTCGCCGCACGCGCGGGCCGAGAGCACGAACAGGAGAGGTCGCAGCCGCTTTCCCTCGCCCAGGACCGAGTATCTCGCGATCTCCGCGACCAGGGGAACCCGGCTGGTCAGCAGCTCCTCCAGGGCCTGGTTGATCTTCGCGAGGTCCGCGTCGAAGCGGGACGCGGGGGCGGCTTCCGCCGGCTCCGCGACCGCATCATCGCTCTGGGATTCTGTCAAGACGCGCAAAACGGGCACCCGAGGTTGTCCGGAGCACTCTCGGCTCCGGGGATCCTTTCCCGGCTCATGTCCGGAACCCTGTGGGAGAAGATCCAATCTATGTTCAAACACCCGGCCTGTCAAAGCAAAACTGTCCGACTCGAGTGACCGGCCGGCCGGGCCTCAACCATCGCGATCTTCCTCCACCACCTCCCCCACCAGGTCGTAGGGATGGGCCTCGGTCAATCGCACGGGCAGGATGCGCCCCGCCCGGGCCCGCCCCCGGTTGATGAGGACCCGGCCGTCCACCTCCGGGGCCATGCCCGCGGTCCGTCCGACCAGGAGCAGCTCCGTCTCCGGGCACGGACCCTCCACCAGGACCGGTTCGATCCGGCCCACCAAGGTTCGGTTCCTTCGAAGCGACACGCCGGACTGGATCCGCATGAGGCGTTCCCGCCTGCGCTCAGCCGTCTCCCGGGGCACGGGATCGGAAAACCGGGACGCCGGGATTCCGGCCTCCGCGGAGAACGCGAACGCGCCCATGTGGTCCAGGTCCGCGGCCGCCACGAAGGCGCACAGCTCCTCGAACGCCTCCTCGGTCTCGCCGGGGAACCCCGTCATGAGCGTGGTCCGCAGGTGGATCCTCCGGCTTCGGGAACGGATCCGGTCCAGCAGCTCCCAGGCCGTCTCCCCACCCTCCCCCGACCGGTCCATGGCCCGGAGGACGTCCGGGTTCACGTGTTGAAGCGGGATGTCCAGGTAGGGGCAGATCCTCGCCTCCGACGCCACGAGGTCCAGGAGCCGGTCCCCGACCCCGGAGGGATGGGCGTAAAGGAGACGAATCCACCGGAGCCCTCCCACCTCGAGCAGGGCCTCCAGGAGGTCCTCGAGCCCGCGCCCCTCCTCCCGGTCGGTTCCATAGGCCGTGGTGTCCTGCGCCACCAGGTTCAGCTCCACCGCCCCCTGCCCGGCCAGCGCCCGTGCCTCCTCCACCAGGGAACTCAGGGACCGGCTTCTCAGCGGGCCCCGGAGGGAGGGGATCATGCAGAAGGAGCAGCGGTGGGCGCAGCCGTCGGCGATCTTCAGGTAGGTGCTGAACCGGGCGCCGCTCACCAGCCGGGGCGTGTCGGGTCCCGGCAGAAAGCCCGGACGGCCGATCAGGAAGGGAGGAGGGCCTCCCGGGGAGCCGGCCAGCAGCTCGGCGATTCGGTGGATCTCCCCCGTTCCGGCCCAGCCGTCGACCTCCGGGATCCCGCGTCGAAGCTTGTACCCGTAGCGCTGAACGAAGCAGCCGACCGCGAAGACGCGGTCCAGCCTTCCCGCGTTCTTCCGCTCCACCATCTCCAGGATGGTCTCGACGGCCTCCTCCACGGCGTACTGGATGAAGCCGCAGGTGTTGATCACCACCGTCCCGGCCTCGTCCAGGCGCTCGACGGGTCGATACCCGGCCGCCTGGAGCAGACCCAGCATCTGCTCGCTGTCCACGAGGTTCTTCGCGCACCCCAGGCTGACGACGAAGACGTTTCCCTCCGGTCCCTTCTTCTCAGATGCCGGGGTGTCGATGTTCATTCGAGGAAACCGGGGTCACTCGACCTGCTTCAGGCTGTGCGAGAGGCGCCTCATGAGGGTCATGGCGAAGTTCTTCAGGAAGATGAGCTGAATGGACTCCGGCGACTTGTCCAGGAGCGTGGCGCTGATCTTCATGAGGATGCAGTCCGTGTCCGCCCTGACCGTGGCCGCCCTCGCCTCTCCGCTGAGGTAGGACATCTCGCCGAAGCACTCGCCTCTCCCGATCACGGCGATGGTTCTGGCGCTCTTCTGCACGGCGGCCCTGCCGCTGAGAATGATGAAAAAGGCGTCGTCGATCTCCCCCTCGGCGACCATGACGCGGCCCTTGGGAAACTTGATGATGCTGCTCGCCTGGAGGATCTGCTTCACGTGGTCGCGTTCGAAGCCCTCGAAGAAGGGGACGCTGTGGACGTAGTCCACGACGTCCTCCGCCTTGACCTTGGCCGTCTTCCCCGTCCCCTTGAGCCCCCTGAGCGCCACCCGCAGATCGTAGGCGAAGTCGGCGCAGGTCTGATAGCGCCGGTTGGGGTCCTTTTCCAGGGCTTTCTTCGTGATCCGGGCGAGGACCTCGGGCACGTCGGCCCGGATCCGGCGGACCGGCTCGTGGTCCTCGTTGGCGATCCTGTACATGACGGCGTACTCGTTGTCCCCGGAAAATGCCTTTTCCCCGCAGAGCAGCTCGTAGAGGACGCATCCCAGGCTGAAGATGTCGCTCCTTTCCTCGACCGGCTGCTCGCGGACCTGCTCCGGCGACATGTAGCTCGGGGAGCCGATGATCCCCTCGGAGGCCGTCTGGTCCGTCTTGATCTGCGCGATGCCGAAGTCCGTGATCCGAACGGACTCGGCCTTGTTGAGCATGATGTTGGACGGCTTGATGTCGCGGTGGATCACGCCTTTCTTGTGGGCGTAGTCGATGGCCTGGCAGGCCGCGAAGAGGATCTCGACCACCCTGCTGAAGGGCAGCAGCGCATCCTGGCGGCAGAAGGCCTGCAGCGTGGGGCCGTCGATGTACTCCATGGTGATGTAGCAGAACTCCTCGTGCATGCCGGCATCGTAGATGGCCACGATGTTCGGGTGCATGAGCCTCCCGGCGGACTGGGCCTCGATGAAGAACCGCTCCCTGTACTTGTTGGCCTTTTCCTCGACCAGGCCGGCGGGCGGGCGGGAGATCTTGATGCCCACGTACCGGTTGATGTAGGGATCCTTGCCCAGGTAAACCACGCCCATGCTGCCCTGGCCGAGCTTGCCGACGATCTCGTAGCGGCCCACCTTCCGGAGGTCCGACAGCTCCCGCAGGAACTCCCCGTCGACGGGGCTCTCCTCCTCCCTGGGACGCTGGAGAAACCTCAGCTTCAGCCAGCCGGTGAAGCCGTGTTTTTCGGCGTCCGCGCGCCGGTTTGCGCTCTTCGTCTCCAAGCTCCGCTTCTCCTTGGAAGGCAGCGGGTTCGTTCCGCATTTCTTTTCAGTACTGCAGGAAGGGGTTGGCGGAGGACCATAGCACAGCCCGGGAACGATGTATACCGCCTGCATCGGGCCTGCATCCCTTTTGCCCCCACCGGCGAGCCGTCTTTTTCGGCTACCGGAGACCGGCCTTCCGAAACAGCGCTCCCAGGTCCGGGCGGTTCACGACGTCGGTGAAGAGCTCTCCCATGAGCTGATCGGCCTGCTCGAGGCCGATGATCTTGACGCGCTCCGCCTCCCCCGCCACATCCTGCCTGGCGCGGACGCGGCCCTCCCGTTTCACGCGCAGCTCGTAGGCCATCCGCCCCTTCCACGTGCGATCCTCGAGGTCGAGCCTGAACGCCTCCAGGGCGATGACCAGCGTCGCCTCCGCCTGGCGCTCGAGGGAGACGACCTCCCCGCCCAGACGGCGTATCCGCATGGAGATTACATCGCGAAACAGCGCCGGGACGTTCTTCAGCCCCTCCGCGGAAGGCTCCCCCTCGCCCCGGGAGACGAAGAGGGCCACGTTTCCGGAATGGTACCTGTACTCTTCCCGCGCGGCGGGCGTGAGGATGTCCCGATCCTCGCGGTCGTCCTGGAAGTCGATGAACACCGTTCCTCCGTCGAGGGCGCTCCCGGGCTCGGGAAGACGGTAGGAGACCCGGACGTCCTGAACCCCGGCACAGGACGCAGCAAGGAGCAGGCACGCCAGGACGGCCGGACCGATCGCTCGGACCGCTTGATTTTTGATCCCCATTTCTCTATCCTCCTTGGCGTCGGCGTCATGAAGGGAGCTGTGAGTATAGACCCGGAAGGCCCGGCCGTCCACCTCCGATGATCCAGTCGAGGGACCTCTCATCCGCTTCGAGAACCCAGAAAAACGCCGGGGCCGCGAGCACCCGGATCTCCGCCCGGCGGGCCCCGAGGACAGCGCCCTGTTTCAGAAGGCCTGGGACACGGCCCGGGAGCGACACGGGAACGAGATCACCTTCTACCTCCCCGGCATGATCCGCTGCGGCGACCGCCGGGGTCGATACCCGGCCGTGTCCATCACGGGCCGCTCCTGCACCCTTCAGTGCGATCACTGCCGCGGGAAGCTGCTCGATCCCATGATCCCCGCCGACAGCCCCGCTGCGTGGATCGAAAAGGCCCGGCGGCTGGCCGGCCGGGGGGCCCACGGCATCCTCATCAGCGGCGGGGCCGACGCAAACGGGCGGCTCCCCTGGGAGCGGTTCGCTCCCGCCATCGCCCGCGTCGCCCGGGACACCCGCCTGTTCCTGACCGCCCACGCAGGGTTTCCGGACGCAGAGACGGCCGGGCTCCTCCGGGATGCGGGGGTCCGGCAGGCTCTGATCGACGTCATGGGAGACGACGAGACGGCCCGCCGCATCTACCACCTGCCCGCCCTCGACGCCGTGCTCGGGTCCCTGGACGCCCTGGCGGCGCACGGCCCGCCGCTGGCCCCGCACATCGTGGCGGGCCTGTACCACGGCCGCCTGCGGGGCGAGGATCGGGCCCTGGAGACCCTCCGGGCCTATGAACCCGCCGTCCTGGTGATCGTGGTCCTGACCCCGCTTCCCGGAACGCCCATGGCCTCGTCCCCCTCCCCCACGCCGCTGGAGGTGGCCCGCCTGATCGCCCGTGCGCGCACCCTCCTGCCCGAGGTGCCGCTCAGCCTGGGCTGCGAGCGGCCGAGGAACCGAGCGGGAACGGCCATGGAGATCCTGGCGCTGCGGGCCGGCGTCACGCGAATGGCGGTCTGGTCCGAGGAGGCCGTTCTCGAAGCGCGACGGCTCGGGCTCACCCCGCGGTTCCAGGAGACCTGCTGCTCGCTTCCCTACCTGGAGCGCTTCTCCTGCCCGGGGCCCCTTCCGCCTCCGGACCCCGGATAGAGAGTCGATGATCGGCGGAGGTGACCGGACGCCGGTCATGGTCCTTTGAATCCGTTACTGCACGGGCGACGTCAGAAAACCCGTTTCATGGAGGAACGCCGCCATCCCCTCGTTCACCTCCGCGGGACGCTCCAGCATCACCAGGTGCCCCGCACCGGGCACCCGGAGAAGCCCGGCCCCCGGGATCCCGGTCGCCAGCGACTCCGACAGGCTGAGCGGGGCCAGGCGATCCTCCTCGCCGCAGACCACCAGGGCCGGGACCCGGACATCGCCGAGCCGTTCCCGCACGTCGAAACGGTCGCACGCGGTGAAGTCCCCGTGGACCACCTCCGGCGGACACCGTCGAAGCGCAGACGCGACCGCTTCCCTCACCTCCGGAGGCGCATCGGGACCCAGTGCCGCCCGGTCGATGGTCTGGAGGAAGCCTTCGAACTCCTCCCGGATCAAGCGAAAGACCGCGGGCGCCACGGCGAGCCGGGCCCCGGTGGCGACGAGCACGACGCCCGCCAGGCCTTCGGACCCGTTCACCGCCATCTGCAGGGCGACGGCTCCGCCCATGGAGTGGCCGGCCAGCACGTAGCGGTCCGACCCCGCAGCGGCACGAACCGCCTCCTCGACCCAGCCGGCATAGGCGGGGACGGTCGTCTCTCCGACGCCGCCCGATTCTCCGTGACCGGGAAGCTCCACCCGGAGGACTCGGGCCTCCCCCCGGAACCGCTCCTCCTGGGCCGCCCAGAGGGATGCGTCCCCCCCGGCGCCGTGCAGGAGCACCAGGGGGGGCATGTCACCGCTCCTGCGGCCGGACGTCTCGACCCGTACCCGGGTTCCCCGAATGATCACCTGCACGGTTCGTCTCCTTCCGTCCGCTTTCCCACTGCTCCAGGACGATCCGCCTCAAGGCGGACCTGGTGTTCAGGGAGGGGTCGTCCAAGACCCGCTCCACCAGCCCGGAAAGGAGCCGCCCCACCTCGGGACCGGGATCCAGACCGGTGATCTCCATGACCTCGCGTCCGTCCAGCGCCAGCCGGCCCGGGCCCAGGACCGGAGGTTCCTCGAGAGCGGCTCGAACCCGCCTTTCGAGCTCCTCCAGACGCGCTCCGCGCAGCTCCGGCCGGCCGTGGGCGAGGATGTCGGCCCTTCGAAACGCGATGAGTGCCAGGACGTCCTCCGGCCCCACCCGCCGGATCAGCCGCCGGACGGCCCCGTCCGACCAGTCGGGCCGGTACCCGATCATGTGGTTCCGTATGAGCCGGCACACCCGGGCAATGAACCCGCTCTCCAGCCTGAGCCTCTGCATGACGTCCGCCGCCAGGTCTGCGCTCGCGTCGGCGTGCCCCGGGAACCGCCATCGCCCGTCCGCCTTGGTTCTCGCCCGGGGCTTGGCCACGTCGTGGAGCAGGGCGGCCCACCGGAGGAGCGGCTCGGGGGCCGTCCGGTCCACGGTCTCCAGGGCGTGGCGCAGAATGGTGTAGCGGTGGTGCTCGTTCTGCCGCTTCAAATGGCCTTCCAGAAGCTCGGGCAGGACCTGCGCCATCAGGCCCGTTCGTCGCATGAGCCGGAGCCCCGCGGAGGGTTTCGGGGCGAGGAGGAGGGCCTCGATCTCGTCGCGGATCCGCTCGGCCGCGGCCAGGCCGACCCTGCCCGCCCACCGGGAGACGGTCCTCAGGGTCTCCTCCTCCACCCCGAACCCCAGCGTCGCCGCAAATCGTACGGCCCGCAATGCCCGGAGGGGATCCTCGGCGAACCGGTCCCCGGGACGCCCCACCGCCCGGATGCGCCTCCGAACGATGTCCCCGCGTCCCCCCTGCGGGTCCAGGAGCTCCCCATGAAGCGGATCGTAGGCCATGGCGTTCAGGGTGAAGTCCCGGTGGGCCAAATCCAGGCGCAAGGCGCGCCGCCTCCCCCGCCCTCCGCGAAACGGGGTGACCTCGCAGGAAACGGGCCCGGCCACCAGGGTGACCGTGTCGTGCTTCAGCCGAAACGAGCGGACCTCGGGAAACAGCCGGGCAACGGCTTCCGGGTCCGCGCCGGTGGTCAAATCCCAGTCCCGGATGGGCCGCGCCAGGCAGGCGTCCCTCACGGCGCCTCCCACCACGTAAACCTCGTGGCCGCTTCCGGCCAGGCGCTGGACCAGGAACCGGACGAACAGGGGCATCTCCGCCTCCAGCCGCGTCCGGCTCCCGCTGCCGGCCTTCTTTTCCGTCGTGCTCGAGCCCATGGAAGCCCCCCGGCCGAGTATAGGGCTTGACGACCATTCGAAATCAAGTCTTTTCTCCCGCCCCAAGCCCCCATTGACACCCGGACCGCCCTCCACTAGACTCGCCGCTTCGCCCGGGCCTCGCCCCCGGATACGGATCCACCGAATCGGGCTCTGCGTCGAGGCCCCGGCGAACAGACCTTCATGGAGCTTTCCAGATGAAATCCCCTTCCCGCGGCCCCGCGCCGCCTTCGCTCGAAGCGGAACGCCGCATCGAGGACAAGGGAGCCGGGGTCCTGCGCCTTCGGGGCGCCCGGCAGCACAACCTCAAGGGGCTCGACCTCGACCTTCCCCTCCACCGCATCACCGTGGTGACCGGCGTGAGCGGGTCCGGGAAGTCCTCCCTGGCCTTCGACACCCTGTACGCGGAGGGGCAGCGCCGGTACGTGGAGACGTTCTCGCCCTACGCGCGCCAGTTCATGGAGCGGATGGACCGGCCCCGGGTGGACTGGATCGACCGGATCCCCCCGGCCATCGCCATCGACCGGAAGAGCCCGGTCCGCACCTCCCGCTCCACCGTGGGCACCATGACCGAGGTCACGGACCACGTGAAGCTGCTCTTCGCCCGGCTGGGGCGGCTCCACTGCCGCGGGTGCGGCAAGCCCGTGGTCCCCGAAACACCGGAGGACGCCTGGCGGGCACTCCGGGCCTTCGACGAGGGGTCTCGCGTGCTGATCACCTTCCCGGTTTCGCTGGAGGAAGGCGGGGTCGATGAGCAGCGGCGGGACCTCGCCCGGCTGGGATTTCACCGGGTGATCGGGCCCGAGGGCTTGCAGGACCTGGAGGCCTGGACCCCTCGACCGGGAGAGCAGGAGGTCCACGTGGTAACGGACCGCTTCCCCCTGCGCCGCTCCGACCGGACCCGGGTGCTGGACTCGCTGGAGCAGGCGTTCCGCCTCGGGAAGGGGCGCGCGCACTTTCATGTGGACCCGGACCGAACCCTCTCCTTCAGCAGGACCCTCGACTGCGCGGACTGCCGCATCGCCTACACGCCCCCCACGCCCAACCTGTTCTCCTTCAACAGCCCGGTGGGCGCCTGCGAGACCTGCCGGGGCTTCGGCCGGGTCATCGACATCGACCTGGACCTGATCATCCCCCGCCCGGAGCGTTCCCTGGCCGACGGGGCGGTCAAGCCCTGGGGCGGCGAGGACGAGGGACGCGGCGAGTACCGGGACCTCATGGCTTTCTGCAGGCGCAGGAAGATTCCCGTGGACGTCCCGTTCGAGAGGCTTTCCGAAACGCACCGGGCCGCGGTGATCGAGGGGGACGGGTCGTTCTACGGGATCCGGGGCTTCTTCGACCGGCTCGAGACCAAGACCTACAAGATGCACGTCAGGGTCTACCTCTCCCGCTACCGCACCTACCGGATCTGCCCGGACTGCCGCGGCGCCCGATTCAAGGAGGAGGCGCTCCTCTACCGTCTCGAAGGACGCACCATCGGGGAGGTGTACGGGTTGAGCGTGGACGAGGCCGAGGGCTTCTTCGCCGGTCTTTCGATGCCCACAAACGACAAGGCCAGCCGACTGGTCCTCGACGAGGTCCTCCACCGGATCCGGTACCTGCAGGAGGTGGGCCTGGGGTACCTCACGCTGGACCGGCAGTCGCGGACCCTCTCCGGAGGGGAGGTCCAGCGGGTCGCCCTCACCTCCGCCCTGGGGTCCAACCTCGTGAACACCCTCTACGTGCTGGACGAGCCGAGCGTGGGGCTCCACCCCCGGGACGCCGGCCGCCTCGTCCGCATTCTCCAGGGGCTGAGGGACCAGGGAAACACCATCGTCGTGGTGGAGCACGACCCCGAGATCATCGCCCACGGGGACCTGATGCTGGACCTGGGCCCGGGCGCCGGGGAGCGCGGGGGAGAGGTGACCTTTTTCGGGGCGCCCTCGACCTCCGGGGAGTCGCCCACCGGTCGATACCTGTCCGGGCGGGTTCGCCTCCCCGTACCCCGGACCCGGAGAAAACCCGTCCGGGACCGGTGGCTCACCGTGGAGGGAGCCGGCGAGAACAACCTTCGGGACATCGACGTGCGCGTTCCCCTGGGACTGCTGGTGGGGCTCACGGGCGTGTCCGGCTCGGGCAAGTCCACCCTGGCCGAGGAGATCCTCTACAAGGGGGTCAAGCGGGCCCTGGGCGACCCCCGGGGCCGGCCCGGCCGGTTCCGGGCCCTCCACGGGCTCGAGCGCCTCCACGACGTTCACCTGGTGGACCAGCGACCCCTCGGCCGGACCCCCCGGGCCAATCCTCTGACCTACACCAAGGCCCTGGCCCCGGTACGCGATCTCCTGGCCTCCACGCCGGAGGCCGTCGAGCGCGGTTTCGGCCCGGGTCACTTCTCCTTCAACGTGCCGGGGGGCCGGTGCGAGACCTGCAAGGGCCAGGGGTTCGAGAAGGTGGAGATGCAGTTCCTCTCGGACGTCTTCATCACCTGCGCGGCGTGCAGGGGAAAGCGCTTCCTCGAGGAGACGCTCTCCGTGCAATACCGGGGGTTGTCCATCCACGACATCCTCGAGCTGACCGTGGACCAGGCCCTGGAGACCTTTTCCGATCAGAGGAAGATCGTGTCGGCCCTCGATCCCCTGGTCCGCGCCGGACTGGGGTACATCCGGCTGGGACAGCCCTTGAGCACGCTCTCGGGCGGCGAGGCGCAGCGGCTGAAGCTTTCGCGACACCTCAGCGGCCGGGGGAAGCCGGCTCTCTTCGTCTTCGACGAACCCACCACGGGGCTTCACTTCGAGGACGTCCGGCACCTCCTGTCGGCCCTCCAGGACCTGGTGGACCGGGGACACACGGTCCTGGTCGTCGAGCACCACGTGGACGTGGCGAGATCCTGCGACTGGATCATCGACCTGGGGCCGGAGGGCGGGGCCGAAGGCGGCCGCATCGTGGCGCAGGGAACGCCTGAGGAGGTGGCGGCGACCCCCGGGTCCCACACGGGCCGGTACCTGCGCGACCCGGGGGACAGGGCTCGCCGAGAACGGAAGCCTCCGCCCGCAGCCATGGCCGCCGAAGCGGGCTCTTCCTATGCGACGGCCGTCTCGCTGACCGGCGCGCGGGTCCACAACCTGGACAACCTGAGCCTGTCCATCCCCCGCGACCGCCTGGTGGTGATCACAGGGGTCTCGGGATCGGGAAAGTCCTCCCTGGCCTTCGACATCCTGTTCGCCGAAGGTCAACGGCGCTACCTGGAGAGCCTGACGCCGTACGTCCGCCAGTTCGTGGGCGTCATGGAGCGGCCGGACGTGGACACGGTCCGGGGGCTTCCCCCCACCGTGGCCATCGATCAGCAGATGGGGCGCGTGGGCAGGCGATCCACCGTGGCCACCATCACGGAGATCTATCACTATCTCAGGCTCCTGTTCAGCAAGCTCGGACGGCCCGTCTGCCCGGGCTGCAACCGGGCGTTCACCACGCGGACCGAGGACGAGTTGGTGCAGGAGACCCTGGAAAGATACGGCGGCACGGGCGCCGCCGTGCTCGCACCCAGGGTGTTCGGCCGGAAAGGCTTTCACAAGGACGTCCTGGCCGGGGCCCTGAAGCGGGGCTTCGCCGAGGCCCGCATCGACGGAGAGGTGCAGGCCCTCACGGAGGGCATGGCCCTGAGCCGCTACCACGAGCACACCATCGAGATCCTGACGGGCCGGCTGACCTCGCCCGTTTCGCCGGAACCGGTCCGGCAGGCGCTCCGCGAGGGAAACGGTCATCTCCTGCTCCTCACGAAGGACGGGGGCGAGGAGTTCTTCGGCCTGGAAGGGGTCTGCCCGTCCTGCGGCATCGGGCTGGAGGAGCCCGACCCCAGGTTGTTCTCTTTCAACTCCCCCCACGGTGCCTGCCCCGAGTGCCGGGGCGTCGGAAGGGTGTCGACGAAAGAGGGACGGGCCGAGACCTGCCCGTCCTGCGGGGGAAGCCGGCTGCGTCCCCAGTCCCTGGCCGTACAGGTCCAGGGGCGCTCCATCTGGGACGTGACCGGGGGGCCCGCGGACCGGGCGCTGGAGATTCTCCAGGGGATGCGCTTTTCCCCGAGCGAGCGGCCGATATCCGATCCGGTCCTGGCGGAGCTGATCGCCCGGCTCTCCTTCATGATCCGCCTCGGGCTGGGATACCTCGGCCTGGGCCGAAGCGGCGACACCCTGTCCGGGGGAGAGGCCCAGCGCCTCCGGCTCACGTCCCAGCTCGGGTCCAACCTGGCCGGCGTCTGCTACATCCTGGACGAGCCGACCATCGGCCTCCATGCGCGAGACAACGGAAGGCTTCTCGAGGCCCTGAAGCAGCTGCGGGACCGCGGCAACTCGGTGCTGATCGTGGAGCACGACGAGGACACCATCCGGGCGGCGGATCACATCCTCGACCTGGGGCCCGGGGGCGGCCGTGCCGGCGGGCGGGTCGTGGCCTCGGGCAGGCTCGAGGACCTACGGAAGGTCCCCGAGAGCGTCACCGGCGCCTGGTTCAACGGACGAACCCGGCGCATCACCTCCAGGCTCCGCCCCACAGGGGACCGGCCTGCGATCCGGGTGGTCGGCGCGCGGGCCCACAACCTCCAGGACCTCGAGGTGTCCTTTCCCCTGGGGACCCTCATCTGCGTCACCGGGGTCTCCGGATCGGGAAAATCCTCCCTCCTCCGCGAGACGCTGTATCGCGGGGTGAAGGACCGCCTGGCCGGCCGCATCGAAGATCGGGGGACGGTTGGTGCGATCCAAGGTTGGGAGGTCCTGGACCAGGCCCTGGAGGTGGACCACAGCCCCATCGGGCGGACCCCCCGATCGATCCCGGCCTCCTACGTGGGGTTTCTCTCGCGCATTCGATCCCTCATGGCGCGGACGCCTCGGGCCCGGGCGCGCGGCTTCGGGCCCGGCCGCTTCTCCTTCAACACCTCCGGGGGCCGCTGCGAGGTGTGCAAGGGGCACGGCGCCGTCAAGACGGAGATGAGCTTTCTCCCGGACGTGTGGGTCCGCTGCGAGACCTGCGGCGGCTCGAGGTTCAACCGCGAGACCCTGGCCGTGCGGTACAAGGGGAAGAACATGGCCGAGATCCTGGAGATGACCTTCCAGGAGGCCCTGGCCTTCTTCGAGGCGGTGCCCGCCATACGACACGCCGTGGAGACGGTCTGCGACATCGGCCTCGGATACCTGGGCCTGGGCCAGCCGAGCCCGACCCTCTCGGGCGGTGAGGCCCAGCGCATCAAGCTGGCCCAGGAGCTCGCCCGGCCTTCCGCCGGACGCACCGTCCTGTACGTTCTGGACGAGCCCACCACGGGACTCCACGTCTCGGATGTGGCTCCCCTGCTGAAGGTCCTCCAGACCCTGGTGGACCGGGGCGACACGGTGGCGGTGATCGAGCACAACATGGAGGTCGTCCGGGAGGCGGATCACATCATCGACCTGGGGCCGGAGGGAGGCGACCGGGGCGGGCGCATCGTGGCCCAAGGCTCTCCGGAGGATCTCCTGCGCCTTTCCCGGACGTCGCACACCGCCCTGGCGCTGCGGGCGAGCATGGCGGGCCCGGACCATTGAGGGATTCCACGGGGAGGCTCCGCCGTCCCCGGTACGGTCTTCGGTTGAAATCCTCTCCGGGTTTTTCTATACTGGCGGACAACTTGCCTGATCGAGCCCGGAACGGCCCGCCCGCGGGAAGACCCCGATCCCGAAAGGCGGAGAAAGGCGTCACCTGAAACATGAACGAGGACTCCATAGAACACATCGTGACGCAGAGACTGGACAGCCTCTTCGCCGAGGACGACGAGGACGGGGCCCCGCGGGCGCCGGCCCGCAAAAAGACGTCACCGCTTGACACCCTCGAGGAGGCCGCCGAGGCGTTGAAGGGCGGAATCGACCCCGGGAAGGTGGAACGGCTGGCCTCGGAGATCCGCGCCCTCCGGGGCGTACGGGAGGGGAACCCGCTCTACCGGCCGCTCCTGAAAATGATTGCCATGCTGGCCGACTACCTGCGGGCCTCCCTCGAGTCCGCCGACGAGGACGCCCTGCCGGCGATCGACTCGATCATCGACTGCATGGCCTGCCTGGAGCCGGACCGGGGAACCCCGGGCGCCGACAACAGGAGGCGGGTCCAGAGGGAGATCGAGTCGTTCAAGGCGTTCCGATCGAAGATCCAGGCCGGCAGACGGGCGGAACCGGCGCCGGCCCCGTCCGAGCAGGAGACGACCGCCGGGGTCACCGCGGAACCGGCCCCGACGCCCGCGGGAACGGCCCCTCCCCCGACCGGACAGCCGCAGCCCGCCGCCCCCGACGAGAAGGGACCGCCTGCGGAAACCTCTCCTCATGCCACCGAACAGCCGCGCCCCCCCCATCCTGAAGCGGAAACGGCGCACCACCCCTCCCAGGTCCCGGAGACGACGCCCGTGGAGCCGCCCGACCTGAAGCCGCTCCAAGAATCGGTCGCCGAGCTGAGCCTCCGGACCGACGAGATCCTGAAGACCCTTCAAGGCCATGCCGCCTCGAACACGGAGCTCCAGGAAACGCTCGCCGGCATGGGGAAACGCCTGGCGGATCTGGCCTCTCTGCCCGCCTCGGTCCGGGCGCTTCAAAAAGCCGTGAAGAGCGTCCCCGCTCCACCGCCGGACCCGCGGAACGACCTCCAGTCCTGCGTCCGGGACGCCATGGACGAGCTCAGCGGCGGCCTCGAGGAGGTCCGCGGCGTGCCCGCCGGGCTTCGGGAGATGCGCCAGGCCATGGACGAGGCCTTCTCGCGCCTCGAGGAGCGCATGAAGTACCTCCGCGGCGAGATCAACACCATTCGGTCGGACATCGACGCCCTGCGCTCAGAGGTCGAGGGCCTCGAAGGCCCCGCCGGGGCCGGGGGGCCCGTCGAACGCCCCATGGAAACCGAGCCCGGTGAAGAAGAGAGGGAGCCGGACCGGGCGGAACCGCAACCGGCGCCCGAGAGCCGGGAGGGGTCGCCACGGGAAGGGGAACCGCCCCCCCCCGCCCCGGAGGAAAAGCCCGGCGCGGCGACCTGGACCTACTTCGCCTTTCGAGCGGGGGGAAAGATGTACGCCGTGGACGAGCAGCACGTGGTCAAGTCCTCGAAGAGCCCGAAGGGGCTGCTCGAGAAAGGCCGCGGCCGGGGCTGGTTGACCCTCGCCGACTCGGCCCCCGGCCTCTTCAGCACCCGGAAGGGACTGGAGCCGGCATGGAACGCCGTCACATCCTCGGACTGGAAGCGGGTGCAGTTCCAGCTGGTGCCTGACGAGGCCCTGGAAGGCCTGAGCGAGACGAGCGGGGAAGGGGTGCTTTTCCTGGGCGTCGGAGACGAGCGCCGCGTCCTGTTCACGGACCGTCCCGCGGAGCGCATCACCTTAGGGCACGAGGACGAGGTCCAGATGGCCGGCGGCGTCGGCTCCAGGCCCGGGGCCATCCGGGGCTCCATCTTCCGTTCCGGCGACGGCAGCGAGTTCTATCTGATCCTGGACCCGGAGCGGTTGTAGGTCCCCTGTCTTCCCGCCTTCCCAGAGGCGCACCTCCGCCCCGGAGCCGTGACATCTCCCTTGACAACGGGCCTCGAAACAGGACATAAGGGGGTCCTCGCAGCCCCGATCCAGGCTGGGTTGCCGTCTGCGAGACCGGTCCTGATTCCCATACCTCGATCACGATGAAGGAAACCATCGACTTTCCGTGAGCACGAACCGGGCGATGACCCGTGTTCCCAGCCGGGGGTAGCCGCCATGAAGCTGCACGAGCACCAGGCCAAGACCTTGTTCCGCTCCTTCGACATCCCCGTTCCCGAAGGACGGCTTGTGGAGAGCGGGGAAGACGCCCCGGCGGCGGTAAAAGAGCTCCAGGGACCGCCCTGGGTCGTCAAGGCCCAGGTCCACGCCGGCGGACGGGGCAAGGGAGGCGGGGTCCGGGTGGTACAAAGCCCGGAGGAGGCCGCGGAGGCCGTGAGGTCCATCCTGGGCCGCCCCCTGGTCACCCCCCAGACGGGCCCCGAGGGCAAGACCGTTCACCGGGTGCTCCTGGAGGAGGGCGTCCAGATCGCCCGGGAGCTCTACCTGGCCGTGGTGGTGGACCGTGAGTCCGCCCTACCGGTGATGATCTTCAGCCAGGACGGGGGCATGGAGATCGAGGAGGTCGCGGCCGGGACCCCCGAACGCGTCCTGAAGCAGCCCGTGACGCCCGAGACCGGGTGGATGCCCTTCTGCGGGCGCAACCTCGCCTTTCGGCTGGACCCTCTTCCGGCGCCCGAGACGATGAAGGCACTGACCAAAACCATGGCCAACCTGTACCGGGCCTTTGTCGAGCTGGACTGCTCCCTTGCGGAGATCAACCCGCTGGTCGTGACGACCTCGGGGGGGGTCCTGGCCGTGGACGCCAAGGTGAACATCGACGACAACGCCCTGTTCCGCCGGAAAAATGCGGCCGCCATGGACGATCCCTCGGAGAAGGACCCCCTGGAGCGTAAGGCCGGGGAGTCCAACCTGAACTACATCCGGCTCGACGGCAACATCGGCGCCATGGTCAACGGCGCGGGGCTCGCCATGGCGACCATGGACGTGATCAAAATGGCCGGGGCCGAGCCGGCCAACTTCCTGGACGTCGGCGGCGGCGCCAGCGAGGAGATGATCACGCGCGGTTTCGAGATCATCCTGGAGGACCCGAAGGTCGAAGCGATCCTGATCAACATCTTCGGGGGCATTCTCCGATGCGACGTCCTGGCGAGGGGCGTCCTGGCGGCGGCGGAAAAGACGGCGATCGGCGTCCCGCTGATCGTTCGTCTCGAGGGTACGAACGTCGAAGAGGGCCGCCGCATCCTGGAGTCGTCGAACCTGGAGTTCCTGGTGGCCAGGGACATCAGCGAGGCGGCCGCCATGGTCACCCGGCAGGTGTCTCCCTCGTAGCCGCACGGGATCTCGCGAACCGACGGGGTATCCCATTGCGCCGCCATTCGAACCGCTCAACTCAGGTGGGAGTCGACAGATCATGAGCATCCTGGTGGACGAGAACACGCGCGTTGTGGTCCAGGGAGTCACCGGAAGAGAGGGCACCTTCCACACCCGGCAGATGCTTCGGTACGGGACGGCCGTGGTGGCCGGGGTCACGCCCGGCAAAGGCGGGCAGACCGCCGAAGGGGTCCCCGTGTTCAACACCGTGCAGGAGGCCGTGGAGAGGGAGGGTGCGAACGCGGCTTGCATCTTCGTGCCTCCCCCGTTCGCCGCGGAATCCGTCATGGAGGCCGCCTGTGCCGGGGTCGCACTGACCGTCTGCATCACGGAGGGCATTCCCACGCTGGACATGGTGCGCGTCAAGAGCTACCTGAGAACCTACGAAACCGTCCTCATCGGTCCCAACTGCCCCGGCATCATCTCCCCCGGGAAGACCAAGGTCGGCATCATGCCCGGCCCGATCCACCGGCCCGGCACCGTCGGCGTGATCTCCCGAAGCGGCACCCTCACTTACGAGGTCGTGGATCAGTTGACCCGGGCCGAGCTCGGACAATCCACCTGCATCGGGATCGGAGGAGATCCCATCATCGGGACCTCCTTCATCGACCACCTCGAGCGGTTCCGGGAGGACCCCGACACGGAGGCGGTCGTGCTGATCGGAGAGATCGGGGGGACCGCCGAGGAGGATGCGGCCCGGTATGTCCGGGACTCCTTTGACAAGCCCGTCCTCGCCTTTGTCGCGGGCCGCACCGCGCCGCCCGGCAAGAGGATGGGTCATGCCGGCGCCATCATCTCCGGAGGCAAGGGGCGCGCCGAGGACAAGATCGCGGCCCTGGAGTCCGCCGGCATCACGGTGGTGCACGATCTCGGCCGGCTCGGGGAAGCCGCCCGCGGCTTGGTCGGCCGCGCCTGACGCGGCGGGCGCACCTTGACTTGTCCCCCGGCCGATGTTACCATTCGTTCGACGTTTGACGGGTTCGCAAAAACCCCGCTCACCCGCCGCTGGAAACGTCATAACCTCTTGAAATCCCAAGGGCAGATCTCGAGGCTTCGGGCCTTTTACGACGCCATCAATGATTGTCCAGCGAAATGGAGGGGCTGTATCGTTCCGCAACGGAAGGTCCATCCCTCGAACCTGACACCCTCGAAAGCGCACGACATGGACAAGGT
>CAYVVQ010000015.1:0-11016 GCA_964454455.1 uncultured Desulfobacterales bacterium | reverse complement strand
AGACCGACGGATAGCCCCCATGCCCCCTGTTCGTTGATCGATGGGCACTACGCAGCGCGGAGGACAGCCATGTTTGGAATCGGCATGCCGGAATTGATCATCATCCTGATCATCATCCTGATCATCTTCGGGGCCGGAAAGCTCCCTGAAATCGGCAGCGGCATCGGAAAAGGGATCAAGAACTTCAAGAAGGCCACCCACGAAAGGGATGAGATCGAGGCCAAGACGGGAGAAGGCTCCAACGAGGAGGGGCAGGATGATCAAAAGGCCTGATTCCTGACCGTCCGAACATGTCCCCGGACGGATCGCCCCCCTTCTCCGGCTCAGAATGGAATGTCGTCTTCCGGCACGGTGACGGGTTCATTCATTCCCCCGCCGCCCCGGTCGGGCTCGCGGGAATCGCGGCCCGGCGCGGACCCCAGCATCTGCATCTCGCGGGCGACGACCTCGGTTGTGTACCGGGTGTTTCCGTCCTTGTCTTCCCAGGACCGGGTCTGGATCCGCCCCTCGATGTAGACCTGCTTGCCCTTGTGGAGAAACTCGCCGCAGATTTCACCGAGCCGGCCGAAGGCCACCACCCGGTGCCATTCGGTGCGGCTCTGCTTTTCGCCGGAGTTCTTGTCACGCCACTCCTCGGAGGTCGCAATCCTGAAGTTGGCCACGGCCGAACCGCCCGTGGTGTATCGGACCTCGGGATCCGCTCCCAGGTTCCCAACCAGAATCACCTTGTTGACACCTGCCATAGCCTTTTCTCCTTTCTATGGCACCTCTTTCGTAAAGAAACCGTGATGGGGTGTGATCGCTACGTTTCTTCGGCACCCTACCATGAAGGAAAAATCGAAATCAAGGCTTCCGGGGCAAAAACAGTTCCATTCTCTGTCAATTCACTGTTGACGGACGGGGATCAAAAAAAGTAAGGTTCCGTTAATTCAGCAAAATGTCCGGTTCCGAGCCGGTTCGGCCCCCTTGCGCCGGACGGCCGGCGGGACGGAGGCGCGTGGATGCTCAAGGTGATCCCCCTCGGGGGGCTCGGTGAAATCGGCCTGAACATGATGATCCTGGAGATCGAGGAGACCCTTCTGGTCGTCGACGCCGGGCTCATGTTTCCGGAGGAGTACATGCTGGGCGTGGATGTGGTGATCCCGGACTTCCACTACATCCGTGAAAACCGCAGCCGTCTCCGGGCCGTCCTGTTGACTCACGGCCACGAGGACCACATCGGGGCCATGCCGTTTTTCCTGAGGGAGTTCGACGTGCCGGTGTTCGGCACGAACTTCACGGTGGAGCTGCTCCGGGAGAAGCTGAGGGAGCACCAGCCGGCCGAGACGGCGGATCTCCGAACGGTGAGGGCCGGGGATGTCATGGATTTCGGGCCCTTCCGGGTGGAGTTCATCCGTGTCGATCACAGCATCGTGGACGGCGTCGGGCTGGCCGTTCACACGCCCGAAGGCACCCTCGTCCACTCCGGAGACTTCAAGGTGGACTACACGCCGCTGAGCGGTTTCTCGACGGACCTCCCCCGGTTCGCCCAGCTCGGCGTGGAGGGCGTGCTCGCGCTGCTCTCGGACTCGACGAACGCGGAGAGGGAGGGGTCCACCCTGAGCGAGCGGGACGTGGTGCAGACCCTGGAGGGAATCTTCCGCTCGGCGTCCGGGAGAATCATCACCGCCGTCTTCGCATCCAACATCGCCCGAATCCAGCAGGTGGCCAGGCTCGCCCTCCAGCACGGCCGGAAGATCCACTTCAGCGGGAAGAGCATGCGATCCAACGTGCGCATCGCCCGGGAGCTCGGGTACGTCGAGATACCCGAGGAAGCCCTGATCGAGGAGCGCCAGCTCCACCAGTACCCCGACCGCGAGATCGCCATGATCACCACCGGGAGCCAGGGCGAACCCATGTCCTCCCTCACCCGCATGGCGCAGAACCGGCACAAGCACATCAAGACCAGGCCGGGGGACACGGTGATCCTCTCGTCCCGATTCATCCCGGGCAACGAGAAGGCCATCGCGGCCATCATCAACAGCCTCTATCGCATGGGAGCGGAGGTCATCTACGAGAAGGTGTCGAACATCCACACGTCGGGACACGCCCACCGGGAAGAGCTGAAGCTCATGCTGAACCTGACCCGGCCGCGCTTTTTCACCCCCATCCACGGGGAGTACCGCCACCTGGTCAAGCACGCCGGCCTGGCCCGGGAGGCGGGAGTCGAGAAGGAGCGGATCCTCCTGGCCGAGAACGGCGACGCCATCTGCTTCGAGGGGGGACAGGCGTTCCTGGGGGAACGGGTGACCACGGGGCGCGTTCTCGTGGACGGCAAGGGCGTGGGGGACGTGGGCGAGGTGGTCCTCCGGGACCGCCGGAAGCTCTCCGGGGACGGGATGGTCATCGCCATCCTGGCCGTGGACGAGCAGACCGGGGACGTGGTCTACGGTCCGGACGTCGTCTCCCGGGGGTTCGTCTTCGAGGACCGCCAGAGCGCCATCCTCGAGGACGCCAGGTGCATCGTTTTGGAGATCCTGGACGAGATCGAACGTCCAGCCCGCATGGACTGGACGGAGATCGCGCCGGACATCAAACGGGGATTGAAGCGCTTTTTTTACTCCGTCCTCGGACGGAGCCCCCTGATTCTCACCATCATCATCCCGGTCTAGAAGCCGTTCCGCCCCCCGGATGGGGAGGCGGAAATCACCGGGCAACGAGGTCGAGCACGTGAGCCGGAAATCCAAGAAGGCCTCGAGGGCCGCCACACCTCCCGCGAAACCCTCGCCCATCCGAAAAGAGATCCTCGGGATCCTGTTCCTGCTCACGGCCCTGGTGCTGGGCGTGAGTCTCTTTTCCTACCACCCGGGTGATCCCGTGATCTGGGAAGGCGGAACCGCGAATCCGGACACGACAATGAACCTCTTCGGTCCCCTAGGGGCGCACCTCGCAGGCGTCCTGGTCTTCTCCCTCGGCTTCTCCTCCCTCTGGCTCGTGGGAGCGCTCGCGGCCATGGCGCTGTTCTCCTTTCTCGGCCGGCCCATGCCCTCCCCCGCCCTCAACGCCGTTTCCGTGCTCCTCCTGCTGATCTCCTTCTCGGGGCTCCTGGCCCTTCAGCTGCCCGACGCCGTGGCCCTGCGGGGAGGACGGGTGCTCAGCGGGGGTCTGGTGGGTCTGCACGTGGCCGGCGTCATGCGGCTGTTCCTGAACCATTTCGGAGCGAATGTCCTTCTGGGGGCGGTGTTTCTCATCTCGCTCATGATCACGACGAGGTTCTCCTTCGGGAGCCTGTTCTCCCGGCTCTTCCGGTGGGCGGCGGCCCTCGCCCGCAAGGCCGGCGATCTGGCCGAAAAGCGGCGGGAGCGGAAACGCAAGAAACGGGTTCGGGCCGCCAACCTGAAACAGGAAAAGGCGAAGCCCCGGCGGAAGCCCACCATCGTGCCTCCCGCCGAGGAGCCCCCCATGACGCCGGAGCAGGAGTCGTTCCCCTTCATGAAATCCACCGGGTCCTTCGTCCTCCCCGGCCTGGACCTCCTGGACGATCCGCCCGATCACCCGCGAGGGGAGGTGGAGCGGGAAAGCCTGGAGATGAACGCCCGGCTCCTGGAGCGGAAGCTGGCCGACTTCAACGTGGAGGGCGAGGTGGTGGAGATCCTGCCGGGCCCCGTCGTCACCATGTACGAGTTCAAACCGGCCGCCGGCGTGAAGATCAGCAAGGTGGCGGGCCTCGCGGACGACCTGGCCCTCGTGCTCAGGGCTTCGGGCGTCCGCATCGTGGCGCCCATCCCCGGCAAGGCCGCCATCGGCATCGAGATACCGAACAACAAGCGCGAGCCCGTGTTCCTCAAGGAGATCCTCTCGTCCCCCGCTTTCAAGTCGTCCACGCACCGGCTGACCATCGCGCTGGGCAAGGACATCACCGGCTCCCCCGTCACGGCGGACCTCACCCGTATGCCCCACCTGCTCGTGGCCGGCGCCACCGGGACGGGCAAGAGCGTCTGCCTCAACGCCATGATCAACAGCCTCCTGTTCAAGGCCTCGCCCGAGATGGTCCGGTTTCTCATGATCGATCCGAAGCGCATCGAGCTCTCCATCTACCAGGACATCCCACACCTGCTTCACCCCGTGGTCACGCAGCCCGGCGAGGCCACCAAGGCGCTGCGCTGGGCCGTTGAGGAGATGGAGTACCGCTACGGCCTGCTGTCGGACCGTGGCGTGCGGAACATCGAGGCCTTCAATGGAAAGCTGATCAAGGAGAACCCCTCGAACGACGGAGACAGCCCGCAACGACCTCTCCCCTACATCGTCATCGTCATCGACGAACTGGCCGACCTGATGATGGTCTCCTCCAAGGAGGTGGAGGACACCATCATCCGACTGGCCCAGATGGCCCGGGCTGCGGGCATTCATCTGATCATCGCCACCCAGCGTCCCTCGGTGGACGTCCTCACCGGCATCATCAAGGCCAACCTGCCCTCCCGCATCTCCTTCCAGGTCTCCTCCAGGGTGGACTCCAGAACGATCCTGGACGCCATCGGGGCCGAGCATTTGCTCGGAGAGGGGGACATGCTCTACATGCCGCCGGGCGTGGGCCGCCTGACGAGGATTCACGGGGCCTACATCTCGGAGGGCGAGGTGAAGCGGGTGACGGAGTTTCTCAGGGAGCAGATGCAGCCCGAGTACGACCCCGCCATCCTGAGCAAGGTGGCCCAGGCCGACGAGGCGGAGGACGAGGACCTGGAGCTGGACCAGAAGTTCGACCAGGCCGTGGAGGTGGTGGTCAAGAGCGGCCAGGCCTCCATCTCCGGGCTCCAGCGGAAGCTCCGCGTGGGGTACAATCGAGCCGCCCGGATGATCGAGGCCATGGAGAAACAGGGCATCGTGGGACCCTCGGACGGCGTGCGGCCCCGGGAGGTCTACGGCCGCAGGGAGGACGCATGAGATTCCGACGAAGAAGAGGCCCGACACTGCCGGGCTGCCTGGTCTTTGCGGCCGCGATGCTGTGCATGGCCGCGTCCGCACCGGGAGTGGAGGATCCTGCACGCGCAGTCATCGACGGTCTTCGTGCCGAGCTGGGGGACGTTCAGGGTCTCCGCATTCCCTACGAGCGGGTTATCCTGACCTCCTCCACCATGCTTCTCGGAGGATCGGGAGCCGGGGACCATGCCTCCGGGCACATGCTCTTCGAGCCCCCCCATTTCCTGAAGATCGTCCAGGAAGCGCCCAGGCGCGAGACTGTGATCGGGAACGGGGAGAGCCTCTGGTGGTATATCCCGGAGAAGAAGGAGGTCCACCGGTACAGCGCCGAGGCCATGGGGCAGGAGCTTCAGGCCCTGTCGGACGTGTTCCGGGGACTGCGGGGCGTGGAGGAGAGCTTCGAGGTGATCTGGGAGGGGCACACCGAGAAGGGGGACCGGCGGATCCGCCTCGTGCCCGACCCGCCCTGGTCTCAGACGAACGCCATCGTCCTGGAGGTCACAGAGGGGTGCCGGCTCCGGGTCGTGGAGATTCACAACGCCGTGGGGAACGTCACCCGGTTCACCCTCGGTCCGCTGGAGAAGCGGGAGGGCTTCGAGAAGGGCTTCTTCACCTTCTCCCCGCCCGAGGGGGTGCGGGTGATCGAGGAAGGACGGTGAGAAGTGAAAGTGAAGGTGAGGAAAACCTTTTTTCCTCTCACTCTCACTCTCACTTTCACTTGCTCTGTCACCTCTCCCTCAAAACCCCCGCCAGGACGTGCCCCGCGCGCATGAGGCTTCTCAGGCTGTCCGCAGGAAGCACGTGGTGGATGTAGGGAAGCGCCGGCCTCATCCCCCGGCAGAGGGTCTGCACGTCCGGGTCCCCGGCCACGGGGTTCAGCCACACCACGCAGCCCGCCTTCCCGTGGATCGCGGCCATCTCCCGCCGGAGCATCTCCTTGGCCCCCAGGTCCCAGCCGTCGCTCAGGATCACCACCACGCTCCGCCTGTTGAGGAGCCCCTCCCCGTGCTCCCGGTTGAACTGCCTGAGCGACTGCCCGATGCGCGTCCCGCCGGACCAGTCCGGCGCCGTCTCCGAGAGCCGCTCCAGCACCTCCTCGACGGCGTGGCGCCGGAGCAAGGGCGAGAGGGGGGTGAGGCTGGTTGAAAAGACGAACACCTCCGCCCGGACGCCGCTCCCCTTGATGCCCATGAGAAAGGGCAGGACGAACCGGGCGTGGCGGTCCATGGAGCCGCTGACGTCCGCAAGCACCACCAGCCTCCGGAGCCGCTTCCTCCGCTTGCGGTGAAAGAGTCGAAGGGGAGTTCCGCCGGTCTTCAGGCTCTCCCGGAAGGTCCTGCGGAAGTCCACGTCCCGAAACCTCCGGGACGGTTTGGTCCTTCGAGACGCGGCGTAACGGAACGGCGCGATCATGTTCCTGAGGGCGAGACGCGCGAACCGAAGGTCCTCGGCCCGCAGCTTGTCGAAATCCTTTTTCTCGAAGGAAGGAACCGGGCTGAAGACCGCGCCTTCCAGGCGGGAGGCCTCCTCGGCCCGGGCCTCGATCCGGTCCCCCCCGTCCGATTCGGTCTCGAGAAAACGCCTGCGGACCGGATCCTCCGGGGCGGGATCCCCCGGGGAGTCCTTCGGTCGCGGCTCCCCGGTTGCGGCCTGCCCGCTCGGTCCGCACCAGAAGGCCTCGTAGAGGTCGTCAAAGAGCCGCCACTCCAGGTCGGAGTGGACCAGGTTGGCGCGCAGGGCGCCGTGCATGCTCCGCGGGTCGGAGAGATCCAGGGCCTCCAATGCGTGCAGCGACTCCGCCACGGAGGAGGGGAAGACCTTGAAGCCGTGCCGCTTGAGGAAACCGGAAAAGCGGATGACCCCCCGGACCAGGCCGTCCTCACCGGGCCCCGCCTTCTGCTCGCGGAGGCTCACGAACCGTCTGCTTCCCCCAGGTATTCGCTCTGCGTTCCTGGATCGTTCCAGACCTCCTCGCGAAACCTGCGGATGTCGTCCTGGTACTTGAGGATGCAGCCCAGGGTTTCCTCCACCAGCGATGCGTCCAGGCGGGTGCGTTCCATGGCGATCAGGGCGGCGGCCCAGTCCAGGGTCTCGGACACCCCCGGTCTCTTCAAGAAGTCCACCTGCCTCAACCGCTGCATGAACCGGGTGATCTGCAGGGCAAGCCTCTCTTCGAGGGACGGGTACCTCGCCGTCAGGATCCGGTACTCCTTGTCGAAGGAAGGATAGTCGATCCAGTGGTAGAGGCACCGGCGTTTGAGGGCGTCGTGCACGTCGCGGGTCCGGTTGGACGTGACGACCACCATGGGGGGATCGGCGGCCTTCAGGGTCCCGATCTCCGGAATGGTGATCTGGAAATCGGCGAGGACCTCCAGGAGAAAGGCCTCGAACTCCTCGTCGGACCGGTCGATCTCGTCGATAAGGAGGATGGGGGGGCTCCCGTTGTCCCCGCTGATCGCCTCCAGGAGCGGGCGCCGGACCAGAAACTCGGGACCGTAGATCATCTGCTCGATGGCGCTCCGGTCCCGGCCTTCCTGCTCGGCCATCCGGATGTGGAGCAGCTGCTTGGGGTAGTTCCACTCGTAGAGGGCGGTGGAGGCGTCCAGCCCCTCGTAGCACTGGAGCCGGATCAGTTTCGTCTGGAACAACCGGGACATGACCAGGGCCACCTCGGTCTTGCCCACACCGGGCTCGCCTTCCAGGAACAGGGGCTTCCCCAGCCTGTTTGCGAGAAACAGCACGGTGGCCAGCGGCCGGTCCGCGATGTACCTCCCCGCGTTCATGGCCTCCGCCACCTGGTCCACCGTCTCAAAGGATGGTTTCGAATGCATGGTTCGTCTCACTTCTTCCTGAACAGGGCTTCGAGCGCCTCCATGGCGTCTCCCCGCTTTCGCCCGTATCCCTTCTGGACCCGACCGCGGCTGCCGCGGGGAAGGAAGTAGTCACAGAAGTTGGAGCGCTCCTTGTCCCGGATCCGCTCCGCGCTCACCTCCTTGCACTCGTTGTACGCGTGGGTATCGTAGTACTTGCACTGCTTGCAGCACCTGAGATCACGGCCGCATTTCTCGCACGTGGCGTTTCGGCTCACAGGGCCGATCGTATCGATCTTGAAGCCACAAAATGCGCAGTTCATGGATCGAGGTTCCTCCTTTCGTCGCCCACCGCAGGCCTGCTCCCTCCCTCCCTCGGGGTGCGGGCTTTACAATCCGGGGGCCTGTCCTTACAATAGCGACCGGTTTGCGCCGGGGCAAATCGGCATTCCGAGAAACGGGGCGTCGGGGGCACCAGGCGAACGGACCGTTCACCAACACCCGGACGACAAAGGGATCTCTGGGCGATCCGAGGCGCGGGGTCTCGGAAGCGAAGATACCCGAAGCGGATGAAGACGTTTCCTGCTCGTTGATGCGGGTCGCCAGGCAGGTCTTGCCTACACGGTCGCACGACCGGTGTCGCTCGAAAGGCCGGAGGGGCAGCCCTCCCAGGATCCGTATCGCGCGCGTAACCTGTGCGCAGTGCAAAAAATTCTACCAGCCCCCGAGGACCCGGTCAACTGGAAATGGGTCCGACCCCGAGGAGGATCGCATTGTCCGAAGATTCGACGACCGCATCGATCGTCTTCGCGGCGGGAAAAGGCAGCCGCATGAAAGGGTACGAAGGAAACAAGACCCTGCTGCCGCTGGTTCCCCGGGAGTCCTCCTATCGAGGGGATCGCCCCATGCTCGTCCACATCCTGGAGCAACTTCCTCCGGGTCCGAAGGCCGTCGTGGTGCACCACCGCAAGGAGGAGATCCTGAGAGCGACGCAAGGCGGAAGCATCGCCTACTGCGATCAACCCGTCACCAACGGGACCGGGGGGGCCCTTCTCGCCGCGCGCCCCTTTCTGAAAACCGTGGAGGCCCGGAACGTGATCGTCACCATGGGCGACGTTCCCCTGGTCCGCCCGAAGACCTACGAGGCACTCCTGGCGCGTCTCGGGGATCACCCTTTCGTGGTCCTGGGGTTCGAGCCCGAGTACAAGAAGCGCTACGGCCTCCTGGACACCGCAGGCCCCGTTGTGCGAAGAATCATCGAGTGGACCTACTGGAGCCGGCTCCCGGAAGCGGATCGCGAGGCGCTTCGGGTCTGCAACGCGGGCATCTACGCCGCCAGAAGGAGGGTGCTCCTCGACTACCTGGACCGGCTCGAACAAAGGCCCCACTGCGTCGACAAGGAGCACAACGGCCGGACGGTCGAAATCCGGGAGTACTTCATTACGGACCTGGTGGAGCTCCTGGCCGAGGACGGCCTCGAGCCCGGATACGCCCTCGCCCGCGACGGGACCGAGGTGATGGGGGTCGACGACCCGGCGTCGCTACAGAGGGCCCAGCGTCTCTTCAGGCTCGGCGACTCCTTCCGAACCGCCTGAGCCGCGCTGTTCATCCCGCGGGCGCGATGATCAACGAGAAAGCGCCATTTTGACGACCTTGCCGGCTGCGCCTTTCTTCGCGTGGTCCTCGCGGGGCTCGGCCCCTTCCTCCTCCGGATCCTCGCCGCCTCCGTCCCGGAAGACACTCCTCGGCATCCGCTCCACAACCATCGGGAAATGCTCCGCACGAATGCCCATCCTCTCGAGCCGGGGACGCAACGCCTTCGTGTCGATGCGTTCCAGCTCCTGCCCGGCCGCGAACCGGGACATGAGCAGGTCGGCCAGGTAGACGTGATCCGTGAGCATGGGGTTCACCGACGAGCTCTCGGGTACGTGGTGGTGGCGGATGGCGTCGGCCAGGCTTTCGGGGAGAGACCACCGTTCCGCCAGAAGCCCCCCGACCTCATCGTGGGACAGACCGAACGTCTCCTTCTCGACGTCGATCAGGTTCTTGCCCTCCAGCTGGGTCCGGCGGTAGAAAAGCGGCGCCGCCGGAGCGATGTACTGATCGAGGACCACCTTCCCGATGTCGTGCAGGAGTCCCGCTGTGTACGCGATGTCCGGCGAGACGAGTCGCGTGAAGTTGGCCAGCCCCTCCGCCGTCATCGCGGTTCCCAGGGCGTGCTTGTACAGGCCACCTTTGCACACCGAGTACCCGGTCTCCAGCTCCGGGAAAAACTCGTCCAGGGCCGCCGTGAGAATGAACTGCAGCAGCCGCTTCTCACCCACCATGACCAGCGCCCGGTCGATGGCGTCGGTCTTCATTCTGAACCGCGCGGAGTTGCAGAGACGGATCACCTTTGCGCTGATGATCTGGTCGCTCCGGGTCGCCTCCGCCACATCCTCCATGTCGTAGGACTGCCGACGGATCATCCGGATGATCTTCAGTGCGATCTGGGGAATGGGCCGGACCCGCTCCATGGCCCTTTCCAGATCCTGCCCGGAGGGCGGAACGAAGGTCCGCGGCTCGTCTTCGATCAGCTCCGGGCCGAGCGGGGAGATCCGGCTCTGGAGGGTCTCCAGGTTCAGGCTGAGCCGGCAGGTGAAAAATCCGCCGGTCTCCTGGGACCGAATGGGGATGCCCTCCTTTTTGAGGATCCTTTCCACGACGTCCGCGGTCCGCCCCCCGATGTCCAGCTCCAGATCGCGCTCCGACAACGGTCCCACCAGGGCGCCGCCGGCCACGCAGGCCTCCATCCTCCCGGAAGAGGCGCCCTCCCTCTCGAGCCCCTCGAGAAGAAGGGGCAAGCCGGTGGCGGCGTAGCTCTCCGGCTGCCAGAGCCGGTCCATCCCGGTGGGCTCGGGCAGGAGAAAATGGCCCAGCCCTCCCACGCCGACATGCCGGTCGCAGACGGCCACGCCGATGCAGGAGCCCAGGTATGCCTCCAGGATCTCCTTGCGCCTGGGGGCCAGGAAGAAGCTTCCCGAAGCCACGGATCGTGTGGGGTGTCGATACGCCATGATGCCGATATCCCTTTTGCGCCCCTTTGTTGGCTTTTCTCGGGCCCCAAGCTTCTTCTCCTGGAACCCGGCCCACCGAGGGCGCTTTCACGATAAAGCAAAAGTCGCGCCAAAAAGGCGGGTCGGGACGCAAGCTCGATCGGGCCGGGAGATCGAGGGATTCGCAAAGACCCGCTCCTCCACCGGGAGGAGGA
>CAYVVQ010000014.1:0-46012 GCA_964454455.1 uncultured Desulfobacterales bacterium | reverse complement strand
GAGGCCTTCTACCTCAACCTCACCGACGCGGGCGACAACGCCACCATCACGGACAACCAGGCTCAGTGCACCGTTACGGACAACGACGACGTGGACGTCTCCGTGGAGGACATCACCGTGGCCGAGGACGTGGGGAACGCCACCTTCACCGTCTCCCTGAGCGCCAACGACCACTCCGGGGTGACCGTGGCCTACACCACGGCGGACGGATCGGCCACCACGGCCGACAACGACTACACCGCCGTCTCCGGAACCACGCTCATTCCGGCGGGCATCACGGCCCACACGGTGGACGTTCCCATCACCGACGACGGCAAAGCCGAGCTCTCTGAGTCCTTTTACCTCAACCTCACCGACGCCGGCGACAACGCCAACATCACCGACAGCCAGGCCCAGTGCACCATCACGGACAACGACGACGTCAACGTCACGGTGGCCGACATCACGGTGGCCGAGGACGTGGGGACCGCCACGTTCACCGTCTCCCTGAGCTCCGCGAACCATTCGGGGGTGACCGTGGTCCACTCCACGGCGGACGACTCGGCAGAGGATGAAACCGGCGGTAACGACTACACGGCGATCTCCGGGGTCACCCTCGCCATCGCTGCGGGAAGCAACACCGGTACCGTCGACGTTCCCATCAACGACGACGCGACCGTGGAGCTTTCTGAAGTCTTCGATCTCAACCTGACCGATGCCGGCGACAACGCCATCTTCGGCGATGACAATGCAAAGTGCACCATCACGGACAACGACACGGCCGTTTTTTCGATCAACGACCAGACGGTTGACGAGGCCTCGGGGCCCATGACATTCACAGTGACCCTCAGCAACCCCATCGACATAGCTGTGGATGTGAACGTGTACTACACGGACGTCACGGCCAGCGGCGTGACAGACTACGACAACACGACGGACACAGTCACAATCACCCCTCCGGCCATGAGCGCGGACGTGGACGTGGCGATCGTGAATGACGCGATCAGCGAAGACAACGAGACCTTCATCTCTGGCGTTTCCCTGGTGACCGGCATCGGGAACCGCATCTTCGACGATTCGGATACCGGAACAGGCACCATCATGGACAACGACTACACCCTGACCATGCTGGTCGATCCCTCGGGAAGCGGGTGCACGATTGAGTTCACACCCACCGGCGCCGACTGCGGGCCGGCTTGCGAGAGCCTCGACGGTGACGTGACCCTCACGCCCGTGCCCGAGGACGGTTTCGCCTTCTCCCATTGGACCGGGGCCCTGAGCGGGGTTTCCTATCCCCAGACCGTGACCATGGACGCGAACAAGAGCGTCACGGCCCACTTCGAGCACACCGAGGACTGCTCGCCCAAGGTGAACCAGAAGACCGATGGCAGCGCGTGGGCCTCCCTGGGGTTCTACGACTTCACCTTCAATACCGCCGCCGACGGGGAGGAGATCACCCTGACCCACCAGGGCGACGGTAGCATCAGCTTCGACGCGGTGGGCTTCTTCCAGGGAGGCGTGCTGGTGCCCCCCGCCGTCGACGATGCCGCCGCCACCTACTCGCCCAGCGCCGGCTGGAGCGCCGTGACCTGCGGGGACTGCTTCGGCGGCACCCATCATGAGACCAACGCGGCCGGAGACAAGTTGACGATCGACCTGGACGGCCTCGGGCTGGCCCCGGGCACCTACGAGGTCAAGGTCCGCTGGAAGGCCAAGAGCGACCGCGACGAAACCGCCGAGTACTGCGTGGTGGGCTACGGTTCCGGCTCCGGAGGCCACCCCATCACGGCCACGGCGGGAGCGAACGGCGTCATGACCTACAGCGTCAGCGGCGGTCCTTCCGGGGTGACCGTGCCCGAGGGCGGCACCACCCGATTCTGGGTGAGCACGGGCGACGACGTCACCTTCACGTTCGAGCCGGACGACGGCACTCCCCAGTACCGGATCGAGTATGTGTCCGTGGACGGGGACAACGTGACGGGGCTGGGGTATGAGGGCAGCACCGACCCGGAGACCTACACCTTCCCCTCGGTGGCCTCTGCCCACGACATCACGGTCTCCTTCAACCGGGGCGGGGAGCCCACCACCACCTGCGTCTACGTGGATCAGCAGCAGGAGGGAACCTTCTGGTACCCCCTGGGCACCTACGACTTCCCGAGCGGGGTGATGAGCGCCTACGTGACCCTTTCCCACGAGGGGGACGGCTCCGTGAGCCTGGACGCCCTGCGGTGGGAGCCCGCGGGCGGCGGGGCCGACATCATCATCGACGACATGGACGCGGAGGCCGTCTACGACGAGAGCGGCACCACGGATTGGGCAGTCCAGGACTGCACCGACTGCTACGACGGGTATCACCACTACTCGGACGCCCAGGGAGACCTGGTGACCGTGAGGCCGGACATCCCCGAGGCGGGCGTCTACAGCGTTTACGCCCGGTGGCACGCCGGGCCCTACCGGGACACCACGGCGGCCTTCTGCGTGCACGGCCACCGCGGCCACGTCATCCTGGCCGAGGCCGGCCCCAACGGCGTCATGGTCACGGACTCCGGCGTCACCGTGGAGAGCGGCACCACCAAGGCCTTCACCATGATCTCGGGATCCGGCGTGACCTTTACCGCCATCGCCGACAACGGCTACGAGATCGATCAGTTCCTCGCGGACGGCATCTCCGTGAAGACGGCGGGCTCGGGGGTCACCACCGACGCCTTCGCATTCACCAACATCCAGCACTCCCACACCATTCTGGCCTTGTTCGAGGACCACGGCTTCGACTGCGGGAGCGCCACGCCCATCAGCTGCGGGAGCGGCGTGAGCGGTCTCATCTCACCCGAGGGCGACCAGGACTACTTCGAGGTGGACCTGGCCGGTTCCGGCCGGTACACCTTCTTCTCGGAGGGTGACACGGACACCTTGGGAACGCTCCTGGACGCCTACTGCAACCCCCTCACCGCAGACGACGACGGCGGTGTCGCCCCGAACTTCAGCATCGTGGAGAACCTGGACGCCGGCGTCTACTACATTTCAGTGGAGGGTGCGACGAGCGGCACCACGGGTGAGTACTCGCTGAACATGGTCTGCGAGCACATCATCCGCGCATCGGCCGGAAACGGGGGACGGATCGACCCGGCCGGCAACGTCATCGTGGGGCAGAACTCCGGCGCCACCTTCACCATCACCCCCAACTCGGGCGTGACCATCGTGGACGTGATCGTGGACGGGAACTCGGTGGGCGGCGTCAGCACCTACGCCTTCCACAACGTCACCGAGAACCACACCATCGAGGCGGTCTTCTCCTTCGAGCCCACCTCCTGCACGGAGATCTCCGACGTGCCCCTGGACGCGCTCACCAGCGGTGTGGGGGCCATCGTCATGTTCGTGCTGGACGACTCGGGCAGCATGGACTGGGAGTTCATGACCGAGCAGGGCGACGGCCTCTTCATGAACAGGAATTACGTGTTCGACAATCCCGGGGACAACCTCTACTCCAACAACACCATCCTGGACGGGGAGGACCGGGGCCGCTGGAGGAGCCAGTGGCAAGGATACAACCGCATATACTACAACCCGAGCACCGTGTACGAAACCTGGCCCACCCTGCCGGATGCGGATCCGGACACCCCGCGGTCCCATCCCTACCATGCGAGCTCGACCTTCGACCTGGACGAGACCTACTACACCGTGACCCAGGGGTATGTGGTGAACAACGACGGGGTCTACGACGGGTCCTTCGTGAATGACGACGGGACGGAGGGCGAGTTCACCTGCACGAAGGACGGCTGGGAGCGCTCCTCGGGCAACAACTGGTACGGGAACGACACCACCCGCTCCGCCTTCTCCAGCCAGTCCGGGGCCACGGCCAGCTGGACCCCGAACCTCCCGGCGGACGGCGCGTACGAGATCTATGTCTGGTACACGACGGCCGGGACCCGAGACGCGGACGTGCCTTACCAGGTGGTGTATGACGGCGGGGCGGAGTACGGGCTCATGAGCGACCTGGACACGCCGGACCAGCGCAGCGACGGGGGCTCCTGGGTGAAGCTCTACAAGAGCGACGGGAGCGACACCTGGCTGTTCTCTGCCGCGGAGACCGCGGCCGGTCGGAGCGGGGTGACCCTCACCCGGTGGAATGACTCGGACACGGTTCCCGCAGGCGACGGCGCAGGCGGGAACGAACTGCCTACACCGTCCGGCGACGACTGGAACAACGGCTACCACGGCGACACCACCTGTGCCGACGCCGTGGCCTTCGTGCCCGTGGGCAGCGGGACCATCGACATCCACCGCTCCCACTACTACACCCTGTACGACCTGAACGGGGACGAGCAGGTGGACAGCGGCGAGACCGTCTACCTGGTGAACCTGAACGGCGACACCTCATCCATCGAGTACTACGTGGTGGACGCCTCGGACGACCACGTGGCCGCCGGCGACCTGATGCCCGTGGCCGCGGACGACGTGCCTGCCGGCGCGCGGCCCAGCAATGCCGACGGCTCGTTCCGCACGTACGAGCAGGAGCGACAGAACTTCGCCAACTGGTACTCCTTCTACCGCAGGCGGGAGCTCACGGCCATCGCGGCCATCAGCCGGACCATTTACGACCTCGAGGGCGTTTACGTGGGGTTCAAGTCCATCAACGGCAAGATCGAGCAGAAGGCCCTGCCCATCAACCTCGACGGGGAGGACCGGCGGAGCGACCTCCTTACCACCCTCTACGAGTACGTGGGAAGCGCCTACAGCACGCCCCTCCGGAGAGGGTTCGAGGACGTGGGGCAGTATCTGGACCAGACCGACGGGTCCGACGGCGGGATCAGCTCGGACAGCCCGTGGGCTGCGCAGGGATCCGGCGGCGAGTGCCAGCAGGCCTTTGCCATCGTCATGACGGACGGCTACTACAACGGAAGCAACCCGGACGTGGACAACGCGGACGGCGACAACGGCGCACCTTACGCGGACGGCTACTGGGAGACCCTGGCCGACGTGGCCATGCATTACTACGAGAACGACCTGGTTTCCACCCTGACCGACGACGTGCCCACGAACGAGTTCGACGACGCCGACCACCAGCACATGGTGACCTACACGGTCTCCTTCGGCGTCACCGGAACGCTGAACCCCGACGACTACGATCTGTCCAGCGGGAGCACGAACTACCCCACCTGGCCCAACCCCCAGAGCAGCAGCCAGAACCGGATCGACGACATGTGGCACGCGGCCGTGAACGGCCGGGGCCAGTACCTGAGCGCGGGAGACCCGGACGAGCTGGTCGAGTCCCTGCTCACCATCATGCAGAACATCGCGGCCCGGACCGGATCGGCCGCATCGGTCTCCATCAACGGAGACCAGCTCTTCGGCGTCCTGGGCGACGAGGTGCGGATCTTCCAGGCGCGCTACTCGAGCGGCACCATGACCGGTGACGTGCTCTCCTTCGCCCTGGATCAGGCCACCGGCTCGGTGCTGAACACACCGGTCTGGTCGGCCGCGGACCAGCTGGACACCCGGGTGGAGAACCAGGGCCACAACGACCGGCTCGTCGTCACCAAGAGCCTGGCGAGCGGCGGGGGCGGGATCCCATTCACCTACTCGTCCATCTCGACCAGCGGCACCACGCTGCAGGTGGAGGCCCTGACCCCGGACTGGAGCGCCTCTGCGGCTGCGAGCCCCGAGAACCTGGTCAACTACCTCCGGGGGGAGCAGACCCACGAGTTCAAGAACGCCGGACCCTTCCGGGACCGCACGAGCCGGCTCGGGGACATCGTCAACTCGTCCCCGCTCTACTACGCGGGAATGCTTTACGTGGGCGGCAACGACGGGATGCTCCACGCCCTGGATGCCGAGAGCGGAGAGGAGATGTTCGCCTACGTGCCCGGGCTGGTGTACGACCATCTCAAGGACTACGCCGATCCGGACTACAGCCATCTGTTCTACGTGGACCAGACGCCCTACGCCGCGGAGAACGTGGACATCTCCGGGACCGACAAGACGGTGCTCTTCGGGGGCTTCGGCAAGGGGGCCAAGGGCTACTACGCCCTGAACATCACGGGCTTCTCCGGATCCACGAGCTTTGCCTCCATGACGGAGAGCACCCTGGCGGGCCGGGTCCTCTGGGAGTACCCCGACGCGGACACCACCCTGGACGAGATCGACGATCTCGGGTACAGCTTCAGCCGGGCCTACCTCTACGGGTCCAACGACAAGACCAACGCGCCCCAGATCTTGATCTTCGGCAACGGGTACAACAGCGAGAACTCCAGCGCCGTGCTGTTCATCCTCGACCCCGCGGACGGAACGCTGCTCAAGCGGATCGACACCGGCGTGACCAACTGCAACGGCCTCTCCTCTCCGGCCCTGTTCGACGACGACTTCGACGGCGATGTGGACTACATCTACGCGGGCGACCTTCGGGGCAACCTCTGGAAGTTCGATCTGACGAGCAGCGACTACAACGACTGGGGCGTGGCCTTCGGAAGCGACAACGACGTGGACGGCAGCATCAACGCCGCCGACGGCGACTCCCCCCAACCCCTGTTCCAGGCCCAGGGACCGGGCGGGACCGCCCAGCCCATCACGGTGGAGCCGGACTTCCTGTTCCACTGCGATCCCGACCGACAGGGAATGCAGGTGGTCTTCGGAACCGGGAAGTATCTGGGAGAGGACGACATCAGCGACACCTCGACCCAGGCGGTCTACGGGATCTGGGACTACGGCGACGACAGTCAGGACGACGAGTACCTGGGGACCTTCCAAAGCGGGTTCTCCCCGGAGCTCTCCAACCAGCCCGCCTCGGTGACCCTGCTCCAGCAGACCGCGACCGACTACACCCAGGATATCGAGGTGGACTCGGACGGCGATGGGACCCTGGACAGCACCGAGGAGATGACCATTCGGGTCCTCAGCGACAACATCCCGGACTGGTCCGTCACCACCACGCCGGACGGCGGAACGAGCTGCGGGGACTTCCCCGGCTCGAAGGTCCCCTGCGACCCGGAATGCACGGGCTGCGCCGCCGACCCGCTGGTCCACGCCGGGTGGTACGTGAACCTCCCCCAGACGGGCGAGCGGGTGATCGGCAATCCACTGGTGCGGCTGGGCGTGCTCAACTACGTGACCTTCACACCCGAGGACTCCCCCTGCGGAGGGGAGGGATTCTCCTTCCCCGTCTTTGCGGACCCCTGCACCGGTGGAAACCTCGGGGAGCCATACATCGACATCAACCAGGACGGCGTCATCGACGAGCAGGACCTCATCAACATCGGAACCGATGCCAACCCCATCTGGGTGGCCCCGTCGTCCAAGAAGTTCTCGGGCAGGCTGCAGCCGCCGGCCATCGTGCGCATGCCGGGTTCCCACGGCTCCAGCCTGGACAAGTACTTCTTCAGCTCCTCCCTGGGAACCATCGAGGAGGAGACGACCATTGGAGCCAAGATGGGCATCATCTACTGGAAGGACATGCTGAGATAGACGGGACGGGTCGCCCCCGGTGCATTCAGGGGGCGACCCGGAACTCCAGCCGCCATTTCGACACGGAGGAGGCAACGCCATGATCCCGGTTCGACCTGCAAAAGCACTCCTGATCCTCTTCGGTTTCCTTTTCCTCTTCGGCGCCTCTCAGGGCACCGCCCGAGGAGAGGATGAAGAACCCGGTCAAGACGACGGCGTGACCCTGAAGGAGGGCATCGACTACCCCATACCCGGACCGGACCAGTTCCTCGTCCTGGGCCACGTCGACTTCATCGAGATGGAGAGCGGGGCCGTCGTCGTAGACGATGCCAACTACCGGCTCCTCCCGTCCACGGACTACTACACCTCCGTCATGGGCGCCGGCTCGATCCACCTGTTCCGGGAAGGACTGGCCGTGGGCCTCATCGCCGACCGGAAGGGCCGGGTTCAGTCCATCTGGCTGATCGAATAGCCCGCCGAGGGGGCCCGCCCGACCCTCGTTTGTTTTGGAGTTCATGGCCGTTTGATTCAGGGAGAGCGTTTCCACAGAGGCGAGGCCCGCACGGGCCCGGAAAAGGGATTGATTGTGGCGGCGAACCTGCTAATATGACGCCGTGAATCCTGCGGCGTTCAGCCGCGCATCCCGCTTTTCGGGCCTCCCGGGGGATCGGACCCCGGACCCGGCCCCGTTGACAGGGGAAAGATCGCCTCGACATGGCCAAGGCCCAACTCCACAGCCTCTCCGACGACAGCGTCCTCGCGGTTCTCCTTCAGGAAGGACTCATCTCGAAGGAGCAGGAAAAGACCATCTTTCGGGAAAAGGCGAACGTCCGCCGCAAGATCGAGCGGGAGCGCGCCATCCGCCGCTCCACGGACGGGAACCGCAACCGCATCCAGAACCCCACCACCATCGTGGACGTCATCACCGCCCTGGACATGAACCGGGCGGACGACCCGACCCAGCCCCTCGACGAGGAGACCATCTACCAGGGCCTCGCCCGGGCGTGGGGCCTGCCCTACAAGAAGATCGATCCCCTCCAGCTGGACCTGAACCTGGTGACGCGGACCATCCCCCACCACTTCGCCCGCCGTCACCTGGTCCTCCCCGTGGGGATGGAGGACGGGTGCCTGCAGGTGGCCACGCCCAACCCGTTCAACGTGGAGGTGTTCCAGGACATCAGCCAGGTGTGCCAGCGCCAGGTCCGGCCCCTGGTCAGCACCAAGTCGGACATCATCAAGCTGATCGGGGAGCAGTTCGGGTTCCAGCGCTCCATTCTCGCCGCCGAGAACCAGTTCACCGGGCCCTCCGCCCTCGACATCAGCAACCTGGAGCAGCTCGTGCGGCTTCGGGACGCCGACGAGGTCGCCTTCGACGACCGGCACATCGTCAATGCGGTGGACCACCTCTTCATCTACGCCTTCGACCAGCGCGCCAGCGACATCCACATCGAGCCCAAGCGGGAGACGACCATCGTGCGGCTCCGGATCGATGGGGTGCTTCACACGGTCTACGAGCTCCCCAAGAACGTCCACAACGCCATCGTGAGCCGGATCAAGACCATCGCCCGGCTGGACATGGCCGAGAAGCGGCGGCCCCAGGACGGCCGCATCAAGATGGAGAAGGGGCAGCGGGAGTCGGAGATCCGGGTCTCCTCCATCCCCGTGGCCTTCGGCGAGAAGCTCGTCATGCGGATCATGGACCCGGACATCCTGTTCCAGGACCTGGAGCACCTCGGGTTCGGCGACATGGACCTGATGCGCTACCAGAGCTGCGTGAATATGCCCCACGGGATCATCCTGGTCTGCGGCCCCACCGGCAGCGGCAAGTCCACCACCCTCTACTCCACCCTGCGCACGCTCTCCACTCCCGAGATCAACATCACCACGGTGGAGGACCCCATCGAGATGGTCCACCAGGAGTTCAACCAGATCGCGGTGCAGCCGGTGATCGGGATCACCTTCGCGTCCATCCTCCGCAACATCCTGCGCCAGGACCCGGACATCATCATGATCGGGGAGATGCGGGACCTGGAGACCGCGCAGAACGCCATCCAGGCGGCCCTGACCGGGCATCTGGTCCTGTCCACGCTCCACACCAACGACGCCCCATCCTCCATCACCCGGATGCTGGACCTGGGGGTTCCCGCCTTCCTCCTCCAGGCCACCCTGGTGGGCATCCTGGCCCAGCGGCTGGTGCGGGACATCTGCCCCTTCTGCAAGGAGTCCTTCGAGATCGACGCGGAGGAGCTCACCACCCAGGGCCTGGACCTGGGGAAGAAGGGGATCCTCACGCTTTACCGGGGCCAGGGGTGTATCAAGTGCCGCGGGACGGGGTACCGCGGCCGGAGGGGGGCGTTCGAGGTCCTCCCGGTCACGGAGACCATCAAGCGGCACATCCAGCCGGAGTGCGACGTCGAGCTCCTGCGGGAGACGGCTCGGAAGGAGGGGATGGTCACCCTCCGGGAGAACGCCGTGCGAAAGCTGCTCGAAGGGCGCACCACCTACCAGGAGGTTCTGAGGGTGACCTGGGAGCAGATGTGAAGCGATGCTCGAGCACCTCGCCATCCGCAACTTCGCCATCATCAGCGGGCTCGAGATCCGCCCGAGGCCCGGGCTGAACATCCTCTCCGGGGAGACCGGGGCGGGGAAGTCCATCATCGTCAATGCGGTCAACCTGATCCTCGGCGGCCGGGCCTCGGCCGACCTGATCCGGACCGGCACCGGCGAGGCCCGGGTGGAGGCCCTGTTCGCCGTCCCCGCAGACTCCCCGCTGGGCCACGTCCTGTCCGAGCTCGACATCCCGTTCGAGGGGGAGGTCCTCGTCAGCCGCACCATCTCGCGGGAAGGCCGCAACGCGGTGCGCATCAACGGCGCCCTGGCCACCCTCCAGATGCTCTCCCGCATCACCCCTTACCTGATCAGCGTCTCCGGGCAGCACGAGCACCAGCGGCTGCTCCGTCCCGAGAACCACCTCCTGATGCTGGACGACTTCGGCGGCCTGGAGCCGGATCGGCTGGCCCTGGCCGAGCGCTTCGACGGCTACACCCGGACCCGCAACCGCCTGAAGGGTCTGGATCGGGAGATCCGGGAGATGGAGGAGCGGCGGGACCTGGCCCGGTTCCAGATGGAGGAGATCGGCTCGGCCCGGGTCGAGGCGGGCGAGGACGAGCGGCTCGAGGAGGAACGGACCCGGCTCCGGCACGCCGAGGAGCTCCGAAGCGCCGTGGGGGGCGCGTACCAGGGGATCTACGAGCGGGACGGGGCCGTGATCTCCGAGGTGGCCCGGTTCGAGCAGGAGCTGGAGCGGGCCGCCCGCCTGGACCGCCGGATCGAGCCGGCCCGGCAGGCCCTCGTCTCGGTGCGCGCCGAGCTGGAGGAGGCGGCGCTCCAGCTCCGGGACCTTCGAAACCGTCTCCCCATGGACCCGAACCGCCTGGAGGAGGTGGAGGAGCGGGCCCAGCTCCTGAACCGCCTCAAGCGAAAGTACGGCCCGACCCTGGAGGAGGTCCTCCGCACCGGCGAGCGGCTCGCGCGCCAGATGGACGACCTGGAGGAGAAGCGGCAGGAGCGGGAACGGCTCGGTGCGGAAGCGGCAGCCGCCGCGGAGGACCTTCTCGCGCGGGCCCTCGCCCTGTCGGAGCGGCGGGTGGAAGCGGCCGGGCGGCTGAGCGGGGCCGTGGAGCAGGAGCTCTCGCTCCTGGACATGGCGGGAACGCGCTTCGAGGTTCGCTTCGAGAAGGAGGAAGCCGCAGGATCGGAGCCGCAGGAGGCCCTGGAACGGCTGGGGCCGGAGGGAATCGACCGGGTCGAGTTCCTCCTCTCCCCCAACGTGGGGGAGGCGATCCGGCCCCTGGCGCGCATCGCCTCGGGCGGCGAGCTCAGCCGCATCATGCTGGCGTTGAAGACCATCCTGGCCGGAAACGCGTCGGTGGAGACCGTGGTGTTCGACGAGGTGGACTCGGGGATCGGCGGGGGGACCGCCGAGACGGTGGGAGAGAAGCTGAGGCTCCTGGCCCGGTATCACCAGATCCTCTGCATCACCCACCTCCCGCAGATCGCCAGCAAGGGGGAGGCGCACTTCCACGTCAGCAAAGGCATCCAGGATCAGCGCACCGAGGCGTCCATCGCCGAGCTGGACCCGGAGGACCGCGTCCGGGAGATCGCCCGCCTCCTCGGTGGAAAGCAGATCTCGCGGAAGGCCATCGCCCACGCCCGCGAGATGCTGGAGGAGGCGCCCTCCGGGCTCACTGCTTCTCCCGGATCACCTGACCGGCCCGAAAGCGCTCCCCGCTGACGGGGACGGCGGACGAGTAGCGGTCCATCACCTTGACCGTCCGGATCTCGCCCACCTTCGGGCCCAGCAGGTAGAGCGACCGGCCGCTGATCGAGCGGATGGACTCGCCCCGGCCGTACACCTCGAACACGCTTCCCTCGCTCAGCCCCACGTCTCTCCCCGCGTTGATCATGATCCTCTCCGGCGCGGCCGAGAGCACGCGGCCCGCCCAGGCCTTGTCCTCCAGGCTCTCGGCGATGATCTCGGCCTGCTCCTCGAGGATGTCGGCCGTCGCCTCCCGAACGGTCGTGTCCGGCACCGCCTGGATCAGCTCCGTCTCGTTCCGGGGCTCTCTCTCCTTGACGAACAGGGCGTCCTCGTCCTCCTTCTCCTCCGGAATGGACAGCCGTCTGGCCTCGTTGTGGGTCAGGAACAGGGTGCCGTTGGTGATGTCCAGGGCGTTCACGACCAGGGAGACCTCCACCTGGAGGTTCTTCCGGGAAAAGGGCCAGACCGGGATCTGGTTCACGGGCCAGAGGCCCGCGCCGTGGTCGATCAGCTCGTAGCGGTTGAGCACGCAGGTGACCAGGACGTTCATGCCCATCTCCTCGGCCTTCTGGGCCAGGTCCGGGTCGATGACGATCCCGAACTTGGGCGAGCGAACCTCCAGCCCTCTCGGCAGGGGGTCCTCACTCCGGTAGACCACCAGGTTCCGGTCCCGCTCCAGGAGGGAGACGAGCCGCTCGGTCATCTCCTCCACGGCCTCCTCGGCCAGGCCCTGCTGGTCCAGGATCGGAAGGACCAGGACGCGCTTCTTGAGGTCGGTGCTTTCCCCGCCGGGGGTCACCTTCCGGACCAGCTTCTTGGTGGTGCCGCAGCCCGCGGCTGCCAGCACGGCCACGGCCAGGGCGAGCAAGGCCAGGCGGTGAATCGTTCGAATCTGCATGGGATGGTTCCTTTATTGATGAACTTCGTTTCGACTCAGAGCTGCTCCAGGTCTTGGAGGTCCTTCAGCCGACCGGCCGCCTGCTTGTTGGCCTTGAGGTCGTCCAGGGAAATGAACGGCACCGGGATATCATCGATCTCCACGTCTTCCCGCCTGGCGTAACAGTCATTGAAATCCACACCCGATGCGCGGGTGATGACCTCCAGACGCACCGGAGGTACGCCCATCCTGATGATTTTGCCCTCTTCCAAAAACAACGCCTCGGAAACCGCTTCGCTCGGCATGCCGAAATCGCGGAAAACGGCTGTCATCTTTTCGGCATTGACGTCGCTGATTTCGATCCAAATGTCCATGTCCCCGGTCGCTCTTGGATGTCCGTAGTATCCCACGGCGTAACCACCGACGACCAGGTAGCGGACCTCACGTGAGTTCAGCAACCTCAAAAAATCTTTGAAGTCTGGATGTAGCGCGATTTTCGCCATACACCATCCTGCGATGGATTTCGACGGCCTCGATCCTTTCGAGGGGCGATCTGGAACGCCAGTACGCGCGATCGCTGCTCTCGCCTTCCTCCAGATCGACCGTCGTGAGGATTCCTTTGTTCAAACGCGGAAGCGCTTCCACCTCGTTCCTTTCTTTGAATTCGACGAGTCTCGACCGGTCCCGGTCGCAGGTCCGGCCTAGAACGTCACGTCGAAGGCGTCGAACTCCCCGGTCCAGGCCTCGGGGTCCTCCTGGACCCGGTCCACCCGCGCGGCCGACGGCCCGCGCCGGCACCAGTCCGCAAGCTGCCGGACCCGGTCCTCGGGACCCTCGGCCACGACCTCCACGTTGCCGTTGCTCAGGTTGCGCACCCAGCCGGTTACGCCGAGGGACTGGGCCTGGCGGCGGGTCGAGTCCCGGAAAAACACCCCCTGGACGCGTCCTTCGATGATCAGGTGCAGTCGTATGTTGTCCATGTGGTCTCGCCTCGTTGGGGTCCGCGCCCGGGATCCCGTCTCCGGGTGCCGGGGTGCCGGTGCCCGAAAGGTTGACGGCGTCGCAAAAAGCCCGAAGCCTCGAGATCTGCCGCTGGGATATCGCTAAGGATCACTGGCGCGAAGAATGAGCGTCCAGGTGCATCCGTTTGTTGATTCGCTTTCTTCGGGATCGAAATCGCTATCGGGATCGAAATCGACGCTGTAGACTTCCTGATCCTCTCGAACTTGGTATCCTCTTCCGCCGAGACGGCTGAGCAGTTTTATCGTGTCCAAGCGCCATATCTCTTCGATCCCGATAGCGATCCCGATTTCGATGTGGATGATCCTAGCTTCTTGCGCATCCGTCAGCGGTTCGCGTCAGGCCGCCGGTCCCACCATCTCCAGGAAGTCGGGCTCCGAGAGCACCGCCACCCCGAGGTCCCGGGCCCGGGCCAGCTTGCTGCCCGGGGAGGCGCCCGCTACCAGGTAGTCCGTCCGGCCGCTGACCGAGGAGACGACCCGCCCCCCCAGCCGCTCGATCCGTCCCTGGGCCTCGGCCCTCGACAGGGCCTCGAGCGCGCCGGTGAGCACGAAGGTTCGCCCCGCCAGGGAGCCGGCCCCGGGCGCGTCGCCGCCCTGCGGCTCCTCCAGGACGACGTGCTCGAGAAGCCGGTCCACGTGGCGGCTGCGGGTCTCGTCCGCGAAAAAGGAGACCACGCTCTCCGCGATCTGCGGACCGATCTCCGGGACCTCCCGGAGGGCTTCCTCGGTGGCCGTCCGGAGCCGGTCCACACGGCCGAACCGCCGCGCCAGCACCCGGGCCACGTGCTCCCCCACGTGCCGGATGCCCAGGGCGTAGACGAACCGGTCCAGGGTCGTGCGCTTGCCGCCCTCGATGGCGCGCAGGAGATTCCCGGCGGATTTCTCCGCTATCTTATCCAATTTCAGTAGTTTTTCAAGATCTAGTGTGTAGAGGTCCACGGGCTCCCGCACCAGGCCGCGATCGATGAGCTGGTCCACGATCTTCGCGCCGAGGCCGTCCACGTCCATGGCGCCCCGGGAGACGAAATGGCGGATGGCGGCCCGCACCTGGGCCGGGCAGTTCTTGTTCGGGCAGCGCACCACGGCCTCCCCCGGTCTTCGGGCCACGGGCGTGCCGCAGACCGGGCAGTCCGCGGGCATGGAGAAGGCCGTTTCCGAGCCGTTCCGCCGGGATTCCACCACCTTGACCACCTCCGGGATGACGTCCCCGGCCCGCTGCACCACCACCGTGTCCCCCGCGCGGACGTCCTTCTTCTCGATCTCCTCCTCGTTGTGGAGCGTCGCCCGGCGCACCGTCACCCCGGCCACCTCCACGGGATCGAGGTGCGCCACCGGTGTGAGGGCCCCGGTCCGGCCCACCTGGACCTCGATCTTCCGGATGCGGGTGGTCTCCTGGGTGGGCTTGAACTTCCACGCCAGGGCCCACCGGGGGCTGCGGGAGACCGCGCCCAGACGCTCCTGGAGGGCGAACGCGTTCACCTTGATCACCGCCCCGTCGATCTCGTAGGGGAACTCCCCGCGCCGCTCCTCCAGCTCCCGGCAGTAGGCGATCACCTCGTCCGGGCTGCCGCAGAGGCGGATGTAAGGCCGGTTCACGCGGAACCCCCACGCCTGGACGGCCATCATCATCTCCCAGTGGGTGTCGAAGCCATGTCCCTCGAGGGTACCGACGCCGTAGCAGAACATGCGGAGCCTGCGCTTGGCCGTGACCCGGTGATCCAGCTGGCGGAGCGAACCCGCGGCCGCGTTCCGGGGGTTGGCGAAGGGCGGGAGCCCCTTGTCGAGCCGCTCCCGGTTCAGCCGCTCGAACTCCTCGAGCTCCATGTAGGCCTCCCCCCGGACCTCCAGGAGCTTCGGGGCGCGGAGCCCCGTGCTCAGCTCGAGCATGGAGATGGGGAGGTCCAGGAGGGTCTTGAGGTTCTGGGTGATGTTCTCCCCCACGTACCCGTTTCCGCGCGTCGACGCCACGGCGATCCGGCCCGACTCGTACACCGCCTCCACGGCCAGGCCGTCGATCTTGGGCTCCACGGCGTACTCCACCGGGGCGTCGTCCTTCAGGAGCCTGCGGATTCTGGCGTCGAACTCGTGCACCTCCCGGTCGGTGAAGGCGTTCTGGAGGCTCAGCATGGGCACGCGGTGCTCGACCGGGCTGAACACGGCCTGCGGCTCCGCCCCCACCCGCTGGGTGGGGGAGTCCGGGGTGACCAGGTGCGGGTGGGCCCGCTCCAGCTCCTCGAGCCTCTTGAACAGGCGATCGTACTCCGCGTCCGGGATCTCGGGCTCGTCCTGGACGTAGTACAGGTGGTTGTGCCGCTCGATCTCCCTGCGGAGCTCGTTGAGCTCCCTCAAGACCTCGTCCGTGGCGTCCATGCTCCCCCTCATCCATCCTGACGGCGTCGTCAAAAGCCCGAAGGCTTGAGATCCGCCCGTGGAGTTTCAACAGGTGACGGCGTTTCCAGCGGCGGGTGCGTCATGCCGCCTCCGGCCCCAAGACGGCCTCCTCGAACAGAGACGCCACCGTCCTGTCCGCCTCCCGCAGGCGGTCGCCGGAGAACCCGTGACGCCACGCCGGGTCGAACAGCTCGTCCGACACGGTGAGGAGCGCCGCCAGGCGCACCCCACGGAAGGCGGCCACGGTCAGGAGGGCGGACATCTCCATGTCCACGGCCAGCAGCCCCGCCTCCCGAAAGGCGCGCACCTTGTCCCGCGTCTCCCGGTAGGGAGCGTCCGTGCTCCAGATCCGTCCGGTGCGGGCGGTCAGTCCGTTCCGCTCCACGGCGGCGGCCAGCCTGCGACGGAGGTCCGGATCGGCCTCCGGTTCATCCCCCTCCAGCGGGTAGTGCTTCGAGGTCCCCTCGTCCGACAGGGCGCCGGAGGGCATCACCAGGTCCCCGATGCGGAGGTCCGGCTGGAGCGATCCGCACCATCCCGTGACGAAGACGCGGCGGGCGCCCAGAACGATCATCTTCTCGAGCCCCAGCACGGCCTGGGGGGCCCCCAGGAAGGGGCCGGCCAGGGTCGCCCGAGGGCGCCCGGGCTCGCCCACCTGAAACACCCGCCGCGGCACCGCCCCGGCCACGGGGACCGGCCGCCCCCCGCAACGCTTCACGAGTCGGTCCAGGATGGGCCCGGTCATGGTCAGGATCAGGTCCGGCGCGACCTCGGGGTCGCGCCTTCCCCGGGTCGGTCGGATCAGGACATCGCCCCCGTCCACGATTCCGGAGCTGTCATTCACGTCCCACCCGGCTGTCAAGGAGGTCATCTCCTCGTCCCTGGAGGCCGATCACGGACCGGACGATTCTCGAGCCGGCCAGCACATCGGTGAGGTAGCGGGCTCCCAGATACACCCTGCTCACTCCTACCAGAAGAGCGATCAGCATTGCAACTCGATCCTGCTTCGCACCCGAGGCCGCGGCCTCCCTCGAAAAATGGGGATGGCATTCGATTCGGTCTATGGTAACATGGGACAACTTTTTCGTTTCCCCGAAGGCGTCCGGTTTTCGGCCCGTTCCGGGGAAAAGGGATTGTTGTGTCTACCCAATTTTTCTTGACAGAATAGACACATAATTATAAAGGTATCCGTTTCGAACTTGCTTCCGGGGCGGGAAAGGGGCTGTTTTCGGCCTCGCGAGAACCGCTCCGCCGACGCGGGGAACGATGGAGGCCACAAGAAGCCGTAACGGCGGATCATGGGCCTCTTTGACTTCATGAGACGCCATCTATGTTTGAAAGCCTGACCGAAAAGCTCAACCGGACCTTCAAGAACCTCCGGGGCCGCGGGCGGCTGAGCGAGAAGAACATCCAGGACGCCATGAAGGAGGTGCGCCTGGCCCTTCTCGAGGCGGACGTCAACTACAAGGTGGTGAAGCGCCTGGTGGAGGAGATCCGCCGGCGCGCCGTCGGTCAGGAGGTGCTCGAAAGCCTCACGCCGGGCCAGCAGGTCATCAAGATCGTCAACGAGGAGCTGGTCCGGCTGATGGGGGAGACCGGCCACGAGCTCAACCTCACCGGCCGCCCCCCGTTCGTCATCATGCTGGTGGGACTCCAGGGGTCGGGCAAGACCACGACCGCCGCGAAGCTGGCCCGGCACCTGCGGAGCAAGGGACGGCACCCCTACCTGGTGCCCGCCGACGTCTACCGTCCCGCGGCCATCGAGCAGCTCGAGACGCTCGGGGCCCGGATCGACGTTCCGGTGCACCCCTCGACGCCGGACCGGAAGCCGGAGGAGATCTGCAGGGAGGCCGTGTCTCAGTCCGGGGCCGACGTCCTGATCCTGGACACCGCCGGCCGGCTGCACGTGGACGCCGCCCTCATGGAGGAGCTGGTCCGGATCAAGGAGACCGTCTCCCCCACGGAGATCCTGTTCGTGGCGGACGCCATGACCGGCCAGGACGCCGTAGGCGTGGCCGAGAGCTTCGACCGGCTCCTGGACATCGACGGGGTGATCCTCACCAAGACCGAGGGAGACGCCCGGGGCGGAGCGGCGCTCTCCATCCGGGCCGTGACGGGAAAGCCGGTCAAGTTCATCGGGGTCGGCGAGAAGCTGGACGCGCTCGAGTCTTTCCACCCGGACCGCATGGCCTCCCGGATCCTGGGCATGGGGGACATGATCTCCCTGATCGAGAAGGCCCAGACCGAGTTCGACGAGAAGGAGGCCCGGAAGCTCCAGCAGAGGATCCAGAAGCGCGAGTTCGACCTCGAGGACTTCCGCAACCAGCTGGGCCAGGTCAAGAAGCTCGGCTCCATGGAGCAGATCCTCGGCATGCTGCCGGGGATGGGCCAGCTCAAGCAGCTCAAGAAGATGAAACCGGACGAGAAGGAGCTGGTCCGCGTGGAGGCGATCATCAACTCCATGACCCGCAAGGAGCGGAGAAACCACAAGATCATCAACGGGAGCCGGCGAAAGCGCATCGCCCGGGGAAGCGGCACCAAGGTGCAGGACGTGAACCGGCTCCTGAAGAATTTCGTCCAGGCCAAAAAGATGATGGAACGGCTGACCCGCAAGGGGGGAGGCCAGGGCATGCCCGCGTTGTTTCAATAGACACCGCTCGAGCGGAAAGAGGAGGACAGAAAAAAGCCCATGGCAGTGAAAATCAGATTGGCTCGAATGGGAGCGAAAAAGAAGCCCTTCTACCGGCTGGTCGCCGCGGACACGGAGTCGCCGCGCGACGGGCGGTTTCTGGAGATCCTGGGGCACTACGACCCGATGAAGGACCCGGCCGAGGTCACCATTCACACGGACAAGGTCAACCGCTGGCTGGAAAAGGGGGTTCAGATCACCGAGGCGGCCAAATCCCTGCTGGTCAAGGAAGGCCTGCTCAAGACGCCTCCGGCCGCCGGCTAGGGTCGAGCCGGAACCCGGGAAACGGTCGCGTACCAGGCGGGCGGCACGCCCGCCGAAGGCGTTTGGATGGGCGCCGACAGAGGTGTTCCCCCATGGGTGAACCGCTCCGGGCGGATCCATTCACTCCGGCGGGACAGTGAAAAGGGCCATTTCTGGACGGAAGCTGGAATCGGACCGGGGAACGAACCCTGCATGGAGGTGACGGTGATGAAGGAGCTGGTGAGCTACATCGCGAAGGCGCTGGTGGACAAGCCCGAAGAGGTAACGGTCACGGAAATCGAAGGGGAACAGACCTCCGTCATCGAGCTCAAGGTGGCCAAGGAGGACCTCGGGAAGGTCATCGGCAAGCAGGGCCGCACCGCCAGGGCCATGCGAACCATCCTGAGCGCCGCGTCGACCAAGATCCACAAGAGGTCGGTCCTGGAAATCATCGAGTAACCTTGGATGAGGCCCATTCTCCAGAGCTGCTGCTCATGGGCAGGGTCGCCAGGCCGCACGGGCTGGACGGAACCCTGAGCATCCGCTCCTACGCGGAGTCCGAAGCCTCCTACGTCCGGGCCGGCCGCGTCGTGCTGGTGACGGAGGCCGGTGAGCGCCGGGAGTACCCGGTGGCCGCGGCCAGGCCCCACAAGAAAGGCGTGCTCCTGGACCTGGACGGGCTGGACTCCCTGGAGGAGGCGGAACGGTTTCGAGGCGCGGAGATCCACGTCCGGCGCGAGGACCTGGAGCAGGACGAGGACGACGGGTACTACTGGTTCGAGCTGATCGGCCTCGAGGTCTATCTGGACGACGGGCGGCACGTCGGCACTCTGGCCCGGATCCTGCCCACGGGCGGCAACGACGTCTACGTGGTGCGGTCCGGGAACCGGGAGATTCTGATCCCGGCCACCCACGAGGTGATCGAGGAGATCGACCTGGACCGACATCGCATCACCGTTTCCGAGATGGAGGGGCTGCTGGACCTGAATGAGGTTTGACGTGCTCACCCTGTTTCCGGCCCTCTTCGCTCCCTTCCTGGAGCAGGGAATCGTGGGCCGATCCATCGCACGGGGACTGCTGGACGTCAGGCTGACGGACATACGGGACCACGCCCGGGGCGCCCACCGCGTGACGGACGACCGGCCCTACGGCGGCGGGAGCGGCATGGTCATGAAGGTCGGGCCCATTGTCCGGGCCCTCCGGGAGCTGGAGCGGGCGGAAGGCGCGGAGCGCGTCGCGCTCCTCTCCCCCCAGGGCCGGCTCTTCGACCAGGATCTGGCCTGGGAGCTCTCGACGCTCGACCGGCTGGTCCTGATCTGCGGCCGGTACGAGGGGATCGACGAGCGGGTCCGGGAAGGGTACGCGGACCTGGAGATCTCCATCGGGGATTTCGTGCTGAGCGGAGGCGAGGTGGCCGCCATGGCGGTCATCGACGCGGTCGGGCGGCTGGTGCCGGGCGTGCTGGGCTGCGAGGACTCCAACCGGGAGGACTCGTTCGAGGACGGGCTCCTGGAGCACCCCCACTACACGCGGCCGCCGGTCTTCGAGGAGCGGGGCGTGCCGGAGGTCCTGCTCTCGGGGGACCACGAAAAGATCCGGCGGTGGCGGCGCGCCGAGTCCCTGAAACGGACCCGGGAGCGCAGGCCCGATCTCCTGGAGCGGGCGCGGCTGACGGAGGAGGACCGGAAGACCCTGAAAGGTTTCGCGGGAAGGTGAGCATCCGACGCCTCTACCTCGGCCTGGTTCACCACCCGGTCTACAACAAGAACGGAGACACCATCGCCTCCGCGATCACCACCCTGGACCTGCACGACCTGGCCAGGCTCTGCAGGACCTACGGGTTGAGGCGGTTCTTCGTGATCACCCCCCTGGACGACCAGCGGGAGCTGGCCGGCCGGGTGATCCGGCACTGGACCGAGGGGCACGGCGCGCGGTACAACCGGGACCGGAAAGAGGCCGTCGAGCGGATCGCCGTGGCCCCGGACATCGATGCGGCCGCCGAGGCCGTTCGGATCGCCGAGGGGGACAGACCGAGGCTGATCGCAACGGACGCCGCCCCCGGAGACGGGACGCTGGGGTTCGACGAGGCACGGGAGCTTTTCACAGAGGACCGGCCCGCACTGCTTCTCCTGGGTACGGCCTGGGGCCTCCACCGGGACGTGCTGGACCGGGCCGATCACGTGCTCGAGCCCATTGTGGGCACGGGCCGCTACAACCACCTGTCGGTTCGAGCGGCCGGTGCGATCATCCTGGATCGACTGGTTTCCGGGGCCTCCAACCCCGGAGCGACATCGTAGAAGGAAGAGGAGAGCGGATTCATGAACGTCTTGGAAACATTGGAAAACGAGCAGATGCGGCTGGACATCCCCCCTTTCAAGGCCGGGGACACCATTCGGGTTCACGCCCGCATCAAGGAAGGCGAGAAGGAGCGGATCCAGGTCTTCCAGGGGTTCGTCCTGCGTAAGCGCAAGGGAAAGACCGGGGCCACCTTCACGGTGCGCAAGGTCTCTTACGGCATCGGCGTGGAGCGCATTTTCCCCCTGCACTCCCCCTCCATCGACAAGATCGAGATCGTCTCGAGGGGCAAGGTGCGCCAGGGAAGAATCTACTACATGCGCAAGCTGAGGGGGAAGGCGGCCCGGATCAAGGAAAAGAGGACCTAGGACCGCCGCGTTTCGGGATTGAACCGCTCCGGCCAGAACCTGACGTTGTTTTCCGACGAGCCCCGACCGGTCGAAGGCCCTCTCGTGTTCGAGACCGCAGCGAGGAAGGCCGGATTCGCGGCCGTCGCCGGGGTGGACGAGGCCGGCCGGGGGCCCCTGGCCGGGCCGGTGGTCGCCGCTGCGGTCATCCTCCCGGAGGACGCCGCCCTGGACGGGGTTCGCGATTCCAAGCAAATGACGGAGAAGGCCCGATCGGAGGCCTTCTCCGTCATTCATGAGAAGGCGTTTGCCGTGGGCGTCGGGGTGATCCCCCCGGCGTACATCGACGAGCACAACATCCTGAACGCCTCCCTGGAGGCCATGAGGCGGGCGGTCTCCTTTCTCGATCCCCGGCCTGACTTCCTTCTCGTGGACGGCATCCACCCCGTCCCGATGCGGACCCACCAGCGATGCCTGAAGCAGGGGGACAGCCGCAGCCTCTCGATCTCGGCCGCCTCGGTGATCGCCAAGGTGTACCGGGACCGGATCATGTGCTCCCTCGACGCGCGCTTTCCCCAGTACGGATTCTCGAGCCACAAGGGCTACGGGACCTCGGCCCACCTGGAAGCGCTGCGCCGCCACGGACCCTGCCCCATCCACCGGAGGTCCTTCCGCGGGGTGTCGGCGCCGGCGGACGTCCCGCCCTTCTGAGGCGGGCGCCCGACCGGGACACGGCTCCGCGCGGAAAGGAGTACTCAGGGTGACGCACCGGCGGCTGGCACTGGGAAAGGCCGGGGAAGACCTGGCGGTCGGACGCCTGGAGCAGCTGGGATACCGCATCCTGGAGCGGAACTACCGCTGCCCTCTCGGGGAGATCGACCTGGTGGCGGAGGAGGCCGGCTGCCTGGTGTTCGTGGAGATCAAGACCCGGCTGGGAGTCTCCACGGGCGAGGCCAAGGCGGCCGTGGATCTGCGCAAGCAGAGGCGGATCACCCGGGTCGCGCTGCACTACCTGAAGGACCGCGGGCCCCCGGGGAGCCGGGCCCGGTTCGACGTGGTCGCCGTGAGCCTGGACCGCGACCGGGAGCAGGTGGAGCTGGTGCGGAACGCATTCGAGGCGGCCTCCTGAGAACGGCCCGAGGATCGGCGGACCATGCCCGGAGCGCGAAAGGAAGCTCGAAAAACCCCGGCGGGCGGGGTGCTCCACGTGGTGGCCACCCCCATCGGGAACCTGGAGGACATGACCCTTCGCGCGCTGAGGGTCCTGAAGGAGTCCGACCTGATCGCGGCCGAGGGGGTGGAGCACACCCGCCGGTTGTGCCGCCGTTACGAGATCGGCACCCGGCTGACCTCCTACAACCAGAACAACCGCGGGCGCAAGGAACCGGCCCTCCTGGAGAAGCTCCGCGCAGGCTGGAAGGTGGCCCTGGTCACGAACGCCGGGACCCCGGGCATCTCGGACCCGGGCACCCTGCTGATCCGCCGCGCGCTCGACGAGCGGATCCGCGTCGAGACCGTTCCGGGCCCCTGCGCAGCCGTGGCCGCCCTCTCCGTGTCCGGGCTCCGCTCGGACGGGTTCCTCTTCGCCGGGTTTCTCTCGAGCCGTTCCGGCCGGAGGCGGAGGGAGATCGAGCCGCTCGCATCGGAGTCGAGGACCCTGGTCTTCTACGAGGCGCCCCACCGGATCCGGGCCATGCTCGAGGACCTTCGGGAGGTCCTCGGCGACCGGGAGGCGGCGCTCGCCCGCGAGATGACCAAGGTCCACGAGGAGATCCTCCGGGGGACCCTGGGCGAGCTGGCGGAACGGGCGGAAGGCGATCGGGCCCGCGGCGAGTTCACGGTGATGGTGGAGGGCGCCTCCCCGGGGGCGGCGGATCAGATCCCGGAGGCGGAGATCCGAGAACGGATCGAGGAGCTCCTCTCCCGGGGCGACAGGAGCCTGCGGGACGTGGCCGAGAAACTCTCCCTTGAACAGGGGCTCGGTTACAGGCATATTTACAAGATATGCCTCGATGTACAGGATTCCCTGAAGGCCCGCTAGGCAAGGAGCCGCCGCCGCACACGGGACGCCGGAGAACCTCGGCCGGGACTGGAACCCATGGAGCTGACAAGGACGCTTCGGATCACCAACGACCTGGGACTCCACGCCCGGTCCGCGGCCAAGATCGTGGAGCTGGCGGGACGGTACGACGCCCGGCTCCACCTCGCCAAGGACGGGAGCGAGGTGGAGGGCGGAAGCATCCTGTCGATCCTGACCCTGGCCTGCCCGAAGGGCACCGAGGTGACCATAAAGACCGACGGAAAGGACGCCGAGGCGCTCCTGGAAGCCCTCTCCACGCTGTTTGAAGAGAAGTTCGGCGAAACGTCATGAACATCATGGATGAAAATACCCTCACGGGAATCCCGGTCTCATCGGGAATCATCTTCGGCAAGGCCCGGGTGATCGACCGCTCCCGTGTGAAGATCATCTACCAGTACCTGATCAGCGACCGCCAGGTGAACCTCGAGGTGGAGCGCTTCAAGGAGGCCCTGGCCGCGGCCAAGGCGCACATCGCCACCCTCAGGGACCGGATGCCCGAGCCGCTCAAGGCCCACGGCTTCATCCTGGACACCCACCTGATGATCCTCGACGACAGCATGCTCAGCGAGGCCACGGTCCGCGCCATCCTGGAGGAGAAGATCAACGCCGAGTGGGCCCTCAAGAAGTCCGTGTATGCCATCCGCCAGCTCTTCGAGCAGATCGAGGACGACTACATCCGCGAGCGGATCAACGACGTGGAGAACGTGGCCCAGCGGGTGCTCAGGAACCTGGCCGGAAAGGAACCCATCAGCCTCTCGGAGATCGACGAACGGGTCATCGTCGTGGCCCACGACCTCTCGCCCATGGACACCAGCGAGATGAACATCGCCAAGGTGATGGGGTTCATCACCGACGTGGGCGGCCGGACCTCCCACACCGCCATCATGGCCCAGGCCCTCAAGATCCCCTCCGTGGTGGGGCTGGAGTCCGCCACCCAGGTGATCCCCGACGGCACCCTGATCATCGTGGACGGAAACACCGGACAGGTCATCGTCAACCCGGACGACGAGACCATCATCGCCTACCAGGAGAAGCAGCTCGAGCACGAGAAGCGCGAGTCGAGCATTCTCCGGCAAAGCCACCTGCCCGCGGAGACCACGGACGGACGGCGCCTCACCATCCTGGCGAACATCGAGTTCCTGGAGGAGGTGGCCGTGGCCCGGGACCACGGCGCCGAGGGCATCGGTCTCTACCGGACCGAGTTCCTCTTCCTCCGGAGCCGGGAGCTGCCCACCGAGCAGGAGATGTTCGAGGACTACCGGGAGGTGGTCGAGATCCTCAACCCCATGCCCGTGACCATTCGCACCCTGGACCTGGGCGGGGACAAGGTCTCCTCGGTCCTCCCTCCGGGCAAGGAGATGAACCCGGCCCTGGGCCTGCGCGCCATCCGATTCTGCCTCAAGGAGGAGCGGATCTTCCGCAGCCAGCTCCGGGCCATCCTGAGGGCGAGCGCCTTCGGGCACGTGCGGCTCATGTTTCCCATGATCTCCGGGGTGCAGGAGGTGCTGGACGCCAAGGACGTGCTGAACGAGGTCAAGGCGGAGCTCGACCGCGAGGGCGAAAGCTACGACCCCCACCTCCGCGTGGGGATCATGATCGAGGTCCCCTCCGCGGTGGCCGTGGCGGACATCCTGGCCCGGCACGTGGACTTCTTCAGCATCGGCACGAACGACCTCATCCAGTACGCGCTGGCCATCGACCGGGTGAACGAGCACGTGGCCTTCATGTACCAGCCCTTTCACCCCGCCATCCTCCGGATGATCCGCCAGGCGGTGGAGGCGGCCCGGACGGCGGGCATCGAGGTGGCCCTCTGCGGGGAGATGGCGGGCGATCCCCTGTGCGCGCCCATCCTGGTGGGTCTCGGCATCCGCGAGCTCAGCATGAACGCCGGGAGCATTCCCGCCATCAAGAACGCCGTACGGACCCTCTCGGCTGCAGAGGCCGAGGCCACCCTGGCCGCCGTGCTCCAGATGAACACATCCCAGGAGATCCGGGACTACGTCCTCGACAACAGCCAAAATCCCGAACCGGCGATCGTCCGATCCGCGGCCCACTGATCGCCCCAGCGGAACGAGCCCATGAGCAAGCGCGTCGTCTGCCAGAACCGCAAGGCCTCCCACGAGTACTTCCTCGACGAACTCTTCGAGGCCGGCCTGATACTTCTCGGCCCCGAGGTGAAATCCCTGAGGGACGGCCGCGCCAACCTCGTGGACGCCTACGTGAAGATCCGGAAGAGCGAGGCCTGGCTCTACAACATGCACATCTCCCCCTACCCCTTCGCCCGGCACGTGGAGCTGGACCCCACCCGGCCCCGCAAGCTCCTGCTGAACAAGCGCGAGCTCAAGCGACTCCTGGGCAAGACCCAGGAGAAGGGCTACGCCCTGATCCCCCTCAAGGTCTACTTCTCGGGGAACTGGGCCAAGGCGGAGATCGCCCTGGCCCGTGGAAAGCGCAAGGTGGACAAGCGCCGGAGCCTCAAGGAAAAAGAGATGAAGCGGGAGATGGACCAGGCCCGGAAGAAACGGGAGCACTGACCCCGTCCCCACCGTCCGGGCGCCGGAAGCTCCGGCCCTGCCGTCATGACCCGCCCCGTGCCGCGGGAGGGCGGATCCGCAGAATGAACGGAATGACGGCCGCGTGAAGGGCCGCCATGATCAGCCATGCCGGACGGTAGCTGCCGAGGTGGTCGAAGCAGACGCCCGTCAGGAGCGGGCTGGCGATCGTCCCCGTCATCATGATGGCCATGAAGGACCCCTGGATGGCACCGAAGGCCGCACGACCGAAGTACTCCGCCTGCACGGTCAGCCTCAGGGTGATCACCCCGCCGTAGCCGGGACCCAGGGTGGCCACGAATGCAACCACCCACCAGAGGCTGTCCGCCCGGGCGAGCAGGATCAGACCGAGGGCCTGCAGCACGAAGGAGAACGCCAGCAGCTTTCGGCTGTCCACCCGGTTGCCGGCCCAGCCCGTCCCGAACCGACCCACAATGCTCACGAACACGATGAGGGACGCGGCGAGGCTCGCCTCCTCCCGGGTGAACTCCAGGCTGATCAGGTGAGGCATCACGTGAACGACCACGGCGTGGACGCTGGCCGCCGAAATCGTCACTGCCAGGGCGATACCCCAGTAGGCCTGTGTCCGGACCGCCTCTCTGAAGGTGAAATCCTCTTCCACCCCGCGCACGCTTTCGGCAGACCTCCGGGCTTCCCCGGGTTCGACGGCCTCTTCCTCCCCGTCCGGGACCAGGCCGTAGGGTTCGGGCCGATGCCGCACCGCCAGGGAGCAGGGGATGCCGATCACCCACATCCCCACGCCGATGATCACGAGAGCCGTGCGCCATCCGTACCAGGCGATCAGGGTGTTCACCATGAAGATCAGGCCCCCGCCCAGCCCGATGGCCGTGGAGAGGATCCCCATGGCGAGACCCCGCTTTCGTATGAACCAGCCCGCCACGGCGGACCAGCCGGGGACCGGAAACAGAAAGCTCGAGCCGATGGAAAGAAAGAGAAAGACGGCGTAGAAGCTCCACAGGGAATCGATCCGGCTGAACAGCACAAAGCCCAGACCCGTGACGATGCTCCCCAGAAGCAGAAGCCTGCGGGCGCCGAAGCGATCCGAGGCCAGGCCGACCAGCGGCGAGGCCACCCCGCCCTCGATGCTGCGGATCGAAGCGGCCACGGACGTTGCGCTGTAGCTCCAGCCGAACTCCTCCACAAGGGGGTTGAAGAACGCCGTGAAGCTGTAGAAAAAGGTCCCCGCCCCCCAGCAATGGATCATGCTGGTGGCCAGGACCACCCACCATCCGTAAAACACTTTCCTCAAGTTTACCACCCCGCCGTGCGGTAAAACGTCCTTGGCTTGCGCCAAGTTGTATTATAGTGTATACAAAGAAACAAGACGCCTTTTCAAGGCCCCCATCATCCCACAAACGGAGGTCGACCATGTCTCAGAACAAAACCCTGGTCCGGGCCGGGCGGATGGTCCCCGCCTATGATGCGCCGGCCCTCGCGGACGCCGCCGTGGTCATCGACGGCGACACCATCGAGTCTACGGGACCCTATGACGAAATGCGGGCCCAATTCCCTGACGCAACGGAGATCGGAGGCCCCCGGCACCTGCTGATCCCCGGGCTGGTCAACGGGCACAGCCACGGACGCGGTTTGACCGATTTTCAGCGGGGCGCCCTGGACAACACCCTGGAGAGCTGGCTTCTGGACACCCGGAAGTACAAGCCGGTCTCTCCCTACGACGACTGCTCCCTGTCGGCCGCGCGGCTGCTCGCCTCCGGCGTGACGACCACCATGCACAACCACCTCCTCGCCGACCCGGCGGCTCACGAGGACGAGCACGCGCAGGTGATTCAGGCGTATGCGGATGCGGGCATCCGCCTGCAGTTCAACCCCGGGGTGCGCAATGACAATCCCTTCGTCTACGGGGACAACGCCTCTTTCCTGAACCGCCTCCCCGAGGCCCTGCGCGAGGCGCTGACGCGGCCCGCTCCCGAGGGAGCCCTCACGGGCGACAACTTCGTGGAAGCGGTCCAGGCCCTGTTTCAGCGGTTCGACACCCCCATGTGCCGCATCGGGTTCGGTCCCCTTGCACCCCAGTGGGCCACGGAAGCGCTGCTCCAGTCCGTGCGGGCCGCCGCCGACGAGCTCGATCGGCCCATCCACGTCCACGCCGCGCAGTCCATCTATCAGAAGGTCTACGGCCTGACCCACCTGAAGGAGACCCTGATCGCCTGGATGGATCGCATCGGGCTGCTCGGCCCCGGGCTGGTCATCGGGCACTGCGTCTGGCCGACGCAGGACGACATCCAGAGGCTGGCGTCCAGCGGGGCCGGGGTCACCCACCATCCGTCGTGCAATCTGCGGGTGAGAAACGGAATCGCCCCGGCCTTTCACATGCTGCGGGGCGGTGTGAAGGTGGGCCTGGGGCTGGACGGGAAGTCCATCAACGACGACGACGACTTCATCCAGGAGATGAAGGTCTGCTTCCTGCTCCACCGGATCCCCTCCCTGGAGCTTCACTCCGATCATCTCTCGGCGAGGGAGGTGTTCCGGATGGCCACCAGCAGCTCCGCCGAGCTCCTGGGTTTCGGCGACGACATCGGCCGGCTGGAACCGGGACGGAAGGCCGACATGGCGCTCCTGGACTACGACGCCATGTGCTGGCCCTACACGGACCCCGCACAGGATCCCATCGACGCGCTGCTCTACCGGGGGACCCGGCACCATGTGGATACGGTTCTGGTCGACGGTCGGGTCGTGGTCCGGGACGGCCGGGTGAGCACGGTGAATACGGAGGAGATCGGACGGCGGCTGTCCGAGGCCTCGGCGCGGCCCCGCACCGAGCAGGAAAAGGGCATGCTCCAGGGGCTCGAAACGGTCCAGAAGCACGTCATCGACTACTATCGCGGCTGGCCGGACAAGGTGGAGACCGAGCCTTACTTCGCCGTCAACTCGAAGATCGACGGTCTGAAGTAGGAGGAGGAGGGGGGCTCGCAGCCGAACCCGGTCATGACCGGCTCAGGGGCGCCGTCAGCTCGGCCAGGCGCTCGAGGTCGGGCAGCGCCCGAACCCTTCCGTAGATCGCCTCGGCCCGCTCCTTTCCCCAGACCGGGTCCGCCAGTTCGCGGTACTTCTCCACCAGGTCCTCCGGGCTGTAGGGGGCCTCGAAATCCCCCTGGTTCACATCGGTCTCTTCGGTGTGCTCGCTTCCGTCCTTCATGCGAACGGTCACCCGGGACGGACGCTTGCCCGGCATCATGGCCGTCATGGCCGGGTCCTCCACCACGGTGACCCGGTCCGCCAGGGTCTGGATGTCCGCGTCGGACACCTTGTCCCGCCGGAAGCAGGGAACCCCTGCGTGACCGTGGATGAGGAACGTGGCCGCGGCAAAGGGAATGGAGAACTTGGCCGCCAGCATGTTGTCCGGGCTCTGATCGCAGAGCTGGGCCGCCAGGGAGTAGGTCTCCACCCGGACCTCCTCCACCTCCTCGGGCGGAATCCGTCCTCCCGGAAACCGTCCGGCGATGGTGCCGAGCACGTCGAGCGAGGCGTGGTTGTACCGGCAGCAGGCATGGCGCTTGAAGTAGTTTCGCGCGATCTCGAACCGCTCTCCCAGCTCCTCCACCATGGCCGCGGGCTCGAACACGTCGGAGATCACCGAGCCGTACACCACCTGCAGCCCGTCGGACTCGCCGGTGAACCCGGCCTGGTGGAGCTTCAGGGCCAGCAGGCCCATGTGGTTGCTCACCCCCGAGTAGACGTTTCGCACCGTGGCCCCCTCGAGCATGGTTCTCCGGCTGGTGGCCAGAGACAGGGAGGCGCTGATGTTGATGAGCTCCCGAATGCCCCGTGCATCCACGCCGGCGAGACGCCCGGCCGCCACGGCCGCACCCACGGTTCCCCAAGTGCCATGGGGGTGCATGGTCATCCGGATCCTGGCGGCCATGCCGATGCGGGAGCCGATCTCGTAGCCCGCCACCAGAGCGGCGACGTACTCCCGCCCGCTGGAACCCAGGCTCTCGCCCAGGGCCAGCAGGGCCGGGACCACGTGAACGGCGGGATGTCCCCGCGAGAACTGGTTGCCCTCGTCCAGCTCGAGAAACGTGCCTGCGGTCCCGTTCACCAGGGCCGCTTCCAGAAGGGGCGCCTTCCGCCCGTCGGCCAGGAGGGTGGCCGGGCCCTCTTCCCCCTCTCCCACGAGGTCCGCGGTCAGGTTCCGGATCTCCTCCTCCTGTGCCCCGGCGGCGATCACGGCCATGGTGTCGGCCGTGACCTCGAGCGCCCGGCTCACCACATCGGCCGGAAGGCCGTCAAAGGACAGCTCAGCGGCGAACCGGCTGACGGTGTCCAAGTAGTCCCACGCGTTCATGGTCCTCCTTCACCTCTTCACTGCGTCCCTTCCCCCTCAGGGAGCCGGACCTCCGATGACTCGGGATCATCGGCCACGCCCAGGTAGACGCGACGCACGTGGTCGTTGTCCAGCAGATCCCGGCCGGTCCCGCTCAGGGCCACCCTCCCCTCCTCGAGCACGTAGGCCCGGTCGGATATGGAGAGGGCCTGGGGGGCGCTCTGCTCGACGAGCAGAATCGTCACGCCCTCCTCGGCAATGGCGGTGGCCGACCGGAAGATCTCATCGACGACGATGGGCGCCAGCCCCAGAGAGGGTTCGTCCAGGATCAGCAGCCGGGGCAGGGACATCAGTCCACGGCCCAGGGCCAGCATCTGCTGCTCGCCGCCGGAGAGCGTCCCCGCGCCCTGGTCCCGCCTCTCTCTGAGCACGGGGAACATGTTCATCACCCGCTCGAGGCTCTCCTGCCGCCTGGCCTTGGGCTTCTTGAGGAAAGACCCCATCTCCAGGTTATCCAGGACCGACAGGGAGGGGAAGATTTTCCGCCCTTCGGGCACCATGATCAGTCCGGCCTCGACACGCTTGTGGGCCGGCCACCGGGTGACGTCGGCGCCGTCGAACTCGATTCGGCCCCCGCCGACCGGGAGAACGCCGGCCACCCCGTTCACGGTGGTGGTCTTGCCCGCCCCGTTGGCCCCGAGCAGAGAGACGGTTTCCCCCTCGGCCAGCTCCAGGGACACGCCCCAGAGGATCTGAACCGGCCCGAAAAACATCTCCAATTCAGTGATGTTCAGCAGCGGCATACTCTTTCCCCAGATAGGCTTCGATCACCTTGGGATCGGAGCTGATCGCCGCGGGCGGGCCCTCGGCGATCAAGCGTCCGTAGTCGAGCACGCAGATCCGGTCACACAGCCCCATGATCACCCTCATGGCGTGCTCGATGATCAGGACCGAGGTCCCGGCGTCCCGGATGTTTCGGACCAGCCCGATCACCTCGTCTTTTTCCGTGGGGTTCAACCCCGCCATGACCTCGTCCAGGAGCAGGAAGGTCGGCCGGGTCGCCAGGGCCCGGGCCATCTCCAGCCGCTTGCGGTCGGGGGTGGTCAGGTTGCGGGCGGGCATGGCCGTCTTCGCCTCCAGACCCACGAACGTCAGGATGCGGTGGCTCTCCTCCTCGGCCGCGGCCGTTCGGATGGTGTGGTTGAACCCGCCCACGGCCACGTTCTCCAGCACGCTCAGGTTCCCGAACGGCTTCACGATCTGGAACGTGCGCGCCAGCCCCAGCTTGCAGATCTCGTGGGGCTTCCTCCCGATCAGGCTCCGGCCGCCGAACTCGATCCTTCCCCGGTCCGGAGCAAAGAAGCCGGAAATGGCATTGAACATCGTGGTCTTGCCTGCACCGTTCGGGCCGATCAGCCCCACGATCTCACCCGGCGCAACCCGGAGGGAGACTTCGCTCAAAGCCTGCAGCCCGCGAAAGGACTTGGACACCCCTTCGACAATCAGCTCTCCGGCCTCGGCCATGTCAGGATCTCCTCTTGCGGAACCGTTCGCTGACGCTCCGGACCATGCCCATCAACCCGTCCGGAAGGAAAATGATGACCGCCACCAGAATCGCCCCGTAAAACATGAGATAGGCGCCCGAGTAAGCCTGAAACGCCACTCGCGTTACCTCGGACAGGGGGGTCAACACCAGCGACCCCAGCAGCGGGCCCAGCACCGTGCCGGGCCCCCCGATGATCGGACGGAGCATGATCTCGACGGAGTTGAGCACGCCGAAGGTGGTGTCCGGGTCGATGTACAGCAGGTACTGGGCGTAGATCGTCCCTCCCACGGCCGTCATGGCCGCGGAAATGGCCATGGCGATCTGCCGGTAGCGAAAGGAGTTCACGCCCAGGGCCTCGGCCGCGTCCTGGTCCTCGCGGGCCGCCTGAAAGTACAGCCCCATTCGGGTGCCCTCCAGCTTCCAGACCAGGTAGACGGAGCCCGCAGTCAACCACAGCAGCATGAAGTAAAAGGGCTTCTTGCTCGTAAACTGCATCAGCGCCCAGGAGTCGCCTTCCAGCGGGATCAGGACGCCGAGGGCGCCTCCGACCCACTCCCAGCCCATGGCGATGACATAGAAGATCTCCGCAAACGCCAGCATAATCAGGGCGAAAAAGGGACCTTTCAGCTCGTAGCGGAAGCTCAGGAACCCGACAAAGAGGCCGGTGGCCGCAGACAGGACCATGGCGGCCGGGAGCCCGATCCATGGAGTGAGTCCTGTTTTGACGTAGAGCAGCGAGCTGGTGTAGGCCCCCATGCCGAAGAACAGCGAGTGGCCGAAGGAGAACTGCCCGGCGTACCCGGAGAGCACGTTCCAGCCCTGTCCCATGATGGCAAAGAGAAAGATCATGATCATGGTATGAACGACGCTCGGCCAGAACCAGGGCAGAAAATGGAGCACCGCCATGAGGACCAGCGCGGCGGCCCAGGCGTTCCAGCCCATGCTGCGGCCCAGATGACTCCTTTTGTCCTCACCTGTGCTCACGACTTTCCTCCGAACAGGCCCGACGGCTTAAACAAGAGGATCAAAACGAATATAACGAACGATATCAAGGACTTCATGGAGGCCGGCATAAAAATGGCCCCCATGCTCTCGGCCATGCCGATGATCAGGCCCCCGAAAAAGGCGCCGATGAAGCTTCCCATCCCGCCCAGGACCACCACCACGAACGCGGTAATGACGAAGAGCCCTCCCACCGTCGGATAGACGGGAAAGAACGGCGCCACGGCGGCCCCGGCCACGCCGGCACAAGCCGCTCCCACCCCGAAGGAAACCATGTAGATCTTGCGGACATTGACACCGACGATCATGGCCCCGACGGGTTCCTCGCTGGCCGCCCGGATGGCCTTGCCCAGATCGGTCTTGGTCAGGAGCAGGAAGAGAGCCGCGGTCCCGAACATGGAAATGACAAAGGCCAGGATCCGGACCAGGGACAGGGAGATGTCGCCATAGTGGAAGTTCACGCTGGCATACCCTGTCTGCAGGACCCGGTAGTCCGGGCTCCAGAGGAACAGGGCCAGGTTCTCCAGGAACAGGGACAGCCCTAGGGTCAGGAGGAGCTGGTTGTGCTCCGGGGCATCGATGATGGGGTTGATGAAAAGGCGCTGGATAAGCGCACCCAGCACGAAAAGCAGCGGGATGACCATGAGAATGGACAGATAGGGATCCACGCCCCCGAGCCGGACCGCCCAGTAGCAGGCGTACATCCCGACCATCATCAGCGAGCCGTGGGCGAAGTTGATGATCTTCATCACCCCGAAGATCATGTTCAAGCCGATGGCCACCAGCGAGTAGACCCCGCCGATGAGCAGGCCGTTGATCATGGATTGCAGGATGAATGACGTGTTCATTGGCCTCGCCCGCTATCCTTCCATCTCGGGGGAACGGCGTTCGAGCCGCCCCCCCGAATTGAAGTGCAAGGTGTCTTGATTCAGCCGAGCTTGGGGACGGGGAAGATCGGTTCGGTCTGGGCGTACTTCTCGGGCCAGACCACCTTGATCTCGCCGTCACGAATCTGCATCATGGCTGCGGACGCATTCTTGTTCTGTCCGTTTTCGTCAAACACGATGGGGCCTTGAGGCAGAATGTGCTCGGTGATGTTGGTGGCGGCCAGGGCATCCCTGAGGGCCACTCGATCCGTGGTTCCGGCTCGCTCGAGTGCGTCCGCGATGACGTACGGGGCCACATAGGCGAAGACGGTCGAGGCCCCCATTTCCCCGCCGTACACCTCCTTGTAGTGTGCCATGGCCTGCCGGGTCAGCTTGCTCAAAGGATTGGCCCGGTAATTTCCATCCAGGACGTTCTCAGTGATCCCGCCCAGCTCTTCGATGAACTTGGGATGGCTGAACGCTCCGTTGCCGCATCCGACAATGCCCTGACACTGAAGTCGAACATCGTGCATGGTCTTGTAGACGCGGACCCCGTCCCCGAAGTAACCCGTATCCATCACGATATCCGCACCGGCCGCCTTGATCTTGGCCACCTCTGTGGTCACATCCGCGGATTTGGGGCTGTAGGGCACATCCAGGATGACCTCGAGGCCGTACTCAGGGGCGAAGTCGATGACATGACCCGAGAGCGATGTCCCGAATGCCGTGTCGTCGTGAAGGTAGGCGATGGTCTTGGCTCCGCTGTTGCTGGCCTTGATGATCTCGGAGAGGTACTCGACCGTGTCCCGGGACATCTGACGGGCGTTGGGCTGCACACGGAAGGTGTAGTCGAAGCCTCGATCCGTGACGTCGTCGGAAACCGCCACCGAGACCACGAAGGGCACCTTGAACTTCTCCGCGATCTGGGTGGCGACCAATGTAACCGACGACTGGTAGCAGCCGGTCAGGGCCACCGCACCGGCCTTGTAAAGGCGCTCGACCTCCCGGATGGCCACCTGGGGCTTGCCCTCGGAGTCTCCGGTCAGCACCTTGAGCTTGGCCCCCCCCATGGACTTGATGCCGCCGGCCGCGTTGATCTCCTCCACGGCCAGCTTGAGCCCGTTGGCGAGCTCCTGACCGTCAAAGGCCAGGAAGCCCGAAAGGGGGTGAATGTGGCCGATGGGAATCTCCTTGGGCTGGGCCCGCAGGATGGCCGGAAACCCCAGGCCTCCGGCCGCGGCCGCGCCTCCTGCCACGGCCATGGTTTTCAGAAACTCTCTGCGCGTTTGCCCGGTCTTCTTGGTCACGTCGCTCATGGTTGCCCTCCTCTGTTGTACCTGAAAGATAAGGGTTAATCGGACAGACATCCGGACTTCCGGACGGTCTCGGCTCGACTACCGACTTGAGGACGCGATCTTCCCGGCATGCATCCCGGCCAGGCGCCCCAGGGTCAGGGCGGCCAGAAGGCCGTTCGCCGAAAGATACCCGGAGCCCCCGTTCCCGGAAAACCCGGCCGCGGTTCCGCCTCCCGCATAAAGATGTGGAATCACCCCGCCGCTCTTGTGCATGACCCGGCCGTGCCCGTCCACCTTGAGGCCGCCCTGCGTGTGAAAAAGCGCACCGGTGACTTTCACGCCGTAGAACGGGGGAGCCAGGGGCTGTCTGACGTCGGTCCTTCCCACGGCATCCGCCGCCCCTTCCCGGGCGGCCCCCTGGAAGTCCTCGTGCGTCGCGGCCAACGTGCCGGGGTCGAGATTGAACGCAGCCGCGAGGTCTTCGATCGTTTCTCCCCGCTTGACGGCCCCCATCTCGATGCACTTCTGGAAGTCCTCGTAAGGCTCGACGGTCTTGTAGATCCGCTCGTCGAACAGCTCGACGGCGACCCCCCCGGGCTGGGCCAGCACGTCCAGGGCGTGCTCGGAGTAGCCGTGGTCCTCGTTGACGAAGCGCTTGGCCAGCGTGTTCACCTGGTAGCCGCCGAGGCTGATGACGGCCCAGGTCAGCAACGTCCCGTGGGGGTAGGCCACGGATCCGTGGGACTGATAGGAGGACATGTGCGTCAGCTCGGCCCCCAGAGCCTTGCCCCAGATGATGCCCTCGCCGGTGTTGCCTTCGTGCCCGAAGTAGTAGGCTCCGGCCATCTCGGGGATGTAGCGGGACACCATTTCCTCGTTGGCCCCGAAACCGTTCAGCGCCAGGATGGTCGTTCCGGCCCGCGCCCGGTTCAGGCCGACGCCTTCGATGTCCACCTCCGCGCCCAGGACGGCGCCGTCCCTGGACCGGACGATCAGCCGCTTGGCCGGCGCATTGTAGGCGATGTCGATCCGATCGTACTGCGAGGCCGCCGCAAGCAGGGCGTTGACCAGGAAGGTCCCCTTGGTGTTCCCCGGGGCGTGGATGCGGTGGCAGGAGTGGCCGGGGTAGAGGAAGTCCGTCACCAGGTGAAGCTGAATCCCCAGGTCGTCCGTCAGCCAGTCCACCATGCGGCCGGACTCCTCGGCCACGCGGCGGGTCAGCCCCGGATCGCTCTCGTGGTGGTTCTTGGCGAGGATGTCCTCGGCCATCCTCTCCGGGGAGTCCTCCACGCCCGACTCCTGCTGGAGACGGGTGCCCGCCGCCGGAATCATGCCCTGGCTCAACGAGGTGTTCCCGCCGCCCCTCTCTTCCTTTTCCACCACGAGCACGCCCGCCCCGGCCTGTGCCGCCGAGAGGGCCGCGGTCAGGCCACAGCCTCCGCACCCGACGACCAGCACGTCCACCTCGACGTCCCAGTCCAGCTCCTCGGCGTCGGCAATCTTCACAAGCAGATCATCCGCTTCCATATTGCGTCTCCACCCGTCGTGTCACGGTCGGTTGGGTTGGTCCTCCACCGGGATCTCCTCGCTCTCGCAGACCACGTAGAACCGGAAGGCGGTCTTTCCCTCGGGGCTCCTCTCCTCGGCCACGGGATGTCGACGCCGCCACTCCCGGGCCCGCTCGAACGCCTCCCAGCTGTCGTAGTGCAGCTCGGCGATCCGGTAGAAGCGCCGGCCTTCACGCACCACGTCCTTGACCGTGTTCAGGACGATCCGCCTCAGTCCGGGGATCTGCTTGAGATCGGGCAGGTGCACCTCCCTCAGCCATCGGTCGTACTCCTCCTCCGTGAGGTGGGGCTCGATGTCGTAACCCAGAATGGCTTTGATCATGAAGCTCTCCGTGATTGAATGCGTGTGGCCATGAATGTTCGGAACGCGGCCCCGACCCCGGAACTCAGCCGGCGCCCCCCAGCGGTTCCATGAAGGCCTCCAGGCCGTGCCGGTCGAGCTCGCCGATGGTGCGAGCGAGTGTCCCGGCCTTTTCCGGCGACAGCACCAGCTCGGCGTTCTTCAGGAACTTGGACCGGACCTCCTCCCAGGAGGCCGGGTTCTCCGGTTCGCCCTTGGCCAGGCCCACCTCGGCGGTGAACGTTTCACCCGCCGCTCTGATCGTGACCGTGGCACCCCGTTTTCCCGGATAAAGCCCCTCCCAGCGATCCGAAGGGACCAGCCGCACTTTTTCGGCCAGAGCGATCATAGCCGGCTCGGCCACCACCTCCTCGGTGTAACGCTCCGCGGCGGCGTCCCGGAACCGGAGCCCCAGCGCCAGGGTGAAGGGAATGGAAAAGCGCGCGCCCGAGGCGGTTCCGGGCTTCTGGATCCCGGCCAGCCGGATGGCGGCCGGATAGGTTTCCACCACGATCTCGTCGATGGATTCCGGGGCACGGTCCGCCGGCCACGCCTCGAGCAGAGCGTCCAGCGCAGCGTGTGCGTGACGGCAAGCAGCATACAGCTTCAGGTACGCGTTTTCGATCTCGAAGACCGAACCCAGCCCGTCCACGGCGCCGTCGGTGTCGACCTCGTCGGTGAATGCCTGAAAGAAGCCGTCTTCGCCTTCGAAGATCCTCGAAGGGCCCCTGGCGCTCCGCCCGGCCAGCACCGCGGCGTAGATGCCGGACTGGGCGGCCTTGGCCGGATTGAGGGGCTTGACCCGTGCGCCGTCCACATCGTGATTCACCTGCAGGATTCCCGAGGCCTGGAGCCCTGCCAGCCCGAGGGCGCCGGCCGTCTCCTCCCGGTCGAGCCCCATGATCCGGGCTGCGGCGGCCGCCGCGCCGAAGACGCCGGTGATGCCCGTGGCGTGAAATCCCCGGTTGAGGCTGGAAGGGTTGATGGCCCGGCCGATGCGGATCATCACCTCGTACCCGGCGACCATCCCGGCGAGGAGATCCGGGGTGGATGCGCCGGCGGCCTGGGCGGAGGCCATGGCCGCCGGAATGACGACCACCCCCGGGTGCAGGGCGGCGTAGCGGTGCCCGTCGTCCATGTCCAGGGCGTGGGCGCAAACGGCGTTGGCCAGCGCGGCGTTCGATGCAGGCAACCGCTCCGACGCGCCGATGGCCGTGGCCTCCGGCCGTCCGCCCTGCTCGGCCAGGTAGCCCACGAAGATCCTGGGAAAGGGCATGAGCTCGTACCCGGCCAGGGCCACACCGACCAGATCCAGCACCAGCTTCTTGGTCTGGACCTTCGTCGCCTCGGGAAGTCGATCGTACTCGAGGCCGGTGACGAAGTCGGCGTACACCCCGGACAGGGTCATGAAGAGCCACCTCCCCCCACGGCCTCGTCCTTGGCCGCCACGGCGCCGGCCAGATCCAGCAGGGCGCGGGCCCGCTTCGCCGAGCTGAAGTCGATCATCTTGCCGCCGAGCGAGGTGGCGCCCAGTCCCTTGGCCTGCGCCGCGTCAAAGGCCTCCACCACCCGGTGGGCGAACTCGATCTCGTCCGCCGCCGGACTGAAGGCCCGGTTGATCGGGCCCACATGGCGGGGATGGGTGGCCTGCTTCCCGGAGAACCCCAGCAGCCGCACCGTCTCCGACTCCCGCGCGAGTCCTTTCAGATCGATGACCAGGCCGAAGTAGGGGGAGTCCACGGCGGCCACGCCGGCGGCCCGCGCCGCCAGGGCGATAGAGGATCGGGCGTGGAGCACCATGGGAAAGTAGTCCTCCGGCGCCAGCTTGGTGACCCCCATGCCGGCCCCCATCTCCCGGGAGAAGTCTCCCGCGCCGAAGGCCACCGCCCGCAGCCGGGGGGAGGCCTTCACGATCTCCTGTACGCGCACCACGGCGCCCGGAGTCTCGAGCAACGCCGCCAGGGCCACGGTCCCCGCTTCGATGCCACGCTTCTCCTCGAGACGCCGGATCACCCGCTCCACGTGTTTCAGATCCTCGGCCGAGTCGGTCTTGGCCAGCATGACCCCGCCCAGGTGAGGAGTGACGACGTACTCCAGATCGGTCTCCGTCAACCCGGTCTCCCGGGCGTTCACCCGGACCCAGGCCTCGACCCCGGCCTGCTCGAGCAGCGGAAGGGCATCCCGGGCGAACACGCGCCCGGTCTCCTTCTCCGCGATGGGACAGGCGTCCTCCAGGTCCAGGATCACGGCATCCGCCCCTTCGCTCAGGGCGTTGTTGATCATCCGCCAGCTGTTGGCCGGAACGTACAGCATCGATCTCAGGATGTCCGGCATGCTACACCTCCCCCCCGGCCGGTCGGCCGAATATCTCCCGAAGCTTGCCCCCCAGATCGTCCGGGCGATCAACCACGTGGGTCCCCACGCTCTTGAGCGCCTCGATCTTCCCCTCGGCCGAGCCTTTGCCGCCCTCGACGATGGCGCTGGCATGGGAGAACCGGAGCCCGTGGGGCATCCCCTTCCCGGCGATGTACGCGATGAGGGGCTTGGTGTACGCCCCTTCCCTGATGATCTCGGTGGCCTCCTCCTCCATGACCGTGCCGATCTCTCCGAAGTAGACCACCCCGTCGGTCTCCTCGTCCTTCTCGAACAGGGGGAGGACCTCGGCGAGCGTCAGCCCCAGCACCGGCTCCGAGCCCAGATGCACCGCGGTGGAGATCCCGAACCCGGCCTGGCAAACCACCCAGGAAAGGGTCGTGGTCTGTCCGCCGCTGCGGGAGACCACACCGAGGCGCCCCGGCTTGAAGGCGATCTGCGGCAGGTCCGATGACCCGACAAAGCCGCCGAGGCCTCCCAGGCTGGCGCGACCCGGCGTGACCAGCCCGGCCGAGCCCGGGCCCAGAAGCTGGATCCCCTTTTTCCGGGCGTGCGCGATGATCTCCAGGGCGTCGTGGAGAGGCACCCGTTCGACCCGCATCAAGACGGTGGAGATGCCGGCGTCAAAGGCCTCGATGACCGCCCCTTTGGCTTGGGGGCCCGGCACCACGGTCACGGCCGCGTCCACCGGACCCACATCGTCCAGCGCCTCGGCCACCGTGTTGTACACCGGCACGCCCCAGACACTCTGGCCGCCGCGACCCGGGGTCACTCCGGCGACCACGTGGGAGCCGACTTCCATCATCCGGCGGGCCACCCCCTGGCCGAATCGGCCGGTGATGCCCTGAATGAGCATTTTCGTGTTTTCGTCGCAAAGTATGGCCATGAGGGACGTCTCCGTTTCAGTCCATGTGAACGGTGATCTGTATGCAGCCCGGCCCGTGAACACTGCAGTTGTACTCGCAGGACAGGCACTCGTTGTCCAGGCGCTTGATCTCCTCGGGATCGGTCACGGCCAGGACCGGGCGGTTGTTTTCGATCTTCAAGATGTTCCGGCCCATGAGGCGGCAGGACTTGACGCAGGCAAAACCGCAGGCCGGCTCGGAGGTGTCCTGGCTGGCAGGCAGGCACCGGCTGTAGTCAATGGCGATGGTGCACTTTCGACTGTCAAAGACCAACGTTTCGCTGGCGGACATATCACGTCTCCCGGCCGGTCTCGGCCATGTATTCCTTGACCAGGGCTTCCACCCGGTCGGCTAGGACATCGGTCTGGTAAATGTACTCGCGCCCGTACATCTCGTATCGAAGCGGGAGGCCTTCGAAGCCCCGCTGGATGATCTCGAACGACTCCTTCTCCTTGTTCCCGGCCAGAAGCATCACCACGGGGAACCCGGGCCGCCGGGCGGCCTCCTCGCGAAAGGCCTTGACCAGGGCGTGGGCATGGTGCCACATCTCCTGATTGGCCAGCACCGCGCCCATCAGGACGTAGCCGTCCACGGGCATGGACAGGATGCACTTGATGACGCTGTAGACCTTCGAGGCCGGCGGATCGCCGGAGGTGTCGGCGTAGTTGGCGATCTTGAGTCCCCGGGCCACGAACGCGGTCGCGCCGAGCATGGCCCCCCCGCCCCCGACGCCATGGAAGCCGATCCAGCCCCGACCCTCGATCTCGGGCGTCATCTGGGAGAAGTAGCCCGTCCCCCGGTAGTCGCCTTCCTCGATCTGCCAGGCCTTGATCTCCAGCTCCGTGGGCGGGCGTTCCATGTCCCGCGGCACGGCGATGCCGAGCTCCGGGTGGCGGAACACCGAGTTGTCGTCAATGGCGAAGTGGCAGTCCGCGGCCAGGACCCGTCCGTCTGTGGTCGCGATGACCGGGTTCACCTCGAGGCTCCGGGCGTCGTTGTCCACGAACGCCTGGTAGATCGCGGCGGCGACCCGGGCCGTTTCCTCGATCACGGCCTGGGAAGGGGGACCGCCGTCGAACGTGACACGCCGAATCATCTCCTCGGCCGCCTCCGCCGAGACGCCCTCCAGGTAATCCACCTCCAGGCGGGCGATCCGCTCCGGATTCCGCGCAGAGACCTCCTCCACCGAGGAGCCGCCCTCGGAGGAGAACAGCAGGATCGGGCCCTTGACGTGGTAGGAGTTGGAGACCACCACGCCCACAAAAAACTCCCGGTCGACATCGAGCTGCTCCTCCACCAGGACCCGGCTCACCTCGAGCCCCTTGATCCGGGCGCCCAGCATCTCGCCGGCCGCCCGGCCGGCCTCCTCGGGCGTGTCCACGAAACGGATTCCTCCTGCGGCGTACCGCCCCGTGGCCCAGACCTGGGCCTTGACCAGGACCGGCTTGCCGATCTCCCGGGCGATGGACTCGGCTTCTCCGGCCTCCTCCGCCGACCTCCCTGCCGGTGTGTCCACACCGGCCCGGTTCAATATCTCTTTCCCCAGATACTCGTATATGCGGGCCATACCAGCGCTCCTACTGCAATGGTTTGTCCGAGACCAGCAACGCCGTCAGATCGCTCACGTCGCTCAGGCCTTCCAGCTCGAACACCTGATCGATCAGGCGGTTCAGCCGGTCGTCGGAAAGATGGACTCCCGCCACGTCCCGGAACTTGCTCACGAGCTCTTCATCAGTCATGGGGTTCCTGGCGTGGCCTCGGGGATAGTCGACAAACGCGGAAAGCGTCCGCCCGTCTTTCAGTGTGATGGTGGACTCTCCGGCCGGCCGCAGCTTGTCCAGGGAAGGATCGCCGACGAGCTCGACCTTGTCGATGAGCTCGAGGGCACGGGGATCGGTGTACTTCTCCGGCTGGAACTGATTCGGGCCGATCTGCCGCTCCAGGATGGCGACGGCCGTGAGCCAGTACGAGGAGTGATCGGCCGTCTCCTTGTTCTTCGGGTACTTCTTCACCGGATCCCCGGTGTGCTCTGCGCAACGCTTCGATGTCCGGATGCGCACCGCGGCCACGTCCTCGGGTCGAATGTCGTGCTCGCGTGCCAGGTTCAGCGTGGCGGTCAGGTGCCCGTGAGAGGAGAAGTCCGCAATGATCGTCTTGACGCAGGTGTCCATGATGGACCACTTGTGGCGGACCTTCCGGAGGGGTTCCGGATCGTACTCCCCCCGCATCATCACCTCGATCAGTCCGTCATGACCGTCGATCATCCCTTTGGGCCCCGTAAAGCCCTTCCCGGCCAGGAGCGCGGCCTGCAGGCCGGCCTGGGCCATGGTGGGAAAACGGATGTTCTTGGTCATGGTGTACTCCTCGGCCGGTGTGTCCAGGATGCCGAAGACCGCGTGGCAGCTCCCCGCGATGCCCACGGCGTTGACCATCTGCTCGGGCGTGAGCCCCAGAAGGTGGCCTCCCACGAGGGGCATCACATACGCGCCCCTCGTATCCCCGTTCCAGCCCTGCTTCTCGATCCCGGCGCCCACCACGCCTTCCAGCCAGGCCAGGGACAGGTCATATCCCAGGTTGATGGCGCTCAAGACCCGGCGGCCCTGCACGCCCTCCCGTTCGGCCAGGGCCAGGACGCCCGGGATCACCTCGCTGGGGTGGTACCCCGAGCGGTAGATGTCGCCTTGAATGATGAAGGCGGTGTCGTTGTAATCCAGGTAGCGCACCATGGCGCCGTTCACCAGGGTCGCCATCAGGGCCGAGGTCCTGACCCCGCTGCCATAGACGGTGCTCTCTCCGAGATGGCCGGACTCCTCGGCGAACGCACGCAGGACGCGACTGCATTCACTGGGGTACCCACCGAGCGCACACCCCAGTGTATCCAGGATCAGCCGCTTGGTCTGATGAACGACCTCCGCAGGGAGCTCCTGGTCACTCAACTGAGCGGCGTACTCCGCCAACTCGTGCGCTATGCCCATTTTCCTCAGTCTCCTATGCCCGGACCGGTGGCAATGCCCTTCGTGGACCAGCCCATGACCTCATCGGTTCGTTCCCGCTTGAGCCGCACGGTGTAGAAGTACTTGTCCGCGCGATACAGGACGGAGACGTGCTCCACCGGCTTGCCGTGGATGTCGAAGACCGTCCGCTCGACCTTCAGCAGCGGGGAGCCGACCCGGACCTCGAGCAGCGCCGCGACATCCGCTCCGGCGATGGTGGCTTCGATGGACTGAAGCGCTTCGTCGGCCTTGATGCCCAGCTTTTCCTCCAAGACCACCAGCAGCGGCTTTTCGCTCAGATCGGCCGGGCTGAGCCTTTTTCCCGTCTCTTCCGGCAGATAGTTCACCACCAGCGAAAAAGGAGCGCCTTCGATGAAACGGGTCTTGTCAATCCGGACCACCTGATCCCCTTCATCCAGATCGAGCTTCTCGGACACATACTCCGGGGGGGACACGCACTGAAAGCCACGCACCCGGACGCTGGTGGAAACACCCAGGGCGATCAGATCCTCCATGGCGCCGGAGAAGCGTGTCGGCTCGACCCGGTTAAGCCGATCGTGAACGAAGGTCCCCCGGCCGCGCTGCCGGAGGATCAACCCTTCGCCTTCGAGCACGGAAAAGGCGCGGCGGACCGTAATCCGGCTGACGTCATACTCCCGGCCCAGCGCCTCCTCCCCGTGCAAAGGCGTTCCGGGCGGAAGCTCACCGGACAAAATCCGTTCCCTCAGGATCGTAGCAATCTGGTAATACAGCGGAATCGCCTTGTCCCGAATCATGGGCGCCACACTCAACGCGTTTTCCTCCATCCGTTGACGTCGCGAAGCAAGCAGCCGGTCAGGGTCCGCCATCAGGAGACGGGCCGGGACTGGTATCGTCCCCAACCAGGCTCTCCCACCACCTTCCCGCCTTCGAACACCACGCGTCCGCGGACAACGGTGGTCTCCGGCCAACCTTTCAGCTTCATGCCCTCGAACGGCGTGTAGTCCTGCGCCGAGTGGAGCGCAGCGGTGGTGACCTCCTTCTCCGCGTCGATGTCAACGACCACCAGGTCGGCATCCGCCCCCACGGCGAGGGTCCCCTTCTTGGGGAAGAGACGGTGGCGCACGGACGGATTGTAGGAGGAGAGCTCGGCCACCCGGCTCAGCGGCAGGCCCCGGCGGTGGTACCCTTCGTTGATGAGGACCGGGAACATCAGGCTCGTCCCGCCGAACCCCGGCATGACCGTCCACAGGTCCCCTTTTCGCAGCTCGCTGGGATGGCACGCGTGATCGGACACGACCGTGTCGATCACCCCGGAGAGGACCGATTGCCACAGGAAATCCACGTTCGCCTGATCCCGGACCGGGGGGTTCACCTTTCCCAGCCGGCCGTAGTCGTTGTCGTTGCTCATGGCCAGATGGTGCAGGGTCGCTTCCAGGAGAAATGGGGTGCGCGGATACTCCACGCTCACGTCCACGGCCGCCTCGACCGCCTCCCTGCTGCTCAGGTGAAGCAGGTTGGCGGGACAGTTCGTGCGATCGGCCAGGAAGGCGACCTCCTTGATGGCCAGGGCCTCCTGCCAGGGAGGGCGGCCGTTCGAGTAGTCCTTCATGGTGTTGCCGGTGGGGTTCTGCTTGGCCTCTTCCACCGTGGCGACGATCACCTCCGGATTCTCGCAGTGAATGGACATGCTCAAGGGAGCGCCCGCCATGGTCTGGTTGACCCGGGCGACCTCCTTCATGAAGCGGTACAGAAACCCGAAATCCAGGGTATCCCGACTCAGCATCAGGTAGCCGCTGGCCGGCTCGGCCCCGGAGAGGTCCAGGCTCTTGTAGAACATGTAGTACTTGAAGGTGGAAACCCCGCCCTCCTTGGCCAGCCACTCCACCTCGCTGATCTGCTCGGTGGACATGCAGGCGATGTGGTAGGCAAAGTCCACCCGGTAGGATGCCTCCGAGCGGGACATCAGCTCGGGAAAGATCTCCTTGAACGCCCCGGTCTTGTTGAGATAATTCTTTCCCGTACGAAAGTACGACGCAATGGTCGTGACCCCGCCGGCGGCACACGCCGCCGACTCACTGGCCGCATCTTCTTCGAGCGGGCGGTAGATGCCGATGTGGGCGTGCGTGTCCACGGCCCCGGGAAAAACGTGCTTGCCCGATGCATCCAGCACCTTTGCCGCCGTCTCTGCCGCGATCTCCTCGGAGATCAAGGCAATCTTTTCATTCTTGACCCCCAGATCGGCACGCACCACGCCCCCACCCGGGATGACCAAGCTCCCGTTCTTGACCACCAGATCATACGCCACCATATCTCACCTCCAGCCCCAGCAAATGTTGTATTGAAGTTATTACAACCAACCATGAGCTGTCAAGAAAATTCCAGGGATCTTCCGGCGGGCGAAAAGGACTGGTAAGCCTACAGAGAAGGAAGACGCGCTGGAAAAAAAACGCGATGCTCCCCGACCGGATGGTGGAGAACCATTGACGGGGCGATCCGTCGTGTTTATAATGTCTTCATATATCGCTCGTTCCTGAAATACCTACCTTACGGGGGCGTAACGGGTTCGACGGGGATAGTGAAGCTCGAGTTGCATGCCGAGGTTC
>CAYVVQ010000013.1:0-46114 GCA_964454455.1 uncultured Desulfobacterales bacterium | reverse complement strand
GCGTCCGACCACGATCAGGGGAAGGTGGGTCAGACGCTCCAGCAGCTTGGCCGAGACGCTTCCCATCACCAGGTCCCGGACCCGACTCACGCCTTTTCTCCCGACCACCACGGCGGCGTAGCCCTGCTTCGATTCGGCGGCGATGTCCCGGGCGATGCCCTTCTGTCGCTCCCGGCGCACGATGCGGACGTGGTCTCCGGGTACGCCCGCGTCGAGGAGGGACTGCCTCGCCTGCTCGAGAGCCTCTTTGATGTTGTTCTCCTCCTCGGCCTCCCAGGCGTGGATCTCTTTGATCCGGGAGGCGAGCGGGGTGGCCATCTCCAGGTCGTAGTAGCAGTCGGGGATCTTCTGGAAAACGTTGAAGAGCACGATCTCCATCTGCCGGAACGCGGGGACGGCCGCGACGTAGCGGACGGACTCATGGGCGTGAAACGAACCGTCGAAAGCGATCAGGATCTTTTTCTTTCCTCGTCTTTCCATGGTCCTGCCTCCTGGCGCGTTGAAACCAAAGGGTTCCACCTCAGAAAGAGCAAAGGACGTACCAAGCGGCGGCGGACGGTGATGGAATCGTAATTGATTGTTATTACCTATGAATGAAAGGCTTCTTCCGGGCCGGGTTCATGCCGGAAAGGGAGTCGCGGTGTCGGGATCTTTTACAGGGTGGAAACGACCGGGGGAGAAACCGGCGCCCGGCACCGGGGCTTCCGGGCCGGGCGTCGGTTGCCGTGATAAGGGGCTCTCGAGCGAATCGATCTAAGTCCCTTTGGTCGGCGGGGCGGGCCGCCTCCGGTGTGTGTCTGGGGGGGTTACTCGTAGATCTCGCGCTTGCCCTCGCGGTGGTCGACCATGTAGAGGACGCGGGCCGTGTCGCGGAGCTCCTTCTTCAGATCCTCCAGCTTGAACCGGTCCACGCCGTACATGCGAATGTAGCTTTTGCGGAAGCCTTCGGGGGCGTCCTCGTAGGAGGTCCTGATGCTGGCGAGCCGGCCTCCGTACTTCCGCATGACGTCCGCCACCTCCTTGATGCTTCCGGACTCGTCCTTCAGGAGGAAGGCGAACTGGATCCCCTGCTTCTCCACGCCGGTGATGGTGATGAGGACCTTGAACAGGTCGGTCTGGGTGATCACACCCACGACGCGCCCCTCCTTGTCCACGACCGGGACCCCGGAGATCCTGTTCTTCAGCATGACCTCGGCCGTCTCCTCCACGGTGAAGTCGTCGGGGACCGTTGTCACCTTTTTGGACATGATGTCCCGGACCTTGACCTTGGAGACGAGGTACATGAGCTCGTGGATTTCCAGGGTGCTCGCATCGGAGGCCGAGGCCCGCTTGATGTCCCGATCCGTCACCACGCCGACGAGGTTTCCGTCCTTCAGGACGGGCAGCATGCGGATGTCCCTCTCCTTCATAAGGTTCACCGCCTTCAGCATGCTCTCGTCCGGCCCGATGGTGACCACGTCCTTGCTCATCCAGTTCCTGACCAGCATCTCCCCTCCTCCTTCCGTCTCACTGAGGTCTTTGTCTTTTCAAGAGGCCCCGGATTTGCTTCACTTGACCATCAGCACGGGACAGGGCGCCAGGATGGCCACCCGGTAGCTGATGGTGGCCCATCCTTCGGCCGGGTTCGCCGGGTCGATCTTCGGGAATGATCCTGCATGGCTTCAGTATATCTCCCGACGGTCTTCGCGGTGATCCACCATGTAGAGCACCTTGGCCTGTTCCTTGAGCTTCGCGACGAGCTCCTCGAGCTTGTTGCGGTCCACCCCGTACATGCGGATGTAGACGTTCCGGTACCCTTCGGGGGCCCGCTCGTAGGAGGAGAGGATGCTGGCCATCCGGCCTCCGAACTCGCGGATCACGTCCGCCACCTCCTTGATGGATCCGGGGCTGTCCTCCAGCTGGAAGGCGAACTGGACGCCTCGCTTTTCGAGCCCTGTGACCGAGAGCACGGCCCGGAACAGCTCGTTCTGGGAGATGGTCCCCAAAACCTGACCGCCGTGATCCACCACGGGTACGCCGGAGATCTTGTTGTCCAGGAGGATCTCCGCGGTCTCCTCGAGGGTGTAGTCGAAGGGCACCGTGACCGGCGGCCGGCTCATGATCTCCTTCACCTTGATCTTGGAGAGGATGTACATGAGCTCGTGCACCTCCAGGGTGGTGGCGTCGGACGCCGAGGCCCTCTTGAGGTCCCGGTCCGTGACCACGCCCACCAGCTCGCCGTTGCGCATCACGGGGAGCATGAGCATGTCGTGCTTCTTGATCAGATTGATGGCGTCGAGCATGGACTCGTTGGCGTCGACGGTGATGATGTTGCGGTTCATCCAGTTTTTGACCAGCATGTCGTTCCCTCCTTGTGAGCCGTGCCCGGTGAGGAGTCGCTGGGCTCAACGGCCGGAGACCCCATCAGGCTATCACACGACAACCTCCACTTCAACCGGGCGCCACGAGCGGGCGATCGCGTCACCAGTTCGAAGCGATTGGAGAAAGGGCGATGCCCGGCGGCGGACCGCAGTTCTCTATTCCAGGAGTAGCAACCGGTGTGCCACCTGCCTTCCGGCGGGGTAGAGCAGCAAAGAATTTGATTTCATGCTGGTTTTTCCGGGATGGCGTGCTCTCGGGAGGAGGGGCCGGTCCTGAGGGCTGTCAAAGGGTTTTCCATCCTGTAAAGGCGGAAGACCGGGTCGCAGCCTCACCAAACGGGTCAAGAGGAACCCTCTTCCCGGATGGTGGTCTCGAAGCGGAGGTTGTACTTCTCGATCTTGGAGTGCAGCGTGGGCCTGGACATCCCCAGAAGCTTGGCCGCCTTGGAACGGTTGCCGCTCGTCGCCAGGAGGGCCTCGCTGATCAGGACGCTCGCGAAGCGGTCCATGCAGCGGTCGAACAGATGCTCCTGAGGCCCCGAGTCCAGGGACTGATGGACCCACTGCCGAATCGCCTGCTCCGGATCGCCGGTGCCCTTTCGTCCCTCGTTGCGGTTGCTGATGGCCTGGCTCACGTCCTCGGGACGGATGGGCGCTCCGCGGTTGAAGATGAGGGCCTTCTGGAGGGTGTTGGCCAACTCGCGGACGTTCCCCGGCCACGAGTACCCCTTGAGCACTTCCTTGGCCTCCTCTGTGAGGACGGGGCTGTCCACCCCCACCTCGGCAGCGTGGCGGGAGAGGAAGTATCTCGAGAGCCGGGGGATGTCGTCGATGCGGTCCCTCAGGGGCGGAAGCCAGATGGTTACCACCTTCAGGCGATAGTAGAGGTCCTCCCGGAACCGGCCCTCCTCGAGGGCCCGCTCCAGGTCTCTGTTCGTGGCGGCGATGATGCGCACGTCCACGGGAATGGTCTCCCGCCCGCCGAGCCGCTCGATGCTCTTCTCCTGCAGGAGGCGCAGGATCTTGGCCTGGATGCTGAAGGGCATGTCCCCGATCTCGTCCAGGAAGACCGTCCCGCCGTGCGCCTGCTCCACCTTTCCCACGCGGCGGTGGGCCGCGCCGGTGAAGGCGCCCTTTTCGTAGCCGAAGAGCTCGCTCTCCAGCAGGTTCTCGGGGATGGCCACGCAGTTGATGACGAGAAAGGGGCGCTGGGCGCGAAGGCTGTGCTGGTAGATGGCCCGGGCCACGAGCTCCTTGCCGGTCCCGGACTCCCCGCGGATGAGCACGGTGGCCTCCGTGGGCGAGACCCGGCCGATCGCCTTGTAGACGTCCTGCATGGACCGGCTTCGGCCGATGATGGCCTCGCCCTGGATGTCCTCGGTCAGGGCGTCCATGTCCACCCGGGATCGCATGAACCGGCCCGCCTCGAGCGCCTGCCGGATGATCTTGAGCATGTCCGGGATGTCGAACGGCTTCAGGATGTAGTCGTGTGCCCCCAACTTGGTGGCCTCGATGGCCGTCTCGGTGGTCCCGTACGCGGTCATGATGATCACGGGAAGCTTGGCCTCCAGGTCGTGGAGGTGCTTGAAAGTCTCGAACCCGTTCATTCCGGGAAGGCGCATGTCCAGCATGACGAGGTCCGGCATCTCCCTGCGGACCTGCTGCAGGCCCGTCTCCCCGGAAGCCGCGCTGCGGACCTCGTAGCCTTCCTCCCGGAGGAGCTTCTCGAAGCTTCTTCGAAGCTGGTCGTCGTCGTCGATGATCAGAATGCTACTCATGGATGGTCTCTCCCAGAGGCAGGACGATCGTAAAGGTGGTTCCCTCCCCCTCCTTGGATTCCACGTCCAGAAACCCGCCGTGCTCCTCCAGGATCCGGGCCGCAATGCTGAGACCCAGCCCGGTCCCTTCGTCCTTGGTGGTGAAGAAGGGCTGCAGAATCTTGTCCTGGAGGGCCTCCGGTATGCCGGGGCCGTTGTCCACGACCCGGATCCGGACGACCCGCCCCCCCCTGGACGGCACGGGGACGTCCTCCCGGATCACGATGTCGCCGCCCCGGCCCATGGCCTCGCAGGCGTTCACGATGAGGTTCACCAGGACCTCCTTGAGCTGCTCCGGGTCGGCGTAGATCATGGGGAGGGGGCTCACGTCCCGCTCGACCCGGATCTCCACCTCGTAGGAATGGAGACGGTGGTGAAGGAGCTGCAGGGTCATGTCCACGAGGTCGGAAGGGTTGACGAGCTGCGGGCGGAGCTTCGGACGGCGGGAGAACTCGAGAAAGCTCTGGACGATGGTGTCGATGTGGCGGATCTCCTCCGCGATCACCTCGAAGTCCTCCTTCTGGGGCCCCTCCAGCCGGAGCGTGCGCCGGAGCGAAAAGAGACGCATGTTGACAGAGGTGAGCGGGTTCCGGATGCTGTGGGCGACCCCGGCGGCGAGCTTGCCCACGAGCACCAGCTTCTCGGCCTGGAGAAGCGTCTCCCGGCTCTTTTCCAGCTCGGAGTGGGTGTGGTCGTACTCCTCGATCAGGCCTCGAACGCTCCGGCTCAAGGTCTGGACCTCGTCCCGGGATCGGTCCGGGGCGACGCCCTCCCGGCCGGCCTCCGCTGCGAGACGCCGCACCGGTCCCAGGATCTGGTGGACCAGGACGAAGACCAGGAGCAGCGCCAGAAGGAAGGCGATGAACATGCCCGTCACCGCGATCACGCGGAGCCGGGAGGCCTCGGCGTAACTGTGCCTGCGCGCCTCCGCGATGCGCTGGGTGTGGAAAGCCTTGTACCGGCGGCAGAGGTCGAGGGTCTGGAAAAAGATCTCCCGCACCTCCCTGTGGAGCCGGGAGCCCTGCTCGCGGTTTCCGGCCTTGTAGAGGGCGATCACCCGGTCCTTGGACGCAGTGTACCCCCGATACCGGCTCTCGATCCGGTCGATGACCTCCCTCTGCCGCTGGGAGTCGATGAGGGTGCGTGATTCCTCCAGCCGCTCGTCAAACACCTGCCTGTACTTGCCCAGTTGGCGGAGCCAGTCGGGGTCTCCGTCCAGGAAGTAGTAGGAGACGAACCCCTTTTGATTGACCAGGGCGGTTTCCAGGGCCTCGGCCGCCTGGTACGCGGCCACGTGTCGATCGATGACCTGGGTGAGGAGGCCTTCCAGGCGATAGGTGTACCACACCGTCACCACGCCCCCGGTCAGCGAGATCGTCACGAGGGAGGCCAGAATAATGTAGATGCGTGCTCGAAGGGGGATCCGTTCCCACATGGTTTGGTCGGTCCCGGCCGGAGGGCTGTGAAGGCGGTGCGAGAGGGTTGCGCGTCCGGCGCCGGGAGGAAGGCGCCGGACGGTCGGGCGAAACGCAGGAGGACCGTTTCACATTGGAGTCATCCGTGCTGGGACAACGCCTCTCGAACCCTGGCTTCCTTGATCTTTTCTTCGTGCTCCCGCTTTTTCCTCGTGGCCTCCTCCACCTTGGCGACCAGCTGCTCGATCTCGCAGGGTTTCATCAGGTAGTCGAAGGCGCCGAGCTTCATGCCCTCGATGGCCGACTCCACCGTGGCGTGGCCGGTCAGCATGATCACCTCGGTCAGCGGAGAGGTTTTCTTGATCTCCTGGAGGGTCTCGATGCCGTCCATTCCGGGCATTTTCACGTCCAGGATGATCACGTCCACGTTCCTGTGCTCCTTTAACCGCTCCAGCGCCTCCCGGCCGTTGAAGGCCTGAAGGATGCTCAGGTTCCGTTTTTCGAGCCGCTTGGTCGTGGTTTCCACGAAGGGGACTTCATCGTCCACCAGCATCACCAGGGGCTTGTTGATGTCCATGGATGGCTCCTCTCATGGTTGACGGGTTCGCAAAAACCCGCTCACCCGCCGCTGGAAACGTTATAACCTATTGATATTTCCAGGGCAGATCTCAAGGTTCAGGGCTTTTTGCGACTCCATCATGGTTCTGGATGCAACCGCCCTGTTCGCACCGATTACACCCGATTTTGCAAGAATCAAGCCGGAGGCTTGGGGTATAACGTCCTGAAATCGTCCTGTGATGTGTCGTGCCGTGCCTCTTCCCCGCAACCGGGGGTGTCGGGCATTTTTGCAGGCTGTAAACGGACCGGACAGGGCGGCGAAACTCCCCCCGGGGGACGCGTGTCCCCCGGGGGGAGGATGCTGCTACGACCCGCCTTCCATGACCCCCCTGGCCGTTTCCAAAACCCCCTCGGGAAACCCCACCAGGTTGTAGACGCCCAGGAAACCGACGACCCACATCACCGCCATGCAGAGGACCCAGAGCACGAACCCGTACTTGACGAAGTCCATGGGGTGGATCATCTTCTCCCCCGTGTCCGGGTACACGCCCAGTCCGTACACGATGGCGTTGTTCGGGGTGCCGACGATGAGAAAGTGGGCGAAGCTGGTGGCAAAGGCCACGGCCAGGCCCACGGCCCACGGCTCGCCGGGCACGCCGGTCATGATGCCCATGGGGATGACGATGGGTCCCAGCAGGGCCGTGGTGCCGGCATCGGACATGAAGTTGGTCATCAGTCCGGAAAGGCCGCTCAGCCCCACCCAGAGGCCGAACCCGGAGCTCATGCCCACCGTGCCCAGGATCTTGAGGAAGCTCTGGGCGAGCCACATGGCCGCGCCGCTCTCCTTGAGGAGCGCGCCCAGGGTCAGGGCGCCGCAGTACATGAACCAGGCGTCCCAGGAGATGCCGTTCAGGATCTTCTTCCAGTCGGTGGTGCGGAAGATCACCGGGATCAGGAGGGCGAGGAGCGCCGGGCCGCCCAGGCCCAGCTCCTCGCCCCCGAGGATCCAGAGGACCAGGATCAGGAGCAGCATGCCGAAGGTGACGTACTCGGCGTAGGTCATCCTGCCCATCTTGCGGGTCTCGTCCTTGATGGCGGCGAGCCCCGGGGTCAGGTCCCTGGTCTTGACCTTCCGGCCGAAGAGCACGAGCATGTAGACGGCCACCATGAGCCCCATAATGGGAACCAGGGGCAGGCCGTACTTCATCCAGGTGAAGAAGTCCATGGGGACGTTGTACTCGCTCCAGAACCCCATCATGATCACGTTCCGCCCGCCGGCTGCGGGGGACCCCACGCCCCCCACGTTCAGGGAGAAGCAGAGGGCGAAGAGGAGGAACTTGGCCAGGGCCGGATCGTGTTCGACCCGGTCCCCCTTGCTGTTGGCCGCCACGGCCCCGAAGTAGACCGCGGCCATGACCGGGGTCATGAAGGCGCACATGGCGTGGGCGGAGATGAACGAGCCCACCACGGCCATGCTGATGCAGAGGACGAAGATGGGCACCACGAACCCCCGGGTCCAGCCCAGGAGCCACGCGGCCAGCCGTTTGTGGAACCCCACGTCCACCACGGCCACGCCCATGGCCAGCACGCCCAGGAGGAACATGGGGGCGTCCCCGGCAAAGGTCTTGCCGATCATGCTTCGAGGCAGCAGGTGGAGAAAGTAGGCGAGCATGGGCATCAGGATGCCCGTGAGGCCGATGGGGATGGCCTCGGTGGCGAAGAAGATGATGGCCATGGGGATGAGCCCCAGGACCACCATGGTCTGGTGGGCCGCTCCTTCGACGTCGTGGGCCACCTCCCACTCGATCATCTGCTCTGCAAACCCGTACTTGTCTACGGTCTCGATGACGCTCTGGGGCGTGGGCAGGATGAATGCGATGAGAATGAAGATCCCCGCCCCGATGCAGAGCCACAGCACCTTGTTCGCCAGGATGCCGCCGCCTCCACCGGTGTCGTGTTCGATGTCGTGACTCATGGGTTCAGTCCTCCTTCAGTGTTGGGATCCGATCGGCACCCCTTGGGGTCGCGGCATCAGATGGCGCATGTCTTCATGCGCTGGAAGACCTCGCTGAAGACGTCGGTCAGGCGCAGCACACCGATGATCTTGCGTTTCGAGGTGACCAGGAGCGAGTGGTGGCGTCCCACGACGAGCATGTGGATGCCTTCCTCCAGGGTCGCCTCCTCGTCCACGTACTCGCCCTCGGTCGGCGTGTACATGAACTCCTTCACCTTGACCCTGGCGCCCTTCCGGCAGATGTCGGCCAGCGGCTGCTCCCAGAGGGAGTACTTCGTGAGCATGTCCCGGAGGAAGCTGCTGCTGAACCCGGCCCTGGACAGAGAGTCGGGGTCGCCCAGCTCGTCGTACTTGGGCTCCAGGGCCTTCAGGACGTCCAGCTGGCTGATCTTCCCGACGATCTTGTTCTTCTTGTCGTAGACGAGCACCGCCCTGTGGAGGTAGTGGTACCGGGAGCGGTCCAGCTCCTCCTGGGCCTTCTCGAGTTCCGTCACCGCATCCAACAGCGTGGCGTCCACGGAGACGGTGGCATACTCGTCGAGCGGCACCATCAGGTCCTTGATCTTGATTGTCTTCACACCCATCCTCCTGATTCGTGGATTGACCGGCAGCCAACAGACTCGTATCACTTTTGACGGGTTCGCAAAAACCCGCTCACCCGCCGCTGGAAACGCCATAACCTATTGATATTTCTAGGGCAGATCTCAAGGTTCAGGGCTTTTTGCGACTCCATCACTTTTCACAAAACGAGATACCCGAAACCCGTGGCGATGTCAAAGAATTCCCTTGGTTTTTTTCACCCGAAGGGCGTCTGGTTTCGTGGTCTTCAGAAAGGATCTCCCGGGCGTCCCGGGGGGGGCGGGAAGAGATCCCGCGCCCGCTCAATCGGGCCGCGTGGCCCCCAGCACCTCCTCCAGCCTGGCGGAAAGCTCGTGCAGGTCGAAGGGCTTCTGGATGAACCCTTTGCAGCCACGGTCCAGGATCTCCATGGCCCGTCCTTCCATGCTGTAGCCGCTCGAGAGGATCACCCGCACATCCGGATGCATCGCACGGAGACGGTCGAAGGTTTCTCCCCCTCCCATGCCCGGCATCACCATGTCGAGGACCACCAGGTCGATTCGCTGCCCCTCTTTGCGGTAGAGGTCCAGGGCCTCCTCCCCGCTCCGGGCCACCAGCGCCTCGTAGCCCAGCTTCTCGATCATCTTCGCGCCGACGTCCGCGACCATCCGTTCGTCGTCCACGATCAGGATCGTCCCGCTCCCGAGGGAGAGGCCCCGATCGGGCTCGCGGCTCTCCGTCACGGGCGTGGCCGTGGCCGGGAGGTGGATCTGAAAGGTGGTCCCCCGGCCCGGGGTGCTGGTCACCTCGATGAATCCGCCGTGATTCTTCACGATGCCGTAGGCCGACGCCAGCCCGAGCCCCGTTCCCCGTCCCACCTCCTTGGTGGTGAAGAAGGGATCGAAGATCCGCTGGAGCGTGGCCCGGTCCATACCCGTGCCCGTGTCGGCCACCCGGATGAAGGCGTAGCGCCCCGGGTTCGCCTGGCGCAGCGGGGCCTCCTTTTCGTCCAGGAAGACCGATCCGGTCGCGATCCGAATCTCCCCGCCGCCCGGCATGGCGTGGGAGGCGTTCACGAAGAGGTTGAACAAAACCTGCTCGATCTGCCGCCGGTCCGCTTCCACGGTCGGGGTGTCGTCCGGGAGGGCCAGGGTGATTCGAATGTCCTTCCGGGTGCGGCCGAACATCTCGGCGCTTCGGCTCACGAGCTCGTTCAGGTCCGTGGGTTTCACCTCGTACTTGCCGCCCCGGGCGAACCCCAGGAGCTGCCGGGTCAGGTCGGAGGCGCTTCGAACGAGCTCCTCGATGCTCTCCAGCTGCTCCCGGTGGGGATGGGCCCCGTCCAGGTCCGCCAGCATCAGGGAGGTCCTGCCCTGGATCCCCATGAGGAGGTTGTTGAAGTCGTGGGCGATGCCGCCGGCCAGGGTGCCGATGGACTCGAGCCGCTGGGCCTGCTGGAGCTGGGCCTCGAGCCGCTTCTGCCGGGTCATGTCCAGAAAAATGGTGAGCAGGACCGGCCCCTGGTCGAGCTGGATCCTGCGGGAGAAGACCAGGGCCTGGATCGTGGTTCCGTCGCGGGCCCGGTAGACCGTCTCCAGGCCCCGGACCGCCCCGGAGGCCTCCATCTCGTCCAGGAACCGTTGCCGGTCCTCCGGGGAGTAGAAGAGATCCGCCGTGGATCGCCCGATCACGTCGCCCTTCTCGTAGCCCGTGATCTCCAGGAACCGCGCGTTCACGTCGAGCAGGCGGCCCGAGTGGAACTCCGTGAGGGCGATGGCCTGGGGGGAGAGATCGAAGAGGATGCGGTACCGCTCCTCGCTCTCCCGGATCTGCTCCTCGGCCCTGCGACGGTCGGTCAGGGTGTGCACGAGCACGTAGGCCCAGATGCCTGCCACCGCCAGGGCGCAGGCGAGCAGCCCCGCAGAGGTCCAGTGCGCCTTCCGGTGCGCCTCGGCGACGCGCGTGGCCGTGGCCCGGGCCAGCTCGCGGCCGCGTGTCTCGAGCCTGCGGACCAGCTCCTCGTGGATCTCCTTGGACTCCGCGTTGATCAAGGTCCGGGCCGTGCGGACCGAGAAGTCGTAGTGGAGGGCGATGATCCTGTGATAGAGGTCGGCGTTCCTCCGGACCATCTCGGGGTCCACCCCCTGGGCCGCGAGGTCCTCGGAGAGCGGCCGGACGGCCTCCTCGAAGCGTGCCCTCAGCTCGTCCATCTCGTGGGGATCCATGGTTCCGAGGACCTTGAAGACGATCAGCCGGGTCCTGGCGAGTCGCTCCTGGAGGGCTTCGATGTGAAGCTCCCGGGAAAGGGCGTCCCTCTGAACCCCGGAGAGCCGGGTGGTGACGACGTGGGTGGACACCCCCTGGAGCACCAGGAAGAGAATCACGCAGAGAAAGGCCATGAGCAGGCGAGCGGCAATGGTTCGCATCGTGGTCTCCACAGCGGGGCTACTCGAGCGGGGCGGCTTCCCTTTCCAGGGCGAGGGCCTCCATGACGAACCGGTTGTCGAAGAGGTCCGAGACCTCGTAGGATCGCCGGAGCATGCCCTCATCCCGGAGAAAGGCCCGAACGGACCGGAAGTAGCCGTAGAGCCCTCCCCCGGTCCGGTTTCTTTCGGCCAGTTCGGCGGGATCGTGGATCTTCACGCCCTCCAGGAGCCCTCTCAGCTCCGCGTCCTCGTAAGGGACTCTCCTTCGGAACGTCCGTCGGTTCAGGATGTCCCTGTACTCCGGCCAGTGATCCGGGTCCCGGATCCAGCGGGCGGCCTGGATCCACCCCCGAATGAGCCTGCGGACGTCTTCGGGGGGGATGGCCTCCAGGCGATCTGCATAAGTCCACAGGCACTCCGGGATGCATCCCTCGAAATCCCTGGAGGTGGCGAGGCAGACACCGTCCCCCCTGCGCACGGCCTCCCGGGCCCAGGGGTCGTAGCTCACGATGACAGGGAGCCTCCCCGCCGCGAACTGGGCCGTCATGTCCACGGGGTTGATCTCCACGATCCGGTAGTCCGAGACGCGCAGGCCTCTTTTGTCCAGGAACAGGTGCAGGAAGTAGAGACAGGAAGGGCGGTCCAGGAAGACGCCGACGGGCTTGCCCGCGTGCTCCCGAAGGTCGAGCCCGGGCTTCGCTACGATGCGGTCTCCGCCGTGGGACCAGTTGGTTTCGGCGAGCGCCACGACCGGCGTCCCGTCCATGTACACGCCGACGAGCGTCCCGGCCATGTCCATGGCGAAGTCGATCCGTCCGGCCTCCATGGCCTCCAGGATGACGATGGGATCGTCGTAGTCCACCACCTCCACGTCGAGGCCCAGCCGATTCCAGAACCCCTTTTCATGGGCCACGTGGAGGGGGGACCAGCCGGCCCAGGCCACGGTGGCGATGCGGTATGGCGAATCCGCCCCCAGGGCCGGCGGTGCCGTGTCGCACAGCCCGGTGAGAACGGCACAGAAAAGCAGGGCCCGGAGGCAGGTCCTGACGGTCGTCATCATCTTGCTTTTCCCCCAGCGGTTGCAGGTCCACCGGTGCGAGACCCGTGCGGTTCCTCAGCAGGAAGCCCGTCGCAGGACGGACTTCGCTCCCGACTCCGGGGGGCGGGAAGCGGGGGACGAAAAGAACGGTTGAATGCCGGACGGTTCAGCCGAAAAAGGCGCCCCGCTTCAGGAAGGCGGGGCGCCTTTCGTGGTTCCATGGACGATCACTGCCATCATTCTTTCTCGACGTTCTTGGCCGAGGGGCCTTTGGGACCCTGCTCGATTTCGAACGTCACCCTCTCCCCCTCGGAAAGGGTGCGGAAACCCGAGCCGCTGACGGCCGAGAAGTGTACAAAGACATCCGGCCCTTCGTCCTGCTGAATAAAGCCGTATCCCTTTGCGTCGTTGAACCACTTGACCGTACCGCTTGCCATTGTGCCAACCTCCTTTCATGGGGACGCTTTCGGTTACAGACCCTTGAGGTTGTCACACTGGCGGAGAAACGAACCCGGGGCATGAAACCGGCCCGGGAGGAAACCCCCGGGCTTGTCGATAGCTGCACTGTACACGGAAAGTCATCAGAATTCAACCACCGGGTCAGGACCGGCCGCGGTACTTCTCGAGCTTCTTGTGGAGGGTCTTGCGGGTGATGCCGAGCCTGCGGGCCGCTTCGCTCTTGTTCCCGCCCGTCTCCTCGAGGGTCCGGAGGATGGCCGCCCGTTCCATCTCCTCCAGGGAAAAGCCCTTGCCGCCTTCCCCCTCTCCCGGCTCTCCTTTGAGGGGCTCGCCGCGGCCGGACGCCGGCGAGAGGTCCCCCGAATCGATGAGCTCGGCGCGGGAGAGGACCACGGCCCGTTCCACGGCGTTCATGAGCTCCCGGACGTTGCCCGGCCAGTCGTGGCGGAGAAGGTGGTCCATGGCCCGGGGGGTGAACCCTCGGATGTCCTTGTCGTTCGCCCGGTTGAATCGATCCAGGAAATGCCGGGCCAGGAGGGGGATGTCCTCCCTCCGCTCCCGGAGCGGCGGCATCCGGATCTCGACCACGTTCAGCCGGTAGTAGAGGTCCTCCCGAAAGCGGCCGGCCTGGATCTCCTCGAGAAGATCCTTGTTCGTGGCGGCGATGATCCGCACGTCCACGTGGATCACCTCTTCTCCCCCGACCCGGGTGAGCTCGCGCTCCTGGAGGACCCTGAGCAGCTTGACCTGCATGGCCAGGGACATCTCGCTGATCTCGTCCAGGAAGAGGCTCCCTCCGTGGGCCTGGCGGAAACGCCCCTCCTTCCGCCTGTGGGCGCCGGTGAACGCCCCCTTCTCGTGGCCGAAGAGCTCGGACTCGAGCAGGGTCTCGGTGACGGCCGCGCAGTTGAGCTTCACGAACGGCCCGTCCTTGCGGGGGCTGTTGTAGTGGATGGCGCCGGCGATCATCTCCTTGCCCGTTCCGGACTCCCCCGAGACGAGCACGGTGGCCTCGGAGGGGGCCACCTGGCTCACGGTCTCCAGGACCCGGAGCATGGCGCTGCTCCGGCCGATGATGCTCCTCCGGTCGAACTGTTCCCCCAGCCGCTCGCGGAGCCGGCGGTTCTCCTCGCGCAGCCGGGTGTGGTCCATCACCCGCTCCATGGCGTGCTTCAGCTCGTCGAAGTCCAGGGGCTTGGTCAGGTAGTCGTAGGCGCCGCTTTTCAGGGTCTCCACGGCCGTCTCCACGGAGGAGTAGGCGGTCATGACGATGACGGGCAGGGCCGGGTTGTAGGCCTTGATCGCCTTGAGCGCCTCGGGTCCCGAGACCCGGACCATGCGCACGTCCATGAGGACCAGGTCGAAGGGTTGATCCTCCACCATGCGGACGGCGGTGTCCCCGTCGTCCGCCTCGTGGACGCGGTACCCCCACCCGCCCAGCAGCGTCCGCAGCATGGTGCGGTGGGCGGGATCGTCGTCCACCACCAGGACGGACGGCGAAACGGTCGTGCTCATGTTCCCCTCCTCCCCGTCGCACGGGCCCGCATCCGTTTCCCGCGGCCGGCGCGGTCCGCGGACGTCAACCCTTCCCCCCGGCCGCCGATTCGTCCAGGGGCAGCTCGACGGTGACGGCCGTCCCCTTTCCTTCCTCGCTCTCCACCCGCACCTCTCCCCCGTGGCTCTCCACGATCTTGTGCACGACGGCGAGCCCCAGCCCCGTGCCGGAGGGCTTGGTGGTGAAGTAGGGATCGAACACCTGGGCGAGGTCGCCCGGGGCGATCCCGTCTCCGGTGTCGCTGACCGTGAAGCGGGCCGTACGGTTCTTTTCGTCGATCTCCGCGGTCACGGTCAGGGTTCCGCCGCGGGGCATGGCCTCCACCCCGTTCAGGAGAAGGTTCAGCAGGACCTGGCCCATGCGGTCCGCGTCCATGGGCACCGTGCCGGCGTCGGGCAGCCGGCTCTCCAGCCGGATCCCTCGCTCCCCGGCCTGGGCCTCGATCAGCTTCACGGCGCGGCGCGCGACCACGTCCGAACGGACGGGCCTCTTGTCCACGGCCATGGGGCGCGCAAACTCCAGGAGCTGGCCGATCACCCGGTTGAGCCGGTCCACCTCCTGGATCATGATCTCCGCGGTGCGGCGGTCCTCCTCCACGTCCCGGTAGCGCTCCCGGAAGTAGGTGGCGAACCCCTTGATGGAGCTCAAGGGGTTGCGGATCTCGTGGGCCACCCCGCCCGCCAGGCGCCCCACCGCGGCCAGGCGGCGGCTGCGCTCCACCTCCCGTTTCAGGGTCCGTACCTCGGTCAGGTCGCGAAACAGCAGGAGCTTGCCGGTGGACTCGCCCTCCGGGCTCCTCAAGGTGCTGACGCTTGCCGCCAGGGGAACGGTTCGGCCTCCCCCTACGGTGCAGTCGATCTCCCGCTCGATCGTGCGCGCATCCCCCGGGGCGGCCTCCAGCAGGGCGTCCAGCTCGGGCGGAAGGATGTCAGCCGCCTCGCGGCCCAGCGCCTCATCGCCGGAACGGCCGAGAACGGCCTCCGCGGTCCGGTTGAAGGCGGCCACCCGGCCCTCCGCGTCCAGGGCCGTCAGACCGATGGGCAGGTTCTGCACCACGTGGTCCGAGAAGGCCCGGATGCGCCCCAGGGAGGTCCTGGCGGAGCGATAGGCGTGGACGAGGAAGACGGAGTAGAGGCCGGCAAAGCCGATCAGGAGCAGGATGACCGCCATCACCACGGTGTGGCGGGCCTCCTCCTTCCTGGCCTCCTCGAAGGCTCCGAGGTCGAGGCCCACGAAGATGATCCCGGGATCGGGCGGCCGCTCGAGTCGCCGTCCCTGGAGCATGCCGCGCCCCTCCGGGCCGCGCATCATGCCGTGCCGGCGGAACCCTTCCGGACCCGGGACCGGCGAGAACCGGCGAAAGACCTCGAACACCGGGCGGCCCTCCGGTCCGGTCGTTCTCCGCCACGCGGGCCTGCCCCGTTCGGGGATCTCCTTCAGGCGGACGGCGGCCTCGTAGGTCTCCCCGATCCGCTCCGGGTCGCTGTGGGCCAGGATTCCGCCGCGGGGGTCGGTGACCACCAGGTAGACGATGTCGGGAAGCTGGGCCGTTTCGACGAGGAGCTGCTGGAGCTTGAAGGCCGTTCCCCGCATCCCCATCATGCCCATCATCCCCGTGCGGGCCCCGGCCTCGAACGACCGGATCAGGGCGGCCCCCTTCTCCAGAAGGAGGAGGGTGGTCATCTCCTTCTGCCGGCGGATGTTCTCGGCGGCCCAGAAGATGAAGATCGGGGCCAGGATCAGGACGGCGCCGAGCAGGATCCACGGCGGAACGCCCAGCCGGGAGCCGGGACGCGCCTTCGAGCCCTCCTGTCCTCTTTGTGGAAGCAATGCCTACGACCTCTTCGAGGCACCGGGGTCGGCGCCGGCTTCTACGGGCCGTTCCAGGAGATGGAGGGTGATCGGCTGCCGGGCCCGCTGGGCCTGGATCCGCTGGGTCAGTTTCACCGCTGGAGCCCCTGGGCCGCCAGTTCCCGGTTGATGGCGGCCATCTCCGCCTGCATGTCCAGGGCGCACTGCACGGTGTCCTGAAGAGACGGCTCCAGCGGGCCATCCCCGTTTTCTGTGCAAGTTCGGGACCAGGGAGTCGCCGGATGCAGGCGGGAGGGCGGAGTCACACGGCTTCCCCGCGCATGGGCTCCTCCCCCCGTTCGGTTGACCCGGAGAAGTGCAACCTTTTTACCCAGGGCGTTGAACCTCCCGGGTATCAAGTATCCAGGTTCCCGGGGTCAAAGGCAAGCCGTTTTTCCGGGAGTCTGATGGTAAGAGAAAGACATTGCAGCAAAAATCAGGCCGGTATCCCTGCTTGGCACGGGGGTTGCTCAACTGGAGGGGGAACAGAGAAACCGTTGGAAAGATCTCACAACCCCAAAGCACCCAAAAAGGAGAAACGCCATGATGAAACGAACCCTCACCACTGGAGCCATTCTTCTGCTGGTCGGGACGCTGGCCGTCCCGGTCTTCGCCTGGGGCCCCGGCCGCTGGGGCGGCAAGGGCGGTAACGGACCCGGGGCCTGCTGGAGCGAAGGCAGGCCTTATGGCGCGGCGACCCTGAGCGCGGAGGAGCAGGCGAAGGTCGACGATCTCTACCGGAAGCACCACGAGGAGACCGCACCCCTTCGGGAGCGGCACCGGGCCAAGCGGGCCGAGATGAGGTCCCTGCTGGCGGCGGAGACCCCGGACGAGGCCCGGGTCAGGGAGCTCCAGAAGGAGATCAACGGGCTCCGGGCCGACCTCTCGGACAAGCGGACCGAGCTGCGGCTGGCCCTCGGCAAGATGGATCCGAACCTGCGGTTTGCCGGTCGGAACGGACGGGGCGGGTACGGTCACCACCGCTACGGTCGGGGGCCCGGCCGGCACATGTCGGGCGGTTACGGCCCCGGATCCGGCGCCTGCTGGTACTGAGGATCGTCCGGCAGCGGACGACGAACGCTCCGGCGGTCCCGAAGCCCGGGCCGCCGGAGCGGCCGCCTACTGTCCATCCTGTATTTTCCCGCCCCCCGCCCCCGGACCGCCCCGGGGTGTGGTATCTTCACAGGGTAAGGTAGAAAACCCGATGCAAAGCGAGAGGAGAAAGCCATGAAGCGGTTCGTGACGGCAGCCCTGATCGTCACCGCGGCCGTGATCATGACGGCCGGAATCGCCGCGGCCCAGACCATGGGCCCGGGTGGGACGGGCTACGAAGGCCGGGGAGGGTACGGCGCGCCCGGGGGCGAGGGTTGGTTCTGCCCCTACTGCGGCACCTGGCACGGTGACGCCCGACGCGGTCCCGGGTCCGGCCGGGGCTCCGGCATGATGGGGCCCGGCTACGACTACGGCCGGGGTTCCGGCATGATGGGCCGGGGTTCCGGCATGATGCACCGCCGGGGCGGCGAAGGCTATGGCTCCAGAGGATGGCAGGGTCGACAGGGCTACGCCCCCGGACGGGGACCCGGCTACGGTTACCGGGGTTCCGAGGAGCCGCTGGGGAAGGAGGAGGCCCGCGGCATCGTGGAGCGCTACCTGGACACCTCCCGGAACCCGAACCTGAAGGTCGGGGAGGTCGAGGAGAAGGACGAGGTCTTCGAGGCGGAGATCGTGACCCGCAAGGGGGAGGAGCTCGTGGACCGCGTCCAGATCGACCGGCGGACGGGGTGGATGCGCTCCGTCTACGATCGGTGAGAGGAGGAATCGCATGTTTTCCGGATTCGTTGAAGCGCCCCTTGCGCAGTGGCACGGCGGCTACGGAGGCATGGGCCCCGGCGGCGTGGTCTTCATCCGATGGCTCGTCAAGAGCGGCGACTCCTCCAGGTCGAGCGACAGGGTTCAGGCCCAGTCCGGAGACGCCGCGCTGGACATCCTCCGGAAGCGGTACGCCCGGGGCGAGATCGACAGCGAGGAGTTCCAGCAGAGGAAGCGGGCCCTGACGGAGGACTGAGCTTCAGGCACGGAGCCGGTCGAGCCTCAGCCGGTGACGATCGTCGAAAAGCCTTCGGGCCCCGAGCCGGACCGCGGCCAGGGTGCCGAAGCCCGTGCCGGTCGTGATGAGGAACATGATCAGGATCTGGTACTTGACCGCCTCCAGGGGCGGGCTGCCCGCCAGGATCTGCCCGGTCATCATGCCGGGTAGGCTCACCAGGCCGGCTACGGCCATGGCGTTCACGACGGGAATGAGCCCGGCGCGGATGCTCTCCTTCAGGATGTCGCGGACGGCCTCCGGCCCGGTCTGTCCCAGGAGGAGACGGGCCTCGATCACGCGGGCCTCCCGCCAGGCGGTGGCGGTCAGCCGGTCCAGCCCCAGGGCGACGCCGTTCATGGTGTTCCCCAGGAGCATGCCCAGGAGGGGAATGGCATACTGGGGCGCGTACCAGGGCTCCACCCCCACCATCACCACCAGGGCCAGGATCGCCACGGAGAAGGAGGAGATGAGCATGGAGACCGCACCGGTGCCGAACCCCCACCATCCCGAAAAGCGCCGGTGCTGGCGCTGCATGACCTCCCGGGCCGCCACCCCCAGCATGACCAGGGCCATGGCCAGCAGGAGCAGGGGGTGGACGTAGGAGAAGATCGCCTTGAGCACCAGCCCCACGAGCAGCAGTTGGACCGTGGTGCGAAGGGCGGCCGTCAGGATGGAGCGACCCAGCCCCAGGCGCATGCGGATGGACACGCCGGCCAAGCCGGCCACGAGGCAGGCGGCCGCGAGGAGATCCAGGAAGGAGAGGGGGATCACGCCCACGATGGGATCTCCTCTCCCCCCGGCCCCGGAGCCTCCCGGAGCCTGCCGCCGGAAAGGACGAGGTGGCGCGTGGAGACGCGGGCGGCCTGCTCCGGGTCGTGGGTGATCCAGAGGCAGCAGGCGTCGTGACGGGCCATGTAGTCCGACAGGAGGCGTTCGACCCGGAGGGTGCCGGTCGGGTCCAGGTTGGCCGTGGGTTCGTCCAGGAGAAGGGCCCGGGGACCGATCCCCAGGAGCCGGAGCAGGGCCAGGCGCTGCCGCTCTCCCGTGCTCAGGCGGGAGACCGCCCAGCCCATCACCTCCGGCCCGAAGCCGAGCCGCTCCGTCTCCGCCTTCTCCGGGTGTTCGAAATGCTCGCGGACCGTGTCCTTCCACCACGCGCTCTCGGCCGGGAGCATGCCCACCCTGCGCCGCCACAGGTGGGGCTGCGTGTCCCTGCACGAGACGCCGTCCAGGAGGACACGGCCTTGCCGGGGGTCCAGATCGGCGAGGGCCCGGAGCAGAAGCGTCTTGCCGGCGCCCGAGGGGCCGGACAGGGTGACGCATTCCCCGGGAGCCAGAGAGAGGTCGAGGGGGCCCACGTGGCGGCAGGTCAACCGGCGGATCTCGAGACAGGGGCGACGGTCCATGAATGCATCCCGAAACGAAGACAGGCTTGCGGCCAGTATAGACGGGGGGCGCCGGCACCACAACGTGAAAGTCGGGAACGGCGCGCCTTCTTTTGACACCGATTCCATCGTGTTTATTTTGTATTGGAATGGTATACGATTTTGATGTGATTTTCGTAAAGGGAGGACACAGCATGGAAGCCAAGACCCTCAAAGTCCCGAATATCTCCTGCGGCCACTGCGTCATGGCCATCCAACGGGAGCTGAACGACCTGGAAGGGGTCTCCAAGGTGATCGGCGATCCCGACAGGAAGCAGGTCACGGTGGAGTGGGAGTCCCCGGCCACCCTGGATCAGATCAAGGCGACCCTCGAGGAGATCAACTACCCGCCCGCCGAGTAGCACCGCCGCGGACCATCCGCTGCAGGGCTGAAACCGATACCCCGGACCATGGAGAAGGCAGGGATGGGCGAGACGAACGTGCGGCTGCCGGTCACCGGCATGACCTGCGCCAACTGCGCCGCCAACGTCGAGCGCAACGTGAAAAAGCTCGCCGGGGTGAAGGACGCCAACGTGAACTTCGCCTCGGAAGAGGCTGCGGTGACCATCGATCCGGAGACCGTGCAGGTCGACGACCTGATCGAGCGGATCGAAGGCGCCGGCTTCGGCGTCGCCAAGACACGCGTCGAGCTGCCGGTCACCGGCATGACCTGTGCCAACTGCGCCGCCAACATCGAGCGTGCCTTGAACCGCAAGGTACCGGGCGTGGTGAGCGCCTCGGTCAACTTCGCCACGGAGCGGGCCTCCGTGGAGTACCTGCCCTCCATGACCGACCTGGACGAGATCATCGGGGCCGTGGAGAAGGCGGGGTACGGGGCCGTCCGTCCCCGGGAAGAGGAGATCGAGGATGCAGAGGCGGCCGCCAGGCGCGCCGAGATTCAGGACCAGACCCGCAAGTTCCTGGCGGGCGTGCTCTTCGCGGCCCCGCTCTTCGTCCTGAGCATGGGCCGGGACTTCGGGCTGCTGGGCGCCTGGAGCCACGCCCCGTGGGTCAACTGGTTCTTCTGGGCGCTGGCCACGCCGGTCCAGTTCTACACCGGCTGGGACTACTACACCGGGGGGTGGAAGAGCCTGCGAAACGGCAGCGCCAACATGGACGTCCTCGTGGCCATGGGATCCTCCGTGGCCTACTTCTACTCCCTGGCCCTCCTCGTCTACCCCCCGCTGGGGGAACACGTCTACTTCGAGACCTCGGCCGTGATCATCACCCTGATCAAGCTGGGGAAGATGCTGGAGGCCCGCACCAAGGGCCGGACCGGCGGCGCCATTCGAAAGCTGATGGGCCTTCGGCCCAAGACGGCCACCGTGATGCAGGACGGCCGGGAAACCCAGATCTCCATCGAGCGGATCCAGGTGGGCGACGTGATCGTGGTGCGCCCCGGGGAGAGCGTGCCCGTGGACGGGGAGGTGCGGGAGGGCGCGTCCAGCGTGGACGAGTCCATGCTCACCGGCGAGCCCCTGCCCGTGGACAAGGGCCCGGGGGACGAGATCACGGGCGGCACCATCAACCAGGAGGGCCTGCTCAAGTTCAGCGCCACCCGGGTGGGCAGGGACACGGCCCTCGCCCGCATCATCCGCATGGTCCGGGAGGCCCAGGGAAGCAAGGCCCCCATCCAGGCCCTGGCCGACCGCGTGGCGGCCGTGTTCGTCCCGGGGGTGATCGGGATCGCCCTGGTGACCTTCGCTGTCTGGTGGATCGTGGGGGAGGCGTTCGTGCCGTCTATGATCCGCCTGGTGGCCGTGCTCGTGATCGCCTGCCCCTGCGCCCTGGGCCTGGCCACGCCCACCGCGATCATGGCGGGCATGGGGAAGGGCGCCGAGCGGGGCATCCTGTTCAAGAGCAGCGAGGCCCTGGAGACCGCGGCCAAGCTGGACACCATCGTCCTGGACAAGACCGGCACCCTCACCCGCGGGGAGCCCGCGGTAGTGGACGTGGTCGGGGCCGGGAGCCTGTCGGGCGACGACGAGGTCCTGCGGCTCGCCGCGGCCGTGGAGCGCGGCTCCGAGCACCCCCTGGGAAAGGCCGTGGTCCGGGAGGCCTCGCAGCGGGGCATCGATCCGCCGGAGCCCGAGGACTTCCTGGCCTCGAGCGGGGCCGGCGTGCGGGCAAGGGTCGAGGGAAAGCAGGTAAGCATGGGCCGGCCGGGGTGGATCGAGGAGTCGGGGACGGATCTGAGCGGGCTGGGGCCGCAGATTCAGGCGCTCCAGGGCCAGGGCAAGACCGTGATGGTCCTGGACGTGGACGGCGAGGCCGCGGGCCTGGTGGCCGTGGCCGACACGCTCAAGCCCGAGTCGAGGCAGGCCGTGGCGGAGCTCCACGACCTGGGGCTCCGGGTGGCCATGATGACCGGGGACAACGAGCAGACGGCCCGGGCCATCGCGCAGGAGGCGGGCATCGACGAGATCGCCGCGAACGTGCGCCCCGAGGACAAGTCGTCCAGGGTGCAGGCCTTCCAGGAGGAGGGGCGCACGGTGGGCATGGTCGGAGACGGAATCAACGACGCGCCGGCCCTGGCCCGCGCGGACGTGGGGCTGGCCATCGGTACGGGCACGGACGTGGCCATCGAGACGGGCGGCGTAATCCTGGCGAGCGGGGACCTCACGGGCGTGCCCCGGGCCTTGAAGCTCAGCCGGGCCACCATGCGCACCATCCGGCAGAACCTGTTCTGGGCGTTCGCCTACAACGTGGCCCTGATCCCCATCGCGGCCGGGGTGCTCAACCCCTTCGAATCCCTTCCCTTCCTCCTCCGACAGCTCCACCCCATCCTCGCCGCCCTGGCCATGGCCGTGAGCAGCATCACGGTGGTGTCGAACAGCTTGCGCCTGTATCGGGCCCGGGTGTAACCACCTGTCAATGACCAGGCCGGGAGCTGAGGGAGCGGAAGAAGGCCTCGCCTCCGGAGCCGATTCCCTCGGGTCAAGGATGGACCGCGGCCCGCGAATAGGGCGTCTTTTCAAATACCAGTCAAAAAAACCGCCATTCCCCACCGTTTCTTGACCCAGGTCAAGGATCGACCCCGGTTTCGGGGGTAGGATGGGAGCCAACATCATCGAGGAACGGTGATTCGTTCCACCCAACCCACGAAACGAGGAGGAACACCATGTTTTGCAACCAGTGCGAACAGACGGCCAAGGGCGAGGGATGCACCAGGATCGGCGTGTGCGGCAAGCAGCCGGACGTAGCGGCCCTTCAGGATCTTTTGATTTACGCGGTCAAGGGCCTCTCGGCGGTGGCCCACGAGGGCAGAAAGGCCGGCGTAGTCGACCCGGAGGCGGACGCCTTCGCCTGCGAGGCGATGTTCTCCACCCTCACCAACGTGGACTTCGATCCGGAGCGGTTCCCCCCGCTCGTCCGCAAGAGCGTGGAGCTGCGGGATCGGCTGAAGGGAAAGGTCAAGGCCGCGGGAGGAAACCCCGAACCGTTCGAGGGCTCCGTGACCTTCACCCCGGCCTCGGGCCTGGACGAGATGGTGGCCCAGGGCGAGTCCGTGGGCGGACCGGCCGACCCGGACGCGGATCCCGATATCCGGAGCCTCCAGCTGACGCTGGTCTACGGGATCAAGGGCGTGGCGGCCTACGCGGATCACGCACGGATCCTGGGGCAGGAGGACGACGCGGTCTACGCCTTCATCCACGAGGGGCTGGCCGCCACGCTCCGGAAGGATTTGGGCCTGGAGGAGTGGGTCGGCCTGGTCCTCAAGTGCGGCGAGGTCAACCTGCGGACCATGGAGCTCCTGGACGCCGCCAACACCGGGGCCTACGGGCACCCGGTACCCACCAGGGTCCCCCTGGGCGCGAAAAAGGGCAAGGCCCTGCTGGTCTCGGGCCACGACCTCAAGGACCTGGATGAGATCCTGAAGCAGACCGAGGGAAAGGGGATCAACGTCTACACCCACGGCGAGATGCTCCCGGCCCACGGCTACCCGGAGCTGAAGAAGTACGATCACTTCTACGGGCACTACGGCACGGCCTGGCAGAACCAGGGCAAGGAGTTCGCCGAGTTTCCGGGCGCGATCGTGATGACCACGAACTGTATCCAAAGACCCAAGGAGTCCTACAAGGACAACATCTTCACCACCGGGCTGGTGGGCTGGCCCGACGTGACCCACATCGGGAACAAGGACTTCACCCCGGCCGTCGAGAAGGCCCTGGAGATGCCCGGGTTTCCCGAGGACACCGAAAAGGGCGGCGTCATGGTGGGATTCGCCCGGAACGCCGTCCTCGGGGTGGCCGACAAGGTGATCGAGGCGGTGAAGGCGGGAGACATCCGCCACTTCTTCCTGGTGGCCGGGTGCGACGGCGCCAAACCGGGCCGGAACTACTACACCGAGTTCGTGGAGAAGGCGCCGGAGGACACGGTGATCCTCACCCTGGCCTGCGGCAAGTTCCGGTTCTTCGACAAGGATTTGGGGGACATCGGCGGCATCCCGCGTCTCCTGGATGTGGGGCAGTGCAACGACGCCTACTCGGCGATCCGCATCGCCCTGGCCCTGTCCGAGGCCTTCGGGGTGGGGGTGAACGATCTGCCCCTGTCCATGATTCTCTCCTGGTACGAGCAGAAGGCCGTGGCGATTCTCCTGACCCTGCTCCACCTGGGGATCAAGGACATCCGCCTGGGACCGAGCCTGCCGGCGTTCATCACGCCCAACGTGCTCGACGTCCTGGTGAAGAACTTCGACATCAAGCCCATCAGCGGCACCCCCGAGGAGGATTTGCAGGCGATCCTCGGGTAGCCCGTCGGGCGGCGGCGGGGACCCCCGCCGCCGGTCCCACGGCCAAGAGACGGCCGACCGAGCACCCAAGAACGTTCGAGGACGGCGGAAGGGGGATTGGAACATGAAGTGTCCAGGTCAGGACAGCCGGTACTGGAAGCCCGGCGCGATCTTCGAGGCCGATTGCCCCGAGTGCGGCCGGCCGGTGGAGTTCTTCAAGGACGAGACCACGAGGAAATGCTCCGGGTGCGGTCACCGGTTCGTCAACCCCGAGCTGGACTTCGGCTGCGCCGCTTACTGCAAGTACGCGGAGCAGTGCATCGGGGATCTCCCCCCGGAGCTGATCGCCCAGAAGCAGGACCTGCTCAAGGACCGCGCGGCCATCGAGGTGAAGCGCTACCTCGGGCGGGACTTCAAGCGGATCGGGCACGCCATGCGGGTCGCGCGCTACGCCGAGGAGATCGGGAAAGCGGAGCAGGGCGACCTGGCGGTGATTCTCACGGCGGCCTACCTCCACGACATCGGCATTCCGGAGGCGGAGCGGAAGCACGGGAGCGCGGAACCGCGGCTCCACGAGGAGGAAGGGGCCCGCGTGGCCCGGGAGCTCCTCGAGAAGCTGGGCGCCGCCGAAGGCCTGATCGAGGAGGTGTGCGACATTGTCGGCCGCCACCACCGCCCCGGTGCGGAAGAGACGGTGAACTATCGTGCGGTGTACGACGCCGATCTCATCGCCAACCTGGAGGACCGGCAAAAGGAGGAAGGGGCTGAATCCCCGTCCGAGGAGGTTCTCCGGGAGGCGGGTTTTCTGACGGCATCCGGGCTGGAGACCGCCGGGCGGGTGCTCGGAACCCGGGGCTCGGGAGAACGGCCCGCGTGATCGGCCCTCGGGGCCGATGCAGCGACACGGCCACTGAAGAGGAAAAACGCCCTTTGCGGGCGGGAGGGAAAGAGATGAACGTGAAGCGGAAGATCATAGAGATCGACGACGAGCTGTGCGACGGATGCGGTCAGTGCGTGCCGTCGTGCGCCGAGGGGGCCATCGAGATGGAGGACGGAAAGGCGAGGCTGGTGGCCGATCGATACTGCGACGGGCTCGGCGCCTGCATGGGGGAGTGCCCGACCGGGGCCCTTCGAATCATCGAGCGGGAGGCGGAGGAGTTCGACGAGGAGGCCGTGGAGGAACGCCTGAGGACGGCGTCCCCCGAGGAGAGGACGGAGCCGGCGGCCATGGCCTGCGGGTGCCCCTCCTCCCGGATCCGCACCTTTCAGCCCGCCCCCGGCTCCGGGGGACGGGCCGGGGAGGGGTCCACCCCCTCGGCCCTTTCCCACTGGCCCGTGCAGATCCGGCTCGTGCCGCCCGAGGCCCCGTTTCTCGAGGGCGCGGACCTCCTGGTGTCGGCGGACTGCACACCCTTTGTCTATCCGGATTTCCATCGGGACTTCATGAAGGACCGGGTGGTGCTGGTGGGATGCCCGAAGTTTGACGACCGGGATGCGTTTGTGGCAAAATTCGCCGATATCTTCCGCGTCGCAAGGGTTCGCAGCGTCACCGTCGTCATCATGGAGGTGCCCTGCTGCTCCGCCCTGCCCGCGATCCTGGAAAGGGCCATGCAGGAGGCCGGCGTCCAGGTTCCCATGGAGGTGGTGGTCCTGGGAACGCGCGGGGAGATCCTGGACAGGGAGGACCGCCCTGCGGCTGCGCGGGGGACGCCTGCTTTCACGTGCTGGACGGGAAGGCCCGCATGAACATCGGAGAAGCTGCTCTTCACCCTGGTGCGGTAGCGCGGTCTCGATTCGCGGCCGCGCCTCAACCCACCAGGACCACCGGGATCCCGCCCGCGCCGTGGAGGATCTTCTGGGAGACGCTGCCCATGAAGAACTCCTTGACCCCGGACATGCCGCGCCGGCCGAGCACGATGACGTCGTAGCCCTTCTGCGCCTCGGCCAGGATGTCCCGCGCGACGCCTTCCTTTTGGCCCTCCACCTTCAGGGAGAGGTTCTCCGCGGCGAATCCGGAGCGGATCAGCCGTTCCCTGGCCTGCTCCATGGCGGAGCGGACGACCTCGTTCTTCTTGTTCTCCAGATCGCAGAACGCCTCCTTCTGGCTCATGAAGTAGGGGGTCAGGGTCGGGCTGTTCATGTTGCAGATGGCGGCCGTGTCCGGGACCACGCTCATGAAGGTGACCTGATGGTCCGGCGTGAAGTGGCGGCAGACGAAATCCACCGAGCGTAGCGCATTTTCCGATTCATCGAGTGCAATCAGTATGTTACATCCCATGCCCATGATCCTCCGAAAAGTTGGCCCGTCTCGAGGAGACCTCGGGAAGAAACCCTGTCGTGCTTGAAAGATGCTTCCAATTCCCGGCCAGCATAGCGCATCGCCCATCGGCTGTCCAGACCTGCTGTGCTCGGGCGGGCCGGCCGACATGTGACGGGTTCGCAAAAACCCGCTCACCCGGACCGATGAATGAAGCGTATTCCCCTGCATCCAGCCCGGGCTGTACTTCCCATCGGATGTAGGATAAGATCGACGGGTACGCAAAAACGCCCTCACCCGCCGCTGGATACGCTGTAACCCATTGATACTCCAAGGGCAGATCTCGAGGTTCACGGCTTTTTGCCACTCCATCAAGATTCGACCATTCATTGAACAAGGAAGATTTTCATGACTCAGAGACCTCGACACAAGGATTCGAGCAGCTGCTCTCGCGGCCCCGAGGGGCCGCCTGGACGGTACGAGCGTCTCGAGGCGGAGCTTCGAAGGAGCCGGGAGGAGGTCGAGTCCCTTTCCAGGGCGAACGAGGCGCTCGAGCTGAAGATCTCGAAACAAAGGGAGCGCGAGGAGGGTGTCCGCCGTCGGAGGGCCTGGTTGGAGTCCCTGTTTCAGCACGCCTCCTTCGGGATCGTCACGGTGGACCGGGACGGTGTCGTGCTGTCCTGTAACGGGAGCTTTGCACGGCTCTTCGGGTTCGAGGAGACAGAGCTGCTGGGGGCCGGGATCGACGACCTGATCACGTGCGAGCGCTGCAGAAAGGAAGCCCGGGCCTTCACCGCCAGGACCCTGGAAGGAGCGTCGTTTCAGGACACGGCGGAGCGCCACCGGAAGGACGGCTCCTCCGTGGACGTCGAGATCGTCGGGGTCCCCGTGATCGTCGACGGGCAGGTCATCGGCGGCCACGGCGTCTATCGGGAGATCTCCGCGCTCAGGGCCGCGGAGGAGGCGTTGAGGGAGAGCGAGGAGCTGTTTCGGGTCTTTGGGGAGGACGCCCCCTTCGGCATGTCCATCATGAATGCGGACAGGACCTTCCAGTACTTCAACCCGAAGTTCACCGAGATCTTCGGGTACACCCTGGAAGACCTGCCGGACAAATCCACCTGGTTCCGAAAGGCCTACCCCGATCCGGCGTACCGGGAGATGGTCCGGGGTGTCTGGACCAAGGACTCCCTGACGGACAGAAGGGTGGGGGAGGTCAAGCCCCGGATCTTCACCGTCCGCTCCAAGGACGGACAGGACAAGACGATCCACTTCCGCGCCGTGATCCTCGAGGACCGGAGGCAGCTCATGACCTACGAGGACATCACGGCCAGGTCCCGGGCGGAGGAGGCGCTTCGGCAGAGCGAGGAGCGGTACCGGAAGCTCTACGAGGAGGCGACGAGGCGGGAGGAGCTCTACCGGTCCCTGCTCCAGTCCTCACCGGACGCCGTGGTCATCTACGACCTCGAAGGCCTGGTTCAGTACGTGAGCCCCGCCTTCAGCCGGCTGTTCGGCTGGACCCTGGACGAGCTGGCCGGGAAGCGGATTCCCTTCGTCCCGGACTCCGAACGGGACCGAACCATGGAGATAATCCGGGCGCTTCACGACGAAGGGACCCCCTGCTCGGGTTTCGAGACCCTGCGTTCCACCCGGAGCGGTGACCTGGTCCAGGTCAGCATCAGCGCCTCCCGCTACGACGATCACGAGGGAAACCCGGCCGGCATGCTCGTCATGCTCCGGGACATTTCCGGCCGGAAGGAGCTGGAGGCCCAGCTCTCCCAGGCCCACAAGATGGAGGCCATCGGGACGCTGGCCGGAGGAATCGCCCACGACTTCAACAACATCCTCCAGGCCATATCCGGATACACGCAGCTCCTGCTGATCAACAAGAGGGAGGACCACCCGGATCACGGCAAGCTGGCGGCTATCGATCATTCGGCCCGAAGGGCGAGCGAGCTGACCGAGAGGCTGCTCATCTTCGGCCGGAAGGTGGAGAGCAGGCTCCGACCGGTGGACCTCAACCACGAGGTGCGGCAGGTGGTTCTGCTTTTGGAGCGCACCATTCCGAAGATGATCCGCATCCAGGCGGAGCTGGCGGACGATTTGGGGATCGTCAACGGGGATCCCGTTCAGCTGGAGGCGGCGGCCATGAACGTGGCGGTGAACGCCCGCGACGCCATGCCCGACGGCGGCGTGCTCACCTTCCGCACGAAGAACGCCGTTCTCGACGAGGACGACTGCCGGCTCCACCCCGGGATCGATCCCGGCCGGTACGTCCTCCTCGAGGTGATCGACACGGGTCACGGCATGGATCCGGCGGTCCTGGATCACATCTTCGAGCCCTTCTACACCACCAAGCCCACGGGCAAGGGGACCGGACTGGGGCTGGCCATGGTCTACGGCATCGTGAAGAGCCACGGCGGGGTCATCACCTGCACCAGCAGCCCGGGGGCGGGGGCCGCCTTCCGGATCTACTTCCCGGTCCTCGCCGCGGGCGAGAGGCCGGGACCGGAGAAAGGGGCGGAGGAAGCGGTTCCGGGAGGAAGGGAATGCATCCTGGTGGTGGACGACGAGGAGAGCATCCAGGAGATCGCCCGCGATGCGCTCGAGCGCCACGGGTACCGCACCCTGACCGCCGGCAGGGGCGAGGAGGCCCTGGAGATCTACCGCGCCGAGAAGAACCGGATCGACCTGGTCATCCTGGACCTGAACATGCCGGGAATGGGAGGAAGCAAGTGCCTCATCGCCCTCAAGAAGATCGATCCTGCGGTAAAAGTGGTGGTGGCCACCGGCCACACCTCGAAGGACCGGGCGGATGAGGCCCTCTCCCTGGGCGCGATGCGGTTCATTCCCAAGCCCTACCCCCTCAGGGAGTTGCTCGAGGCGATCCGCGAGACCCTGGACGAGGAGGGCTGATCAGGGCGCCCGTTCCCCCTCCAGCCGGGCCAGGTTTTCCCTGGCGAACTCGATTCCCGGATTGAGCTCCAGGGCGATGCGGTAGTATCGGATCGCGTTCTTCCGGTCCCCCATGTCGCGATAGTTGGAGGCGATGTTCGCGTAGTCTATGGCCGAGGAGGGATCGAGCTCCAGCACCTTGAGGAAGCTCTCGATGGCCTCCTCGTGCTCCTTCAGCTTGAAGTGACAGAACCCCGTCAGGTTGTGGATGTCCGTCCGCTCGGGATCCAGACGCTCCCCCTTCTCGAGAACGCGGATGGCCTCCCGGTACCGTTCGAGCCCCTTGAGGCACTGCCCCATGTAGGAGTAGATGCTCGGCAGGTCCTCGGACTTGGGGGCCAGGTCCACGGCCGCCTCCAGCCTCGCCAGGGCGCCTTCGAAATCCCCGAGGGAGTAGAGGCACAGCCCCTGGAAGAACCGGATGTAGTACTTCCCGGGAAGGAGCGCGTCCAGCCGCTCGAGCTCGTTCAGGGCCCGGTGGGGAGGTCCCTGCTCGGCGATCAGCTTGGCCGTGAACATGCCCACGCTCGTGCCCGCCGCCCGTTCCCTGAAATGGGCCCCCGGGATGATCGTGTAAAAGGCCGGAATCTGCAGCAGGGGATGGGTCGTCTCCACCGCGATGACCTCGAAACCGCCGTTCGAGAGGGCCGACAGGCAATTTTCCACCTCCACCCGCAGGTTCGGGTCCGAGATGTCGGGCAGGCTCCCGAGGTCGACCTCCCGGCCGGGGTTCATCACGAAGTCCGCGTCCTCCGGGCTCTTCAGCTTGGGCAGGCCGCTCGCCTCGTAGTTGGAACCGCTGTTGAAGTCCCCCGCGAGCTGGGCCACCTCCGTGAGCGCCCGGCTCAGGGCCTTTTCCGGCGACGTCGTGGTCCCGGCGGTCCAGACCATCTCGCTCTTCTCCGGAAAGGTGGCCGGATCCCAGGCCAGCAGGCCCACGCTGGGGATGCCCATACCCAGGGTGAAGTCCGTCGGGTAGAGCCGCACGCCGGCGTTCCCGTACTTGCCGAGCATGTCCCGCACCATCTCGTCGCGCGTCCCCTCCAGCCGCAGGGCGGCGGTCCTCATTCGCTCGCGGCTCACAATGGAGGAGACGTGGCGTTCCACCACCTCGCAGATCCCCTGGAGCAGGGCCTCCTCCGCGCAGTTGCCGGCGGATGGACCGTTGAACTCGTTGATGGCGAAGAACCAGTCGAACGGCACCAGGACCTCTTCCTCGCGGGTCAGGTTGTAGGCCGCGCACCACCGCATGGGCAGCCGTTCGAAGGCCTTCCGCGCCCGCTCCAGGTCCTCGGCCTCCTCGTGCACGGAACGGGCGACGGCCTCGAAGGGAAGGGCGCGGTCCGCCAGGTTCCGGTACTCGTCCACCACGAAGTTGCCCGCGTCGGCGTTGAAGCTGAAGAAGCTGAAACGCTCGGCCAGCTCCATCACGGCGCTGGCCTCGGCCTGGGTCGGCGTGCCGCCCTTGCCCATCTGCTTCCTGGTGCCGATGATCTCCTCGGCGTCCCGGCCGCACAGGCTGAAGTAGACGGGAATGCCCAGCCGGCCGTTGTCGATGCGAACGGTGTCCTCGAGGATGTCCAGGTCGATCCGCTCGAGCCGCTCCCGAAAGCGGTGGACCGTCTCCTCCGGAGAGATCCACTTGTCCTGGTCGAGGGTGTAGCCCTTGTAGACGTCCTCGAGCACGATTTTTCGGCTCATGCATGCTTCCTTTCAACAGCGCGGGCGTCCGGGGATCACGCCCGGTGCTCGATGATCTCCCGGTTCAGGCTCCCCGTCACGTAGCCCTCGAGGTCGAGGGCCACGTGAAGAAACCCGAGTGCCCTCAACCGGTCGACGATCTCCTCCCTCATCCCCGGCGCGAGGACGCGGCCGATCTCTCCGGGCGGGATCTCCACGCGGGCGAGCCCCCGGTGGTGGCGCACCCGGACCTGGGAGAAGCCCGCCTCCTCGAGAAACCGTTCCGCCCGGTCGATCCGCTCCAGCGCGGGCGGGGTGATCCGCTCGCCATAGGGGATCCGGGAGGCCAGGCAGGCCCGGCTGGGAAGGTCCCAGGTGGAAAGCCCCATCTCCCTGGAGAGGCGCCGGATCTCGGCCTTGTTGAGCCCGGCCTCCATGAGGGGGGCCTCGATTCCGGCCTCCCGGGCCGCCCGGAGGCCCGGCCTGTAGTCGTCGAGATCGTCCAGGTTCGCGCCGTGGACCACGCGCTTCACGCCCGCCGCCGCGGCGGTTTCCCACAGTCCGGCAGACAGGGCCTCCTTGCAGAGGCGGCAGCGATCCGGCGGATTGCTCGAGAAGGCCTCCCGACCGGTGGGGTCGAAGAAGATCTCCTGCCGGGTGATGCGGCGTTCCCTGCAGAAGGCCGTGGCCCGTTCCGTCTCCCGTTCCGGGAAGAGCGGTCCCTCGGCCGTAGCCGCGAGCACCTTCTCCCCGCCGAGGGCCCGGACGGCCGCCGCCAGCAGAAAAGCGCTGTCCACGCCTCCGGAGAAGGCCACCAGCACAGGCCCGGAGGACGCCAGGTCGTGCATGAGCCGTTCGAGCTTCTCCTCGAGGTTCATCCGTGCCATGCTCGCTGCTCGACTCCTTTGCAAGAGACCCCCCGCCTTCGGAGACTGCGATGTCCCACGACTCGGAGGTCCCGGACGATGACGGCCTTCCCTCCTTGGTAGCAGGCGGTCCACGGAAACTCAACGGGCTTTTCCTGCGGCTCAGGAGACCAGCACCTTCCGGGGGGAGCCCCACCCGGTGCCCAAGAGCGAGCGGATCAAGCACAACCCGCTCCAGCGGCTGACCTACCTGGGGATCTCCCTCTTCCTGATCCCATTTCAGATGGCCACAGGTCTGCTATACTACACCTACAACGGGTGGCCCGCCATGGGCCTCGAGGAGCTGCGGCCCGAGGCTTAGTCCCACCCAGGGAGTTTCTGCAGGGGACAGCGGTCCCGGCGGCGGGTGGGCGGGTTTTGCGGGTCCGTCAACCCCAAATCATCGAAGGAGGAACGCCATGGCAGAGGAAAAGGAAAAGGCCGGACTCATCTGCAGCAAGGACACCCTGGACGGGGCCTACCCCGCCCTGATCCTGGCCATCAACGCGGCCCGCCAGGGGATGGAGAGCAAGATCTTCTACACCTTCATGGGACTGAACCTGGTGGTCCAAGGGGGGGTGGATCGGGCCAAGTTCATCCCGGCGGGGCTCATGGGCGCCGTTCCGGGCATGTCCAGCATGGCCACGGCCATGATGAAGAAGAAGATCGACAAGGCCCACATTCCCAACCTGGGCGAGCTCATGGAGATGGCCCAGCTCGAGGGGGTGGAGCTCATCGCCTGCCTGATGACGGTGGAGATGATGGAGATTCCCGAGGAGGAGCTGATCGAAGGGGTCTCCATCTGGGCGGCCGAGGAGTTCGTCAAGTACGCCAAGGAGTGCAAGCTCTGCCTGTTCACCTGACGCCGGCCCTCGGCTGAGCGGGGCGTCCCCCGGCGGCCGGCTCCTCATGGACGGTCCAGGTCGTACTCCTTGATGCGCTTCCAGAGGGTCACCCGGCTGATGCCCAGCCGCCGGGCCGCCTCGATTTTCCTGCCTCCGGTCCGTTCGAGCGCGTCCAGGATCTCGTCCGGACGGGGCCTCTTTCCTCTTCCGCGGGCCGGTTCCGACTCCCCGCCCCGCCCGGCCGGCTGGAGGACCTCCAGGGGGAGGTGCTCCGGTTCGATCCGAGCCCCCCGGCCCACGACGAAGGCGTACTCCAGGGCGTTGATCAGCTCCCGCACGTTGCCGGGCCAGCGGTGAGCCCGCAGCCGGTCCAGTGCGGTCTGGCTGATCCCGGGAGTCTCCCGGCCGCTTCTCCCGGCGATGCGCGTGAGAAACGCGTCGACCAGCAGGGGGATGTCCTCGGTCCGCTCCCGAAGCGGCGGAAGCCATATGGGAACGGCGCTGACCCGGTAGTAGAGGTCCTCCCGGAAACGCCCCCACTCCATCAGCCGCCTCAAGTCCCGGTTCGTGGCGGTCAGGATCCGCACGTCCACGGAAACGGGGCGGTGCTCCCCCACGCGCTCGATGGTCTTCTGCTCCAGCACGCGCAGCAGCTTCACCTGCGTGGATCGGGGCATGTCCGCGATCTCGTCCAGGAAGAGGTCCCCGCCGTGGGCCGCCTCGATCCGGCCCGTGCGATGACGATCCGCCCCGGTGTATGCGCCCTTGACGTGGCCGAACAGCTCGCTCTCGAGGAGGGCGTCGTTCAGGGCGGCGCAGTTCACGGTGACCAGGGGACCGTCCGCGCGGGGTCCCGCGAGGTGGAGGGCCTGGGCCGCCAGCTCCTTGCCCGTTCCGCTCTCCCCCATGATCAGGACCGGGGCCTCGGAGGCGGCCGCGCCGGAGATCAGGTCGAAGAGCCGCAGCATGGGGCGGGAGCGGCCGAGGAGTCCGAAGAACCCCTGGTCCATGCCGGTGGTTCGGCGAAGGTTGGAGATCACCCGATCCCGCGCCACTACGTCGCTCACGTCGGTGAGCGTCTCCACGCCTCCCAGCACGCGCCCCCGCCCGTCCTTCAGGAGAGCTGTGTTCTTGAGGACGTAGAGCGGGGTGCCGTCCCTCTTTTTGAGCTCGCACCTGCGCCTGTGCACCCCCCCTTCCGTGAAGAGACGGCATGCCTGCGCCTCCCCGTCCTCGCCGGTCCCGAAGCAGCCGGCGCAGTCGTCGCAGTCCAGGACCGAGCAGGGACGGCCGGTCAGCTCGTCCCGGGTGTAGCCGGTCAGCTCCTCCATGGCCCGGTTCACCGACACGATGACGCCGTTCGGGTCCACGATCATCAGGGCGTCCTGCATGGTCTCGAGCACGGTTCTGAGGTGTTGCGGCGAATCGAGCATGTACTCTCCCGTCGGTGAGACGGAACGTGGACGGCGTTGCAAAAAGCCCCGAGCCTCGAGATCTACCCGTGGGGTTTCAGCGGGTTACAGGGCTTCCCGCGGCGCGTGAGCGGGTTTTTGCGAACGCGGCAATGTTTACGTAAACGTTCAGTGGAAACATTTTTGAACATAACCCCTGAACGGTTTTTTGTCCACCCTTGAGAGGTCGCCGTTTGCGCAGTGATTCCGGAAGCCTGACGCCTTGGCCGGCACGGGTGCTCACGGTACGGAACTTGCTTCGCCTCGACCACCGGTGTCTTGACAGCATTTGAAATCGGGCTCATCATGCTGTGGAGCATTCCATTTCGGAGATCATACAACCTGATCGGGGGAGGTAGAGGTGGACATCAGCCGAAGGAGCTTCTTGGGAGCCGCGGCGGCGGCCCTGGGGTCGGCGTTGGCACCGGGGAGGGGTGCGGAGGCCCGCGAGCCCAAGGCGCCCGACGATCCCTGCGGAGCGCTCGTGGACCTGAGCCTCTGCGTGGGGTGCCGCAAGTGCGAGCTGGCCTGCAACGAGGTGAACGGTCTCCCCGAGCCGGATCGTCCCTTTGACGACCCCACGGTGCTCGAGTTCAAGCGGCGGCCGGACGAGCGGGCCTTCACCGTGGTGAACCGCTACTGGACGGGGCGCCGGGACGAGAGGAACGATCTCGTGCCCACCTTTGTCAAGGTCCAGTGCATGCACTGCCAGGACCCGGCCTGCGCCTCCGCCTGCATCGTCGGCGCCCTCACGAAGAAGGAGAACGGGGCCGTGCACTACGACGTCGGCAAGTGCATCGGCTGCCGCTACTGCATGGTGGCCTGCCCCTTCCAGATCCCGGCCTACGAGTACCACGATCCCCTCACGCCGCGGGTGCGCAAGTGCACCTTCTGCTTCGAGCGGATCTCCAGGGAGGGAGGCGTTCCGGGCTGCGCGGCCGTCTGCCCGGTGGAGGCGATCACCTTCGGAAAGCGAAAGGCCCTCCTGGCTCTCGCCCGCGAGCGGATTCAGGAGAACCCGGGGCGCTACCAGGAGCGCATCTACGGGGAGCACGAGGTGGGAGGCACCTCCTGGCTCTACATCTCGAGGGAGCCCTTCGAGAAGCTCGACTTCCTGGACCTGCCCGACCGGCCCATGCCGCACCTCACCGAGACCATACAGCACTCGCTGTTCAGCTACCTCTGGGCCCCCCTGACCCTGTTCGGGCTCCTGGCCGGCGCCATGGCGGTCTTCAACCGCACTCAGATCGGATCGGGTCCCGAGGGTGACGGTTCGAACGAGGAGGAATCATCATGAGCGAGCACGCCGCGCCGAGGCCCGTCTCCGCCCCCTTCTGGACCCCGGGGGTCCTGTTCCTGGTCGCCCTGATGATCAACGCCGCCTTCTTCGTGGCGGCCCGGTTCACCGGGGGACTGGCGGCGGTCACCAACCTGAGCCAGACCCATCCCTGGGGGCTCTGGATCGGCATCGACGTGGCCACCGGTGTGGCCCTGGCCGCCGGGGGCTTCACCACGGCGGCCCTGGCCCACGTGTTCGGCCGGCACCGCTACGAGGCCGTCACCCGGCCCGCCCTGCTGACGGCCATGCTGGGTTACACCTTCGTTTCCATCGGCCTGTTCATCGACATCGGCCGCTCCTGGGCCATCTGGAAGCCGCTCGTGTTCTGGCAGCCCGACTCGGTGCTCTTCGAGGTGGCCATGTGCGTGGTGATCTACCTCCACGTGCTCTACATCGAGTTCATCCCTGTGGTGACCGAGCGGTTCCGGGGCCGGGTGAACCTGCCGGGACCGCTCTCCGGGTTGAATGCGCTCGGCGAGCGGCTGCTGGCCCTGGCGGACCGCATCCTCAAGCCGCTCATGTGGATCTTCATCATCGCGGGGGTGGTGCTCTCCTGCATGCACCAGTCCGGCCTGGGGTCGCTCATGCTCATTGCGCCCACCAAGGTCCACCCCCTCTGGTACACGCCCATCCTTCCCCTGCTGTTTCTCCTCTCGGCCGTGGCCGTGGGGTACCCCATGGTGGTGTTCGAGACCACCATCGGGACCAGCGCCCTGAAGCTCCAGGACGAGATGGATGTGCTCGGGCCCCTGACCCGGTTCACCATCTTGCTGCTGGGGGTCTACATGGTCCTCAAGATCGGGGACCTGGTGGCCCGGGGCGCGACCTCCTACCTGCTCGACGGCTCCACCCAGAGCAAGGCCTTCCTGGTGGAGATGGTCTTCGGGGTCGTGGTGCCCTGGTGCATGCTTCTGCTCCCGGGAGTGCGCCGCTCCCGGCGGTGGCTGTTCACGGCCTGCGCCATGATCGTGGGCGGCGTGGCCCTCAACCGGGTGAACGTCTTCCTGGTGAGCTTCCAGCCCCCGTTCCAGACCCAGTCCTACTTCCCGGCCATCGGTGAGATCGCCGTCACGGCCGGCCTCATTGCGGCCATCCTGTTCCTCTACCGGGTCTTCGTGACCCTGTTCCCCGTGCTGAGCGCCCGCCGCCTGGAGGTGTCCTCATGAAAACCAACGCACTCCTTGCAGGGATTCTCGTTGCGATCCTCCTGTGCGGCCCGGCCTCGCGGGCCGGGGACGACCCGGAGAAGAAGGCCCCACCTCCCTTGCCCCCGCCGCCGGAGAAGGTGTTCGAGGACGGGACCCCGTGGGTGCCCGTGGATCAGGCCCGGGCCCTCGAGCGAGCGAAGCAGGTGCCCGAGCTCGTGGTCCAGGTGCTGGAGGAGACCCCCTACGAGCGCCGGACGCGGCTGGGAGACCGCGCGCCGGCCCTGAAGGACATGAAGCACCGCTACCAGGTGCTGGACAGCCCGATCCTCCGGAACGAGAAGGACCCGTTCGACGACCTCTACGGTTCGGTGCGCTTCATGCACATGAAGCACGCCACCCTGGTCCGGGACTGCGTCGCCTGTCACCACCTCCGGCCGGCCGACATGGGGGCCGAGGAGACGGTCCGGTGCTCGGCCTGTCACCAGGACGCGTTCCGGGCCGAGACGCTGGGAAGGCCCGGTCTCAAGGCGGCCTATCACCAGCAGTGCATGGGGTGCCACGAGGAGCGCAACCAGGGCCCGGTGGGGTGCACGGACTGCCACGCCAAGAACGTCCCCGACCACAAGGAGCTGGTGCAGCTGCCCGACGACCCCGATCCCTTCACGGTGACCCGGGAGTGCCTGCGCTGCCACGAGGAAGCGGCCGAGGACCTGGCCCACTCGGCCCACTGGCGCTGGAGGGGCCCCTCCCCCTACACGGTGGGGGAGGAGAAGCGGGTGGACCTCGGCAAGGCGGACGCCGCCATCAACAACTTCTGCGTGGCCGTTCCCTCCAACTGGCCCCGATGCACGAGCTGCCATCCCGGCTACGGCTGGAAGGACAAGACCTTCGACTTCTCGGACAAGACCCGCATGGACTGCCTGGTCTGTCACGACACCACCTTGACCTACCGCAAGCTCCCCCCCGGGGCGGGCATGCCCTACCCCCAGCTGGACCTCAAGAAGATCGCTCAAAACGTGGGGAAGCCCAGCCGAAAGACCTGCGGGGACTGCCACTTTCAGGGCGGCGGGGGCGACGCGGTCAAGCACGGCGACATGAACGGCATCCTCTACTACCCCTCCCGCAACTGCGACGTCCACATGGGCGGCATGGACTTCCAGTGCCACGAGTGCCACAAGACCCGGAACCACAAGATCTCGGGCCGCTCCCTCTCCCTGCCGGTGGCCGAGGGCAGCCGCTCCTGCGAGGACTGCCACACCCGGACGCCCCACAAGCACCACACCGGGGAGGGTCACGAGGGGCACAACCTCCTGAACCACCACCTGAACCGCCACACCGAGCACATGGCCTGCATGACCTGCCACAGCCCGCTCTACGCCAAGTGCCGCCCCACCAAGACCTGGTGGGACTGGTCCAAGGCCGGCGACAAGGGCCGGAAGCCCGAGAAGGACAAGTACGGCATGCCCGACTACTCCTGGAAGAAGGGGGAGTTCCGCTGGAAGGAGAGCGCCAGGCCCGAGTACGCCTGGTACGACGGGCGGGTCGAGCGCGTGCTGGTGGGGGACGAGATCAACCCCGACGAGGTGATTCGGATCACCGACCCGGTGGGGAACATTCGAGACCCCCGGGCGCGGATCTACCCCTTCAAGCCCATGCGCGGGCGGCAGATGGCCGACGCCGAGCACCACACCCTGATCGTGCCGCACCTGTTCGGACCCGGGGGCTACTGGGAGACCCTGGACTGGCAAAAGTCCTTCGAGACCGGTATGGAGGCGGCCGGGCTCCCCTACAGCGGGACCTACGAGTGGGTGGACACGGTGATGTACTGGGGCCTCACCCACGAGGTGATGCCGGCGGAGAACGCCCTGGGCTGCGCCCAGTGCCACACCGCCCTGACCGGGGAGAAGACCTGCAACCGCTGCCACCAAGACAGCCGGGACGTGGATTTCCGCAGGCTGGCGGCCATGGGCACGGACTTCGCCTGGATGGAGTCCCGGGGCCGGGACGTCAAGGCGTTGATCGGCGTCACGGACTACCTGGACTTCAAGGCCCTGGGCTACAAGGGCGATCCCATCCTGTACGGGGGGCGGTTCAAGAAGCTTCCCCTGGGAAGCCGGCCTGCACCGTAAGCCGCGCTGTCAACGCGGGTGAAGGTCCGCGGGCCGTCGAGATCCGACGGTTTCGCCTACAGGCTGATCACCGTGGCGTCGCAGGCGAGGTGGATGAGCTCGGCCGCAGAGGCCATGCGGGCGCCCTCGATCAGCTCCTCCTCCTCGACCCGGCGGGCCTTGGCGCAGGGGGTGCAGGCCAGGATGGGCACCTCGTGGGCCTGCAGGTAGGTCATCAGGTCGTCCGCCACGTCCCCGGTGGCGGCCCGCAGGTTGTCCAGCAGCCCTTCCCGGGCCAGGTAGACGGCCTCGTCCAACAGGAACAGGGTGACATTTTTGCCTTCCTTGTGGGCCACCGTGGCCAGATGGATGGCCCGGGTCGCCCGGTTGGGGTTGTTGGTTCCGCAGGAAACCGTAATCACCACGTTGTCGCTCATCTCCTCGTCTCCTTTCTCCATATCGGGGAATTCCCGGCGGCCGATGGGGGCAGACGGCCGCTCCTTTTCGCTCCAAGAATGTGGTCCTAAAGAGCCTTGATTTCACGAGAGGTTTCGAAGATGGACTTGCAATTTTCTTCTGGGGGCCCACAGTATGGAGTGAAGGGGAAAAACGATGACCTTTTCAAGGCCTGCATGAAAAGAGGAAACCGAGAACCGCGCGGGAGAGAGATCCCGCCCATTCAACGGGAGAACGAAGATGAAAGATCTCTGGACGCGTAGAGACGCCATGAAGGGACTGGGCGCGGCCGCCGTGACCGTGGCCGGCGTTCACAGCCTCTGGGGGACGGCGCATGCCTCCTCCCACGGCGGCTCGGAGAAGAAGACCGCCGGGTTGAGCGGGGGATGCCGCCTCCCGCCGCTTCCTTACGCCTACGACGCGCTCGAGCCCCACGTGGACAAGAAGACCCTGACCATCCACCACGACAAGCACCACGCCGGGTACGTGAAGGGCTTCAACGCGGCCCTGGGCGCCCTGGCCGAGGCCCGGGCGGCCGGTGACTACGCCATGATCAAGCACTGGTCCAGGGAGCTCGCCTTCCACGGGTCGGGTCACGTGCTCCACTCCCTCTACTGGGGCAGCATGACGCCGAAGCCGGCGGAGCCCGGGGGAGCGTTCCTGGAGGCCCTGGAGCGGAGCTTCGGGAGCTTCCAGGCCTTCGAGGACCAGTTCGCCGCGGCCACGGGCGCGGTGGAAGGGAGCGGCTGGGGGATCCTGGCCCACGAGCCCTACATGGGGCACCTGGTGGTCCTCCAGGCCGAGAAGCACCAGGACCTGGGCATCTGGGGGGTCCATCCCCTGCTGGTCTGCGACGTGTGGGAGCACGCCTACTATCTCCAGTACCAGAACCGGCGCGGGGACTACGTTCGGAGCTTTCTGAAGATCGCCAACTGGGTCGAGGCGGCCAGGCGGTACGAGCAGGTCAAGGGGCTGAAGGGGTACCGCTAGGCCGGCGCCGGGCGTGGCCTTCTTCTCCGCCTGAGCCGTCCCCGGATCCGGCGATCCGCTCGAGGGTCCGGTCTACCCGGTGCTTCAGCATTCCGGCGTTCTCGGGGGTGAGCCTGCGTACGCCTGCGGTCAGCCTCAGGAAGTCCAGGAAGGAGCGCTCCATGGGGAGCCGGTGGGTGTGCGGGGCGTCCGCCGGCTCTGGAACGGCCTCCTCCCGGCGAATGCGGAGGATCAGGCTGCGAAGGCCGCTCTCCAGGAGCTCGGGGGTTTCGGCTTTTCGGAGCAGTCCGGCGCCTCCCAACGCGCACAGCCGCTCCACGGGATAGGCCCAGCCCCGGGGGGGAAGGGAGGAGGCCAGGATGGGGTAGGCCCGCTCCAGGGAGGCGGCGGAGTGGCGGTGACCCCGGCCCTGCGCGTCCCGCCGGATCCGCCGGAGGATCGTGGGACCCCAATTCAGAACCCGGAACAGGGGGTTCCGGGACCTGCTGGAGTAGGCGAAGGCGTCCAGACCGTCCGCCAGGTGGAGCCAGAAGGCATGGTCCTTCGGGGTGAGCCGATCGAAGGCGTCCGCCTCGGGGCAGGTCTCCCGGCGGCACTTTTCGCCGAAATCGACGCGGTAGCGGAGGTCCTCCCCGTGGTGGCGGGCCGGGTGGAGCAGGCAGCCCACGAGCCGGCACGCCGGATCCAAATATCCCAGGGCCCAGCAGGAGAAGCCCGTGATGGGGCGCACCTCACGTTCCTCCGCTCGAAAGGCCCTGGTGTTCTCGCGAAGGACCCGTTTCATCATGGTCTCGTACCGGACGTGCTCGTATCCGGCGGGGCGGATGGGAGGGCAGCAGGCAAAGCAGGACCTGACCCCGTCCGGAAAGCAGAGGGTGGCTCCTTCCGCGGGCTTCAAACTCCCTCCCCCTGGGGCGACGTCACGAGCTGGCTCCGCCTGGAGCGGGCCAGCTCCCGCTTGTCGGCCACCTCATCGAACTCGTCCAGGATCTCGCGACCCAGGATCTCCTCCAGGATGTCCTCCATGGTGACCAGCCCGGCCACGCCGCCGTACTCGTCGATCACCACGAAGAGCTTCTGCCTGGAGCCCATGAACCGCCGGAACACCTGGTCCAGGTGGGCGGTCTCCACGACGAACTGAACGGGCTCCATGAGGTCCGTCAGGCGGGTCTCCCCCTCCCCCTGAAGGGCCATGAACAGCTTCCGCGTGAGGACGATCCCCACGACGTCCTCCACGTCGTGGTCGTACACCGGGAAGCGGCTGTGCTCCCAGCGGGAGACCCGGCCGGCGGCCTCCTGCACGGTGAGGTGCTCGCTCAGGGAGAAGATCACGGTCCGCGGCGTCATCACCTCCTTGACGGCCTTGTTCTCCAGGGAGAGGATGTTCTCGATCACCCGCTTCTGGTAGGGCTGGATGCTGCCCGCCTGGAAGCCGACCTGGGCCATGATCTTCAGCTCGTCCGGGGAGATGGTGTCGAGGGCCCGGTGCTTGGAGATGAAACGGGTGATGTGGCTGCAGAGCCAGATCGCCGGGGCCATGACGATCACCAGTACCTGGAGCGGATAGGCCACGTGCGGCGCAAGCCGCCGGGCGTAGACCACCCCGGCCGTCTTGGGGATGACCTCGGAGAACACCAGGATGGAGAGGGTGAAGAAGGCGGAGAAGGTCCCGATCCACTCGTACCCGAACACGGCGGTGGCCGCCGCGCCCGCCACGGCGGCGCCGGCCGTATTGGCAATGGTGTTCAGGGACAGGATGGCGGTGATGGGCTTTTCCACGTTCTGCCTGAGCTCCTTGAGCACACGTCCAGGGCCCGGTCTGGACTGGGCCAGGGTTTCCACGTGGCGCATGGGAACGGAGTAGAGCACGGCCTCGAACAGCGAGCACCCTCCGGAGATCACCACGGCAAAGCCGAACGCAAACGCAAGCTCGAGCATGACTCGTCTCTCCACCCTGGGGCGGGTCGTCTATCCATCGACCGCCGACAAAGCGAAATGCACTGCACGACGCGGATCCGTCACTCCTCGCGTCCTTCCGGGGGCTCCATGGAAGGTCGCAGCTCCTCGGGGCGATTGACATCGGTAAAGGCGTCGAGGTTCGGATCGAAGGCCCGAATCTCGCTCTCGGTCACATACCGGATTCGAATGGCCGGATAAAAGGAGACGATGCGGCGCTCCCCCCTTTCGATCGCCTGGAGCAGGGGGGCCAGGCACCGTTTGCCATAGAGGGCGTGGAGCGGCTCCACGTACTTCCCGATCTTGGGGATCACGGCGTCCGCCCCGGGGGAGAGACGGGCCATGTAACGGATCAGGCCGGGATCGAGAAACGGCATGTCGCAGGCCGTGAAGAAGCCGGCGTCGTCGGGCATGTGGGTCAGGCCGGCGTGGAGGCCCCCGAGCGGGCCGACACCCGGGTGGATGTCTTCCACGGTGGGGAGACCCAGAAAGCGGTAGGGCTCCGGGTCGTTGGCGCTGAGAATCACGCGGTCGAACACCTGCTGGAGCACCCGCACGACCCGTTCGATCATCGGAGCGCCGTGAACGTTCGCCAGGGCCTTGTTCCGGCCGAAACGGCGGCTTCTGCCGCCGGCGAGCACGACCCCGGTCACGCCGGGCACCGTCTCGATCGGCTCCCGCCTCGATTCCTCCACGGGGGATGCCGCGTGGCTCGGGGCCTCTGTCTCGCCGGGGTTGCTTGGCTCGTCAGGCATGGGTTTGGATTCAGCCGCCGTCCCTGTCGGGGGCGTAGGCGCGGTCCGATACGGAGCGGATGGCGTCGTTCGTCATGGAGGCGGGCCTCGCGGCGCCTTCGGCCGGGTTTTACGAGGCGTACCGCTTTCCTCTATACATCATGAGGCGGGCGAGGTCACGGGAAATGTGCACGAGGCCGCGCCGCAGGGGAGCGCTTCGGGATGAGGGAGGTTGACACCCGTCGAGCCGGGTCACTAGAATACGACGTCGGCGACCGTATTTTGAAAAGGTGCCCTTCAGACATGAGGAAAAGCGCGTTCGTGTACACAGAGAAGTTTTTCGAGTTCGATTACGGCCCCTCCCATCCCCTTCGAATCGAACGGCTCCGCATGACACATGAGCTCTGTCGCGCATACGGGCTCCTGGATCTCCCCGGCGTGAGCCTGGTGGAGGCGGAGAGCGCCGTGGAGGATGCGGTTCTGGGTTTCCACACCGCGTCCTACGTGAACGCGCTCAAGAGGGCCAGCCGCGGGCGGCTCTCGGGCTACTACACCCACGGGATCGGCCCGGGCGACAACCCCATGTTCGACGGCATGTGGGAGTGGTCCCTTCTCCACACGGGCGCGTCGCTTCAGTGTGCGGACCGGATCCTGGAGGAACGGTCGAGGACGGCCTTCAACATCGCCGGGGGCCTGCACCACGCGGCTTCCTACCGCGCCTCGGGGTTCTGCTACGTGAACGATCCGGTGATCGCCATCCAGCGCCTGGTGGAGAGGGGTCGAATGGTCCTGTACCTGGACATCGACGCCCACCACGGGGACGGGGTCCAGTGGGCGTTCTACGAGGATCCGAGGGTGCTCACCGTGTCGTTTCACCAGGACGGCCGCACCCTGTTTCCGGGCACGGGCCGGATGACCGAGACTGGCCGGGAGGCGGGGGAGGGTTTCTCGGTGAACGTGCCCATGATGCCGGGTACGGACGACGAGGTCTTCTGGACGGGGTTCCAGGCCGTCGTTCCCGCCCTGATCGCTTCCTTCGATCCGGACGTGATCGTCACCCAGCTGGGAGTGGACACCTTCCGCGACGATCCCCTCGCAGACCTCGAGCTGACCACGAACAGCCTGTGCCGGGTGGTCGCCTTCCTGCGAAATTTGGAAAAGCCCTGGGTGGCGCTGGGGGGAGGCGGGTACGACGTCGACAACGTGGCCAGGGCCTGGACCCTCGCCTGGGCGCTCATGAACGGCGTGGACCTGCCCGAGGAGCTTCCGGAGGCCGTGCGGGGACGCATTCGGGGAGGGGGCCCGGGGACGCTTCTCAGGGATCCGGAGCATCGAAGCGGGCGGCGCGACAAGTGCGCCCGTTCCATGGCCGCCTGCGTGGACTACCTGGAGCGCAAAGTGCTCCCGCGGGCGAAGCGGTAGCGCGATCCGGCGTCACCGATCCTCATTCCCGCTCGCAGAGCTCGACCAGCACGCCGTGGGTCTCCTTGGGATGGATGAAAGCGATGCGCGCTCCGCCGGCGCCTTTCCTCGGTTCCTGGTCGATCAGGCGGACGCCCTTCTCCTTGAGCTCGGCCAGGGCCTCGTCGAGGTTTTCCACCCGGTAGGCGATGTGCTGGATCCCTTCGCCCTTCGACTCGATGTAGCGGGCCACGGGCCCGTCCGGCTCCGTGGACTCCAGCAGCTCCACCTCGCTGTCCGCGACGGGGATGAAGGCCACGGTGACCTTCTGATCCTCCACGGTCTCCGTCTCCTGAGTCGGGAGACCCAGCACGTCGGTGTAGAACCGGCCTGCCTGATCGAGGCTCTTGACCGCGATGCCGATGTGGTCGATCTGTTTGACCTTCATGTTTCCTCCTTGGAACGGGTGCCCCACCGGGCTTGCCTTTGGATGCGCGGATGCCTATAGTGAAACCCAGGCAAGGGAAACAGGGCCGGGGACACGACCACCCCGCAAAGGTTTATGTGTAACACAACCTGGGCGTGAAAAACCAGAGGTTTCAGTCATGACTTACGGGCCATACGATTACCCGCCTTCCAGCGGGCCCCCTGCCGGCGGCGCCGGCGACCCCAACCGGGAGTTCGATCAGCTCGAGGCCACCGAGCTCTACTGCCCCAAATGCAAGGCGGCCGTGCCGGTGAGGAAGTTCCTGCTGCTCGTCCTTCCCGAAGGCGACAAGTACGAGTACCGTTGCCAGGTCTGCGGCACCCCGGTGGGCGACAAGCTGGACAGGACCGGCGACTTCTACGGCGTTCTGCGGACATGACACACGGGGCGCGAACCGGCACAACCCCCCCCGCGGGACGCTCCGACCGCGTCGTCTTCGTCGCCATGGACCATCCCCTGGACGGGGACGCCCACCTCCGTGAGCGCATGGCCGGGGCGGAGAGGCGCGCCGAGCGGCAGGCCGAACGCTACCCCGGGCTGGACCTGCCCTCCCTGCAGCGGGGCGTCCACCGGAACCTCCGCTCCCTGCTCCTCGAGCTGGACGGGCGGTTCACGGACCTCCTGGACCTGATGAACTACGTCCGGAACGGCCGGCGCCACGTCGAGCTGACCCCCCGAAACGTCGCCGCCAACCACTCCCTGGCCACCTCCGCCACCCTGAACGGCATCTACATGTACCAGTTCCTCCGGGCGGCGGGGTTCGACCCCGTCATCGTCCAGAACTACGCCCTGGCCGATCTCCCGGCGGTCCTGGACGGGGGTCCCCTGGCGGTCTGCCTTTCCTCCAACTTCGTCTTCATGGAGGACATCAAGCGGATGGCCCGGGAGATCAAGGCCTGCGCCCCGGACGTGCCGGTGGTGGCCGGGGGCATGCTCGTCAAGAAGGTCCTGGAGGAAGGGGACGACCTCAGCCCCGAGGCCATGGGCTACCTGGGCTCGTTTCGCGGCCTCGTGGACGCCTTCGTGGTGGAGGCCCAGGGGGAGCAGACCCTCGTGCGGCTGCTGCGGTCCCTGCAGGAGAACCGCGGCATCGACGGGGTCCCCAACCTGG
>CAYVVQ010000012.1:33476-46247 GCA_964454455.1 uncultured Desulfobacterales bacterium | reverse complement strand
TGATCCCCGCCCCCTCCAGCTGCTGGAACATCTCCCCCAGGCTCGCGTTCTTCCCCCCCACCATGGGAACGTCCGCGATCCCGATCTCCCGAAACCAGAGAACGAAGTTCTTGCTCTTGTCGGCTGCCATGACCATCTCCCCGGCCTCGAGGGCCTCTCTTTCACCCGGGCTCCCACCTGGGGACGCCGGGATCGAATAGGTTTCCAAAGGGCTATAATCTCTCGAAGATTTAACACCAAAGCCACGGGTTGTCAATTCACAAAAGATGCCGTATCATTCGTAATCGCCCGTTTTGCGGGCCTTTCCGGCCGCCCGGAACCACAGGACGGCCGAGTCGACCACGAGATCACCGGAGGCGTCCCCCATGCCCGGACCGGCATCCCCTTCCATCTACCTCGACCACAACGGAACGACGCCCGTGGATCCGGACGTGCTCGCCGTCATGCAGCCCTGCTTCGAGGAGGCCTACGGCAACCCCTCCAGCCCCCATCCCCCGGGGCGCCGCGCCCGGGAGGCCCTGGAGACGCACCGCGCCCACGTGGCCCGCCTCCTCGGCTGCGAACCCTCCGAGATCGTCTTCACCTCGGGGGGATCCGAGTCCAACAACACGGTGCTCAAAGGCGTCGTGAACCCGGCCGAGGCCTCCCGGTACCATGTGATCACCAGCGCCATCGAGCACCCCGCCGTGCTCAACCCGGCCCTCCACCTGGCCGAGCTGGGCGCGGGGCTGACCGTGCTGCCCGTGGACGGGCGGGGCCTGGTGGACCCCGACGCCGTTCGGGAGTCCATCGAGCCCCGGACCGCGCTGGTCTCCGTCATGCTCGCGAACAACGAGACGGGCGCCCTTCAGCCCGTCCGCGAGATCGCCCGGATCGCGCGAGAGCGGGGCGTGCCCGTCCACACGGATGCGGCTCAGGCCGTGGGCAAGATCCCGGTGGACGTGGGCGAGCTCGGCGTGGACTTTCTCACCGTGGCCGGACACAAGCTCTACGCGCCCAAGGGCGTGGGCGCCCTGTTCGTGCGCAAGGGACGATCCCTCATCCCTCTGATCCACGGCGCCGCCCAGGAGGGAGGCCTTCGAGCGGGGACCGAGAGCGCGGCCCTCGCGGCGGGGCTGGGCGAGGCCTGCCGGATCGCCGAGGAGCGGCTTCCCCGGGACATGGAGGCCTTGCGGGCCATGCGGGACCGGCTGCAGGCGATCCTCTTCGATTCAGTGGACGGCCTGGTGCTCAACGGCCCGCAGGAGGGGCGGCTGCCCAACACCCTGTTCGTCTCCGTGCCCGGCCTGGAGGGCGGCCGCATCCTGGAGGGCATCCCGACCCTTTTCGCCTCCACCGGCGCGGCCTGCCATGATCGGTTCGTGACCCTCTCCCACGTGCTCTCCGCCATGGGCGTCCCCCCCGAGGTCGGGATGGGGGCCCTGCGGCTGACCCTGGGCCGGAGCAACACCATGGAGCAGGTGGAGGAGGCGGCCCGGCTGATCGCGGGGCGGGTCCAGGAGCTTCGAAAGGAGAAGGGGGGAGGGGAAAGGTGAAAGGAGCAAGGAGCAAGGCACGAGGAACCGGAAAACGAGCTGAGGGGGAAGAATTCGAGAAGAGAGGAAAACAGGGATGCCCGAAGACACGAACCAGAGAAGGAAGCCGGCGCTCCTCGTCATCGACATGGTGCGGGACAACTTCGACGAGGCGCACAACCTGCCCATCACGCCCTTCGCGCGGGAGATCGTCGAACCGCTCAACCGGCTGAGCCGTGCCTTCCGAAAGCAGGGGTGGCCGGTGGTCTTCGCCACGGACGCCTTTCACCGGACCGACTTCATCTTCTCCGGCCGCATGTCGCCCCACTCCCTCGCGGGTACGGCCGGGGCGGAGGTGGTGGAGGACCTGGACCGGGAAGAAGATGACCTCTGGCTCCCCAAGCCCCGGTTCAGCGCCTTCTTCCGGACGGGGCTGGACCGTTGGCTCCGGGAACGGGATGTGGGGCTCTGCGCCGTGGGCGGCATCGCCACGAACTTCTGCGTCCTCACCACCGTGATGGACGCCCTCTGCTGCGACTTCAAGGCCGTGCTCCTGGAGGACGGGGCCGCAGCGGCCTCCCGGGAGCTTCACGAGCAGACCCTGGGCCTCTACCGGCGGAACCCGCTCTACCCGCTCCTTCGCGTCATGACCGCGGACGACCTGCTGGAGGAGTGCTCGGGGCGGGGAGAGAAGGCGTCGTCATGAGCGATGAGACTGCAGCGGGGAGCGTGATTTCCATGCCGGAGTCAGCCGGGCCCGCCCCCACCAAGATGCGGGCGTCCCTGGGCAGGCTCCTTCTCTTCGACCTCCTGCTGCTCGCCTTCCTGGTCCTCGGCACCCGTCTGGCCACGATCCTGCACGAGTTCCTGGGCCACGCCCTGACCGTCGTGGCCTCGGGGGGCTGGGTGAACGCCGTGCACGTCAGCCTCCTCGGCGGGGGACGGGTGCTCCACGAGCTGCCGGACGGGGCCGGGACCTCGGTCCGTCTGCTGGTGGCCTGCTCCGGCATCGCTGTCAACCTGATCACGGGTGCGATGGTGCTCCATCGGTTCGGGATCCCCGCCCGCGGTCGCCTCCTCGACGGCTTCTGGATCCTGTTCGCGGGCGTCAGCCTTCTCGGAGGCACGGCCTACGCCGCGCTGGGGCTGTACTACGGGCAGGGGGACCCCGTGGCCTGGATGGATGGCGGATCGGTCGGCATCTCCTGGGCGTGCATTCCCTTTCTGGCGGCCGCGCCGTTTCTCGGTTTTGCGGCCGTGGAAAGGTTCTCGGCCTGGGTGGGGCAGTGGTTTCCCTCGAGGTCGTTCGCGGGCCGCATCCTGGTCCTCTCCATTACGGCCGGGGCGGCCGTGGGCGCCTACGCAGGACTCTACCAGGCCACCGGGGCCCGTTCACGCGCCTTGGACGCACCGCAGGCGGCCTTCGAGGAGGCGAAGCGGCAAGTCGTGCAGGAGCGGCGGGAGGATCTGGCGCGGCGCCTCCGCGTCGCGAACCCCGATCTCACGAACGCCCAGGTCCAGCGCATGGTCGAGGACGCCCCCGTTGCGGTCCGCCCGGAGGAGGTCCCCCGAAAGCTGCCCCTCAAGGCGATTCTCGCCCTGCTCTTCGGCGCCGGCGGCCTGGTGGCCCTCCGCCGGGGAACCGAGGCCTCTCCCACGGGGGGCCGCGTTCCCGCCCGGGCCGTGGTCCTGGCCTCAGCCCTCGCCGCCGGGTTCATGGGGACGCTCTTCGTCACCGGGGGGTGGATCTACGGGTCGCCCGGCCTTTTTCCCTGAGAAGATCCCGGGAGCCCCCCCCCGGCCCGGGGACGGCTCCCGACTCGAGGATGATCGTCTCATGTACCTCTTCGTCAAGAGCATGGCGCTCTTCTGGACCCTGGCCGAGGCGGCCATCCTGGTGGCCGTGCGTTGGGGTTACCTTCTCGCCATGGGCGGGGAGGGGCGGAGACGGGGAATCGCGCCCGCCGCCGTCGGGACGGCCCTCCTGGGCGGCCTGCTGTTCCTGGGAGAGCCCCTTCTCGCACGGGTCCTCGATCTCGACGACCGCCTGCCCCGGACCCTCTATCGCTGGGGGCTGTGGAACTTCTTCTGCACGGTGTGGGTCGCGCTGGAAGGGTGCATCATGGTCTACGTTCTCCGGCTCGGGGGACTCCTGCGGGCCGCTGAGGGTCCCTCCGGAGAGCGGGATCCCGCCGCTTCCGGCTCCGCATGGTCCATCGTCCTGCTGACCGCCGGTCTGCTCCTCCTCTACCTCTGCTACCAGGCCGGCCTCTTTCATGCGGTGGACCGGTTCGGCCTGGGCGTCAGACAGGTGACCGGGATCTCCCTCTTCTACATCCGGGTCTGCGGCGTCTTCTGGATCCTGTTCGAGTGGGTGGTGGCCGTCGAGGGCATTCGGGCCTACCGCGTTCTGAAAAGGCGGGGGGCTTGACCATGGACCGCCTGGATCCCGCTTTCCTCTGGATTGCCAGCCACTTCACCCCGGAAGCCTACTTGGTCTCCACCAAGGTACAGGGGCTCTTCTGGAGCGTCGCGGACCTCCTGCTGGTGTTCGTCTTTCTTCGCATCGCGGACGTCCTTCGCGCGGTGGAGGGAATTCCCTCCATCCGTTGGCGGTATGTCTTCCTGGCGGTCACCGGTCTCCTCACCCCCCTCCTGTTGTTCGCTCAGAGCTCCCGCGGGATCCTGCTTCTCGAGTCCCTGATCTGCGGCGTCCAGTTCCTGATCCTCGTCGCCACCCTGGTCCTGGAGAGGGCTCGATTCCTGGGCCTGGCACGGCGGTTGGGCAGACAAAAAGCTTGAATCCCTCACCCGAGGGCTTTTTTTTCTTGACATCATGACAGGGCTAGCATAACTTTCTCCAGAATTTCTAAGGTCTTGTGAATCCCCGCCCAAGGGCAGCCGAAGACGGCGATCCCCGGTCCCGTCTCGCCCGGCAAACCCAGGACGAACCTGATGTGGAGGCATCATGAATCCGAAAAACGTGGTCCGACCGCTCTTTCTCTTGATTCCGCTGGCAGCCGTTCTGATCCTTGCCGCGCCCGCCCTTGCCCAGAACGAGCCGGCGGAGGGTACAGGGCTCACGAAGACCGCAGCCTCCGAGGAGCACGACGAGAAGGCCCTCGAAAAGCTCCGGACCATGAGCCCTGAAGAGGTGGACGAGCTGGACCGCAAGCTGGCCGATGCGCTCACCCTTTTTTACGACCGGGAGTACGCGCGCGCGCTGCCCATCTTCAAGGACGTCGCCGACACCGTGGAGACCATGGACGTGGCCTTCTGGCTGGGGTCCTGCGCGGCCAAGGCCGGGGAGACCGAGCTGGCCGTCCGGAAGTTTCAAGAGATGCTCCGGGTGGACCCCAACCTTCACCGCGTCAGGCTGGAGCTCGCCACGGTCTACTTCGGGCTGGGTCGCTATGCGGATGCCCGCCGCGAGTTGAGCACGGTGCTCGAGGCGGAACCCCCGGAGCCGGTGCGCCGGAACATCGAGAAGCTCCTCGCCTCCATCGACGCCAAGACCCGGAGGTTCTATCCCAACCTCCGCGTCTCCTTCGGCATCCAGAAGGACACCAACGTGAGCGCGGGACCGGACGAGTTCTTCATTCAGGTCCCCGGGGGCGGTCTCATCGGCCCGCTCACGGACTCCCAGAAAGAGGCACGGGACGAGGTGTTCGTCCTGAACATGTCCGGAAACGTCCTCTACGACATGGGGGACCGCCGCGGCCTGATGTGGAACACCACCGGCACCCTGTACAACACCCACAACTTCGAGTACATCGAGTTCGACTTCCTGCACTGGCGAGTGACCACGGGTCCGTGGTGGGTCACCCCCAAAAGCGTGTTCAAGCTTCCCTTCGGATACGCCCAGAACAACTTCGAGCACGATCACCTGTTCGACACGTGGGACATCTCTCCGAGCTACGAGTACTTCATCACCCCCAAGTTCAGCCTGAAAGGGACCTACAGCTACATCCGCGACACCTACGAGCCCAACAACCCGCCCAACGTCAAGACCGGCCAGGACAACCTCAAGAGGCTGTTGGAGCTCGCCACGAACCTCTACCTGAACCAGCGAAGAGACATCCTCTCCTTCAGCGTGGCGCATGAGGACAGCAACGCCAAGGATCCCCGGTTCGGATACGACGCGGTCCACTGGGCCGCGTCCTACTTCAAGCGTTTCAGCATGTTCGACTGGGACATGGAGTTCTACGCCCGGTACAAGTACACCCTCAAGCATTACACGGCGGCCGCCCTGCTCTGGCCGCAGGGGGAGCACCGAAGGGACAAAAGGCAAAACCTCTACACCGTCCTGAGCCGGAACTTCGCGAAGCACTACTTCACGTCGGTCTCCTTCAACTACATCGACAACGACTCCACCGTGGCGCTCTACGACTTCGACAAGTTCATTTACAATCTCAGCGTGGGATTCAAGTTTTAGACAGCCGCACCCCCCGAAAGGCGGTTCACCGCCATGAAACACGGACGCGCACCACGTCTCGTTGCGATCGCGGGCCTTCTTCTGGTCCTCACCGGGTCCGGGTTCGCCCGGACCGGACCCTCCCCGCTGGAGTTCCTCAAGGTGTGGGAGTGGGCCCACCGCGACGCCGGGGTCGAGGTCTACCTGGGAAAGGTGATCACGGTCCGGTACGAACCGTACGCCGTGGAGCCGCCCGACGCCTTTCATCCCTATCTCCTGGAGCTCACGGACGTGATCAAGACGCCCCTGCGCTCCAACTACCGGCTGGTGCTCAAGGGGTACACCGACACCAGCGGGGATCGGGAGGCGAACCTGCGCATCAGCCGCAAGCGGGCGGAGACCCTGAAGCAGATCCTCATCGACAGATACTACATGGAGGGAAACCGCATCACGGCCGAGGGGTACGGACCGGCCGATCCGGTGGCCTCGAACGACACGGCCTCAGGGAGAGGACTGAATCGGCGGGTGGAGATCCACGTCTACGGGGATCCGACCCAGGCCGTTCGCTTCATGAGTCCGGAGGAGGAAAGTCAATGACGGAAGCAAGGAAATGGAGCCGCGCTCTCGGCAGCCTCGTGCTGTGCCTGATACTCGCCTGGTGCGGAACGGCCGCCGCCCAGCAGGACCGCGGCACGGGCGTCCCCGCGGACACCCTGCCGGAGAACCTGCGGGATCTCGAGGTGCAGGACGGCTACATCCCCTCCGACCTCCGGGAGGTGGGCGTGCTGCATGCCCTGAACGGGCGGGTCGTGGTGGTGCACCGGGCCGACGGGCGGGCCTACTTCGGGAAGCCGGGGGACAGGATCCACGAAAACGACGAGCTGAACACCCTGGCCGACTCCCGTTGCCGCATCCGGTTCTACACCGACGACGTGGTGAACATGGCGCCGGACACCCGGTTCGCCGTGGAGGCCTTCGAGGACCGGCGGGGACAAGGAGAGAAGCGCTCCGTCTTCAGCATGCTCAAGGGCAAGGCCATGTTCTACGCCCTGCGGCTCTTCCGGTACAAGGAGACCCGGTTCAAGGTCGAGACCCCCACGGCCGTCGTGGGGGTTCGAGGGACCAAGTTCGGGATCCACGTCTTCCGGCTGGACGAAAAGACCGCGGACAGCGCCGGCGTCCGTGTCGCGGACAGCGGGCGCGGGTTCGGCGTCCTCCTGGCCCAGACCGGCGGAGGAGAGGAGAGCGGAACCGAGGTGGCCTGCGGCGACGGCACTCTGGGCGTCAACGATCGCGGCACGGGGAACCGGCTGGCCCTCGTCAACGCCAATGAGACCTTCAACACCAGAACCGGCCGGAAGACCTACGACCCCACCAACCGGACCCTGAACCGGATCCAGCAGGACACCCAGGTCCGGGAGGAGGGCGATGACGGTGACGAGCCCCCGCCCACCCAGCCCGCCGTCCAGGAGGGCGACCAGGTCCCCGGCGAGGAGACGGCGCCCCAGGACACCAGCGAGATCACCGACACCGTCACGGACGTGACCAATATTCAAACGGGGGACCAGACCCAGGAAACGGATTCATTCACCCCGTTCGACGGCACCGCCAGCAGCCCGCTGAAGGGATACTTCTCCGCCTTCCTGCTCGAGCGGTCCACGGGCGACGTGGCCGAGGCCTTTGCGAGCAACCACATCCAGCAGATCGACCCTTTGGGAGACGCTTACGCTTACGGAGTCATGAACGGGGCCAGCAACGTCTGGGCGAACGAGAACACCAGCGGCAACGACGAGGCGAACGTGACTGTCTTCGGTCTCGGCACCTCGGATGTCTTCAGCCTCGAAGGGTCCGCCACCTACCTGGGCCAGTACAGCTACGTCCAGTGGGGATACCACATGGCGGATACCCCGCCGTTCCCCACCATCGGCGCCACGGACTTCGAGCTCCTCAACCGGTTCTGGTTCGTGGAGGGCTACCCCACGGACAGCACGGACATCGCCGCCATGAGTGGGGCGTACACTTACTCCGGCGCGGTCCGCGGGACCTACTACAGCAAGACCGAGCAGGCCGACCTCGTCGGGAGCTACAGCTCCCAGGTCGACTTCGCCGCCGCTCACATCAAGGACTTTCACCTCACCGCCTCGGGCGGCGGCCACAGTATCGACTTCACGCAGTCCGGAACGGGCTCCATCAACTCCGCCGGCGAGTTCCACATCAGCTACCCGGACGGGACCTTCAACATTGACGGGAGCTCGGTCGACAACTGGGGCGTGAACGGCGCCCACTACGGCCCGGGCGCCGCAGAGCAGGCCGGGGCGTTCGCCGCCCAGTGCCCCAGCTCGAACGTCGGTGCGTGGGGCGTGTTCGCCGGCCAGAAGCAGCCGTAAGACGAGAGGGTCCGGACGGGCATCCGGGCCGGCTCGAACAGGATGAAGCAGGCCTCACGCCATCCGGTGGGGCCTGCTTTGTTTTGAGGCGAGGGCACGGGGAGGGCTATGGGGGCCACCGCCTCGAAAGGTCTTGCGCAAAGGACCCGGCCGGGAGCTAGGGGCGCTCCAGCCGCTCCAGGAACGCCGCCTCCACGCCCTCGTAGCCGAGCTCCAGGGCCCGGCGGCAGTATTCGAGTGCCGAAGCCTCGTCCCCCATGAGGTAGGACTCCACGGCCAAACGGTACCAGTTCTCGCCGAAGCCGGGGGCGATGCGCAGCAGCTGCCTGCGGACGGCCGCCGCTTCGTCCAGACGGCCCTGGGCGGCCAGCGCTCCGGCCAGCCCGTTCATGGGGCGGGCCACATCCCCCCGGAACCTCCGCAGGCCCGGCCTGTAAGCCCTCTCAGCCTCGCGCACCTTTCCTTGACGCAGAAGCGCCTCGCCCAGGTTGACCAGGGCCCCGGGGTGGCCGGGCTCGAGGGTGAGCGCCTTCCTGCAGGCGGCCTCGGCTTCCTCCACCCGGCCCAGGACCAGGTGACACCGCGCCAGGTAGCTCGAGATGTCTGCATGACCCGGCTCGAGGCGGGCGGCCTCTTCCAGGTGTCTGGAGGCCTCGGGGATCCGCCCCATCCGGGCGAGCACGATCCCCAGGTTCCGATGCGCTTCCACCCAATCGGAGCGGGACCGCAGGGCCGCCCTGAACTGCTTTTCCGCTTCCCCGTTCTCTCCCTGGGAAGCCAGTGCCAGGCCCAGGTTGGTGCGGGCCAGGGCGCTCTGGGGGCTCACCCGGACCGCGTGTTGAAAGAGGGTTCGGCTGTCCCGCCAGCGGCCGGCCTGAAAAAAGGAGAGCACGCAGAGGAGCCCCAGCAGAGCGACACCCGAGGATCGAAGCAGGGCCCGAAGCCTCCCGGTGCCGCCCCGCTCGGCCAGGTCCGCCGCACCCCACGCGAGCAGGATGAAGAGACCGATGTGGGGGAGGTAGGTGTATCGATCCGCCCAGGGGGTGCCGCCCAGGTGGAGGAGGCCCGACACCGGCAGGAGCGCCACGAGGAACCAGAGCCATCCGATGAGGGCGTAAGGCAACCGGGCCCGGAGGCGCAGCACGATGGCGGTCCCCGCGGCCAGCACAAGGAGAGCCGAGGCCCACTCCCACGCCAGGATCGGCGTGGGGGCGGGATAGTGCACGACCAGCCCCACGGGATAGACCGTCTTGAGGAGCTGGTGCAGGTAGGAGGAGAGGGCGTGCGCCAGACGGGCCCCGAGCGGATCATCGGTCCAGGCCTTTCCTGCCTCCCCCATCATGGCGTGAAGGGTCACGAGGGACATCCCGAGGGAGAGCAGCAGAAACGGGACCTTCTCCCGGATCAGGGGGACCCACCGAGCGCCGGGAGACCCGCGACCCTCTGCGCCCGAGTGCCGGAGCCTCCGGGGGGCCTCGCCCGCCCGCCGCAGCGGCCAGCAATCCAGAAGGAGGAGCAGCACGGGGAGCGTCACGGCCATGGACTTGGCGGTCAGGGCCAAGGCGAAGAGGAGCAGGGAGACGACATAGAGGAGGGTTCGGTTGTACCGCGCGTATTCCACGTATGCGCGCACCGCCAGGAGCGCAAAGAGCGTGCTCAGCAGATCCTTGCGATCCGCCACCCAGGCGACGGCCTCCACGTGGGCGGGATGGAAGGCGAACAGGGCCGCGACCGTCAGGGATCTCCAGAAAGAGCCCGTCATTCGCTCCAGGAGGCCGAGGAGCACCAGCGTGTTGGCCAGGTGGATCAGAAGGTTCATCAGGTGATGACCGCCGGCCCACAGACCGAAGAGCTCCACGTCGAGCATGTGGGACAGCCAGGTCAGTGGGTGCCAATGTCCCGAGCGCGCCGTGCGAAACGCCCACGACACCCCTTCCCGGGAGAGCCCCTCCCGTACGTGGGGGTTCTCCGAGACATACACCCCGTCGTCGATGTTCACGAAGGAGAAGCCGGCCACCTGCCCGAACACGACCGCGATCGCCATCACCAGGAGGGAGAGGGCCGGGATGCGGAAGGTCCGTTGCTTCATGGAGGTCCCTCCAGGCGGCCGGATCGCCCCCAGGGAAGCCGGGCGAGTGCGGTCCGGGCTCCCCACAGGAGGGCCCCGAGGACCATGCCGAACCCGCTGTAGAGAAAGTAGAAGAACTCCATGAGTATGGCCCGAACGGCGAACCCGGGGCCGCGCTTCCTCAGGCAGAAGGCCGCCCATCGCCGGTTGAGCAGACCGACCGCGACCAGGGCGGCAGCGGCCGCCCTGCCGCCCGCGGACCACGGGAGCAGGATGGAGATCAGACCCAGGTAGACCGCGGCCACACTGAGCACCTGGGAGGGCCGGGTGTTCAGCCCCCCGAACAGCCGTCTGTGCTCGAGCAGCAGCCCCGTCCAGGGGACGGCGCGTTCCCGGACCTCCGAGCGCAGCAGGCGCCGGAGGGTGTAGGGCTTGTGGTGCCGGACCTGAATGTGGGGGAGGAGCTCCACGCGATACCCCGCCTGGGTGATCCGATATCCAAAATCGATGTCGCAGAGATGCGGGACGTCTCGAAAGCCTCCCAGCCGGAGAAAGACCTCGCGACGGACCGCCCCGCACCCGGTCCAGAAGGTGGACGCGGGACCCGGCGCGGTCCGGTGGATGAAGTGGTGGTGCAGGTTCTTGTACTGACTCCAGAAATCGGGGCGGGGGCACTCCTCGCTGTAGGCGCCGAAAAGCGCGTGCAGGTCCGGTCGGGCCCGAAAGCTCTCCAGCACCAGCCGGAGGGTCTGCGGGGCAAGCTCCACGTCCGCATCCGTGAAGAACAGGATGCCGCCCTGCGCGCGTTCGACCCCGGCATTGCGCGCAGGGCCTCCCCCCCGGGAACGGGACAATCGAATCAACCGAACGGGGAACCGGGAGGCGACCTTGGCGGACCCGTCCTCCGAGGCGTCGTCCACGACGATGATCTCGGGTTCCCCAGGGAGCCCTTCGCTTCGGAGCACCGAGGCCAGGCAGAGCGGAAGGGTCCGGGCCATGTTTCGCACGGGAATGACGACGGAGATCTCCGGAGCCATGGGCCCCCCTTTGGGCGGGTGTCCTGCCGTCGCAAAAAGCAGATGACCCCGATTCATACCCAACTGCCGGGCAATAGTAAATAAACTTGATTTTCTGGAAAACAGAAAATACAGTATGTCTCTGATCTCGAGCGCTTCACGGCCCAGATCGCCAAGCTCCCCCGACCCATCCTTTTCTCTCCCGGCGGCCGCCCGCCGTCTGCGGTGGAGGAGAACCATGAACCGTACAGCCCTGCCCGTTCCTCTCCTGATCACGATCCTGCTCCTGGGGCTTCTTTCCGTCCATCCACGGACCGCGGGCGGCAGCCCGTCCGCCGTGTCGCCGGCGCTCCTCCCCGAGGACATGCGCGACCTTCGCATCCGGGAGGCGTACACCCCCAGCTCCTTCAAGATGGCCGGGACCATCCACGCCCTCGAAGGGACCGTGGTGGTGCTCCACCGGTCCACGCGGGAGGCCTTTCTGGGGAGCGAAGGCGATCCCGTGCACGAGAACGACGAGTTCTACACCCTGCCCGAGACCCGCTGCCGGCTCCGGTTCACCAACGAGGACGTGGTGAGCCTGGCGCCGGAGACCCGCTTCAGCGTGGACGACTACGGCGCAGAGGTGGACAAGGGGGAGAAGACCTCCGTCTTCAGCATGGTCAAAGGCAAGGCCATGTTCTATGCCATGCGGCTCTTCCGGTTCAAAAAGATGCGTTTCCAGGTGAAGACCCCCACCGCGGTGATGGGGGTCCGGGGGACCAAGTTCGGGGCCCACGTCTACTGGACCGACGAGAAGCAGGCGGACAGCAGAGGGATCCGGGTCGCGGACAGCGGAAACAGCCTGGGTCCCTATCTCGCCCAGACCGGCCCCGGCGGGACACCGGTCACCGTGGCCGCCTGCGGCGACGGGACCGTGACGGTGAACGGCATCACTCTGGGTCCGGGGTGGACCTACAACTCCAGCACCGGCGCCGTGGTCTACAACCCGGACATCCTGGCCGGCATTCAGCAGAGCGCAGGCGGCCCCGGGGGAGACGGTGGTGGAGGCCCTGGCGCCGGTGGAGGGGATGAAGGCGGCGACGAAGGCGGATTCACCGGTTACGGGGACGACCTGAGCGACACCCTGACGAACATCACCAACATCGAGACCGGCCTCGGCACCCAGGAAGGGGAGGAGAAAGCGCCTCCCTCCGAGATGACGGAGTACGGCTACTTCGCCACCCTGCTCATATACAGCGGTGAGGGGGATTCCCTCGAGGACGTGTTCCTGAGCCGGACCCCCAACGCGTTCGTGGACGGGGCCGAGCACCGGGCCGACTCCATCTCGGGCAGCGACTACCTGATCTGGGACGACGACGCCTACACCTTC
>CAYVVQ010000012.1:0-33376 GCA_964454455.1 uncultured Desulfobacterales bacterium | reverse complement strand
CGACTCCATCTCGGGCAGCGACTACCTGATCTGGGACGACGACGCCTACACCTTCGTTACCGTAGACGGAACCGAGTACGACATCGCAGTCACCACCACGGAGACGACCGTCGACAGGCTCACCTACCTCGCCTACGGGAGATGGTCCCAGAGCGGGACCTTCGGCCCGGGCGGGGAGTATTCCTTCGTGGACTCCGGCTGGTGGCTCCAGGGCCTGGCCACCCCGGAGGCCTCCATAGCGACCCAGACCGGAAGCGCCCTTTACACCGGCGGGGCGCACGGGACGATGTACGAAGCCGGCCCAGGCGGCACGGAGCTGACCGGCGCCTTCTCCACCACCGTCAACTTCGACACCGCTCGCGTCGAGGACTTCAATCTGAACGTGAACGACGGCGGATCGAACGCGGCCGCCATTTCCGGAGCGGGCGGGGAGATCGCCGCGGACGGGACCTTCGACCTCTCCGGCGGCGTCTGGACCATGAACACCTCCGATGGAACGACAAACGCCGATCACAAGGAGGGCCACGGCCGGTTCTTCGGGCCCAATGCCGAGGAGATCGGCGGCGACTGGGCCATGAAGGGGAATGACACCGGGGTCGTCGGGGTGTTCGGCGGGAACCGGCCCTAGGCACCCTCCGGAAGAACCGGTCCCGGGGCGTCTCCCAGCAGGGCCCGGGCCGCCCGGAGCCCCGTGAGCATGGCCCGGTCCTGATTGTCGTACCGGTGGAGGCCGTTCCGGCCGACGGTTTGAAGGTTGGAGATCCCGGAGAGGAACCCCAGGATCGTCCGCACGTCCTCCGGGGTGCGGCGCAAGGTGATGGGGTAGGCCTCGGTCTGGCGGAACACGGCCCCCTCCTCCACCTCGCTCGCCCGTGCCAGGCCCAGCCGCTCCAGGTCGCGGCGGGCCAGGTCGACGAGCCTCTCCTCCCCCATGGACCAGAGCGCGTCCCCCTGGGAGCAGAAGTACTCCATTCCCAGTGCCGTCTTTTCCGAATCCGGGGCCATGGCCCGGCTCCAGCGCCCGAAGTTCTGGATGCGCCCCACGCCCACGTCCGGATCGTGGACGTAGATCCACTGGTCCGGGAAGAGATCCCCGCGACCGAGCACCAGGCCCACCAGCAGGAAGTCCCGGTAGGGGAGCCTCTCCGCGGCCTGCACCACCCCCGCCGGGGGCTCCGGCCGGAGGAACCGCACCAGGTCCCGCAGGGGCGCCCCGCTGATCACCCGGGCGGCGGGGATCTCCTCGAGGCCTCCGCCGCTCCTCACGGTCAGCGAGCGGACCCGGTCCCCTTCCAGGTCCAACCCCACCACCTCGGTCTCCGTCCGGACGGCGCCTCCCAGCGCTTCCACCCGGTCCCGGAACGCCTCCCACATCATGCCCGCCCCCTCCTCCGGGTAGAGGAACCGGTCGATCTGGGTCGTGTGGCTCCTGCGGCCGGTCAGAGCCCCCCACAGGGCCGAGCCGAGGGAGAACGCCTGGATGCGGTCGGCGGCGAGCTCGGCCCCCAGCCGATCGCACGGTACGCCCCAGACCTTTTCCGTGTAGTCCCGGAAGAACATCTCGTAGAGGCGCTGCCCGAACCGGGTGGACATCCACTGGGCGAAGGTCTCCTCCTCCCCACGCGGGCGGCATCGGGCCTGCGCATAGCTGAGCAGGATTCCGGCCCCCTCGAGGAGCCCGACACGCCGGAGCACGTCGGGGAGTTCGATGGGGTAGCGGATGAACCGCCCCCTGAAGTGGATGGAGGATCGCCGGGGTACCCGGCGCAGGCCTTCGGGCAGGACGGCCTCCCAGAGGTCCCGGACTTCCGGTATCCGGGTGAAAAACCGGTGCCCGCCGATGTCGAACCGGCAGCCCGCGTGGGTCTCGGTGCGGGCCATGCCGCCCGGGCGGGACCGCTTCTCCAGGACCAGGGGGCGCTCCCCCCGTCGAGCCAGCTCGAGGGCGGCGGTGAGACCGGCCGGTCCGGCGCCGATGATGACGACGGAATCCGGGTTCATCTCCCTGACCGCTTCCGCTCCCGGAGCTCTTTCATTCGGCGAAGGATGCGCTCCTCGATCCCGCGATTCGTGGGCGTGTAGAAGTCGCGCTGCTCGAGGTCCTCCGGCAGGTGGTCCTGCGGGACCCACCCGTCCGGGTGATCGTGGGGGTAGCGATAGCCCCGGCTGTAGCCCGCCCGGCGCATGAGCCGGGTCGGGGCGTTTCGCAGGTGAAGGGGCACGGGACGCGCCCCGGTCTTTCGGATCTCGGCCTTGACGGCCTTCTCGGCCAGGTAGAGGGCGTTGCTCTTGGGCGCGGAGGAGAGGTAGACGGCGGCCTGGGCCAGGGCCAGCTCCCCTTCGGGGGGACCGATCCGCTCCCAGGTCTCGAACGCCGCCAGGGCGGCCCTCAGGGCGTTGGGATCGGCCATGCCGACGTCCTCGGAGGCGCAGCGGATCATGCGTCTCGCAATGAACAGGGGATCCTCTCCCGCCTCGAGCATCCGGTAGAGCCAGTAAAGCGAGGCCTGGACGTCGCTTCCCCGGAGGCTCTTGTGGAAGGCCGAGATCAGGTTGTAGTGCTCCTCGCCGTCCTTGTCGTAGGAGAGGGCCTTCCGATCCAGGGCCCGCTCGACCTCGGAAAGCCCCACCGTCGCCGGATCGCTCCCGGAATCGAGGCTGTCCAGGACCGCCAGCTCCAGGTTGTTCAAGGCCACGCGGGCGTCGCCGCCCGAAAGCAGAATGATCTGGTCCACGGCCTCCGGCCGCACCTCGGCCCCGGTCCCGCCGAGCCCCCTCTCGGAGTCCGCCAGGGCCCGTCGAAGGATGGTTTCCAGGTCCTCCCGCCCCAGCGGGTGAAGCACCAGCACCCGGGCCCGGGAAAGCAGCGGGGAGATCACCTCGAAGGAGGGGTTCTGGGTCGTGGCGCCGATGAGGACGATCCGGCCGCTCTCCACGTGAGGCAGGAACCCGTCCTGCTGGGCCTTGTTGAAGCGGTGGATCTCGTCGACGAACAGGACCGTCGGCCTCTGCTCCGCCTCGAAGAGGGCACGGGCCTCCTCGACGATCTCGCGGACGTCCTTCAGTCCCGACGTGACGGCGGAGAGAGAGCGGAAGGGCGCGCCGGACTCCTGGGCCAGCAGCCGCGCCAGGGTGGTCTTGCCCGTGCCGGGGGGGCCCCAGAGGATCATGGAGAACAGGCGCCCCGAGCGAAGCGCCCGCAGGAGGGGAGCGCCTGAGCCGACCAGGTGCTGCTGGCCCACCATCTCCTCGACCTTGCCGGGTCGCATCCGGTCCGCCAGGGGGACGCGGGATCTTTCCCTGGGTTCCTTCATGTCCAGGATGTTCCTCTTCGCTCCACTCCGGGGGAAGCGGCCACGGGGGTTCGAGGACCGCCCCTCCCGTCACCTGCGTTGGACCGCTCTTTTCGGGGCATGCGGAACGGTCGAGAACAGGCGCCGGACCCGGGCTCCGAAGGCATCCATGAGGAGGGGTTTGTGGACCACCAAATCGAACACCGGCGGCTCCCCCCGCTGCCCGTCGGCGGCGATCAAAACCACGGGAATGTCTCCGTGCCGGTTCTTGATGCTCCGGCACACGGTCTCGTCCCACCGGTCTCTGCTCCCGAGGCTCTCCAGGATGATCCCCCCGTATGCCTCCCGCTCGAGACGACCCAGTCCCTCCCGGGCACCCGAGGCCGTCACAACGAGCCAGCCCTGGGCCGAAAAAAACCGGTCCAGCAGATCCCGAAGCACCTGGGTGGCCGCGATCACCAGAATCTTTCCGGGCCGCCGGGTCCGACCGGATCGCACCTCGACGGGTTTCTCCTCGGCCGCCGCCACCGGAATGCGGACCCGGATCTCCGTACCCTGCCCCATTTCGCTCGTGACCTCGATGGTGCCGCCGTGCCTGCGGATCACCGCATAGGCCACGCTCAACCCCAGCCCGGAGGCCTCCCCCCCCCTCGTGGTGAAGAACGGATCGAAGATCCGATCCATCACCTGCTCGGGGACGCCCCTGCCGTTGTCCATGATGGTGAGATGCGCCTGCCCCGCGCTCTCCTCCGATGTGACATACAGATCCCCACCCCCGGGCATGGCCTCCAGAGCGTTGCGCACCAGGTGCGCGATCACGTCGCGCAGCGCGTCCGGATCTCCCAGGATCCGCGCTCCGGACCGGAGGTAGGTTTTCACCCGGCAGGGAGAAGATCCCCGGCCGTCCCCTTCCTCCACGGTGCCCCGGCCGAGGGCGACGGCCTCCTTCACCACGTCCCTCAGGTCGAAGGCCCTGGCCTCCGCGGGCTCCATCCGCTCCCGCGCAATCGTTCTCAGCTGGTCCGCGGTGCGCAGGGCGTCGGCCGTGATGGTTTCCAGGGCCCGGAGCTCCGTTCCCACGGGGCTTTCAGGGCCCATTGCGGCATCCGCCAGCCGCCCGAGCCGCTCCTGCAGGGCCGTGCAGTGGCGCCCGAATCGCACCGCCAGGGCCGAGGCCATGGTGAGCACGGCTTCCATCTTCTTGGAGCGAAGACGGTTTTCCTCCCGCTCCCTCCGCTTGTCCATGGGTGTGAGGCTCACCACGAACGCCCGCTTTCCCCGGAGGAGAATCTTCCTCACCCGGATCTCGCAGGAGACGGAGCGCCCGTCACGGGCCACCAGGACGGCCTCGTACTGCTCGGGGACCGCCTTTCTCGCCAGGCGTCGGGCGTGGATCTCGTGGACCTGGGGCCTGTATGCCGGGGCCACGATCTCCAGAAAGGGCTTTCCCAGCAGCTCGGCCGGGTCGTACCCGAAAAGCTCGGCCACGCTGTCGTTGGTGTCCGTGATTCGTCCGTCCTGGATCACGACGAGGATGGAGGGCGCCGCATGGTAGATCTCCTCCCGGAGCCGGAGCCCGAGACGACAAGCCTCCAGCTCCTTTTCGGTGGTCCTCAGGGAATCCAGGATCCGGCGGTTCTCCGCCTTCAGATCCTCGACCTGCCTCTCCAGCTCCGTGATCTGTCCTGGTTTCATGGGGTTCCGATAAAGCGGGCCGGCTGCGAGGCCGAAGGCGGAGTCGCGGGATTCACGGGCACGACCGTCCTCGAAAGGGCTTGATGACAACCGGGAGATACCGTATCATAAACGCTTTCGAGGAGACAATCACCGAATGGATCGCCGGGGACGGGACCGGCTCCCGCCACCGTACCCGGCCGGGTATCCATCCGCAGGAAGGAAAGACCGTGCCCGCCACCCCCTCGTTCGCCCATCTCCACATCCACACCGAGTTCAGCCTCCTGGACGGCGCCATCCGGATCCGCCGGCTCCAGGAGCGGGCCTCCCTTCTCGGCATGGAGGCGGTTGCCATCACGGACCACGGCAACATATTCGGGGCGGTCCAGCACTTTCAGGAAGCGAAGAAGAGCGGCGTCAAACCCATCCTCGGCTGCGAGGTCTACGTGGCCCCGGGCAGCCGCAGGGAGCGCTCCGCGCCCGGAGACGGCCAGCCGACGGCCTACCACCTGGTCCTCCTGGTCATGAACGAGGAGGGCTACCGCAACCTCAACCGCCTCGTGACCGCGGGGCACCTGGAGGGGTTCTACTACCACCCCCGGGTGGACATGGAGCTCCTGAAGGAGCACAACGGCGGGCTCCTCGCGCTCTCGGCCTGCCTCAAGGGGATGGTCCCCCACGCCCTGATGAGGGGCCGGGTGGAGGAGGCCAGGCAGCGTGCGATCGAGTTTTCCCGGATCTTCGACAAGGATCGATTCTTCCTGGAGATCCAGGCCAACGAGATGCCCGAGCAGGTCCGGCTCAACCGCGCGCTGGAGGAGCTGGCCGCGGAGCTCTCCCTGCCGCTCGTGGCCACGAACGACTGCCACTACCTGAACCGGGAGGACGCCGAGGCCCACGACGCCCTGCTCTGCATCCAGACGGGGAAGACCCTGGATGAGCCGAACCGGATGCGGTTCGCCAGCGACGAGTTCTTCTTCAAATCCAGGGAGGAGATGCTGAAGAGCCTGGGGGGGTACGAGGAGGCCCTGGACAACACCCTGGATGCGGCCCGTCGATGCGAGTTCGACATGGTCTTCGGCGAGTACAAGTACCCCGTCTACCAGACCACCGAGGACCGCAGCCTGGACGACATCCTGATCGACGAGGCCCGTCAGGGCCTGAAGAACCGGCTGCACGAGCGGGAAGAGGGGGAAGGCCCCCTTTCCGGGGAGCTCGTCCGCGAGTACGAGGAGAGGCTGGACTACGAGCTCGGGGTCATCACGGAGATGGGGTTCTCCGGCTACTTCCTGATCGTGGCCGACTTCATGCTCTACTCCCGCAAGAACGACATCCCGGTGGGGCCCGGGCGGGGCTCCGCCGCCGGGTCCCTGGTCGCCTACTGCCTGACCATCACCAACATCGACCCCATCAAGTACGGGCTGATCTTCGAGCGCTTCCTGAATCCGGAACGCATCAGCATGCCGGACATCGACATCGACTTCTGCATCCACGGCCGGGAAGAGGTGATTCGGTACGTCGCGGACAAGTACGGGCACGACAACGTGGGGCAGATCATCACCTTCGGCACCATGAAGGCCCGGGCCGCCATTCGGGACGTGGGAAGGACCCTGAGCATTCCCTACGGGGAGGTGGACCGGATCGCCAAGATGGTGCCCGAGGGACCGAAGATCCGCCTGGAGGACGCCATCCAGGCGGAACCCGAGCTCGAGCGGCTGAGCCGGGGCGAGGAGCGGGACCGGAAGCTCCTTCGCATCTCCCGCTCCCTCGAGGGCCTCAGCCGCCACGCCTCGACCCACGCCTCCGGGGTTGTGATCTCCGACCGGCCCCTGGTGGAGTACCTCCCCCTCTACAAGGGCGCGCACGACGAGGTCATGACCCAGTTTCCCATGGACCAGATCGAGAAGCTGGGCCTGATCAAGTTCGACTTCCTGGGCCTCAAGACCCTCACCGTGATCAAGCACGCCCTGCGGCTGATCGAGAAGACCGAGAACCGGAAGATCGACATCGAGAAGATCCCGCTGGACGACGAGGCCACCTTTCGTCTGTGCAGCGAGGGGAGAACGACGGGGGTTTTTCAGCTGGAAAGCTCCGGGATGAAGGAGATGCTCAGGAGCCTCCGCCCGGAGACCTTCGAAGACATGATCGCCCTGGTGGCCCTCTACCGCCCCGGCCCGCTGGGCAGCAACATGGTCGAGGACTTCATCAACGGCAAGCACGGCCGCAAGAAGATCCACTACCTCCTCCCCCAGCTGGAGCCGATCCTGAAGGAGACCTACGGCGTCATCCTGTACCAGGAGCAGGTGATGAAGATCGCCCAGGTCCTGGCCAGCTACACCATGGGCGAGGCCGACACCCTCAGGAAGGCCATCGGAAAGAAGAAGGCGGACGTGATGGCCAAGCAGCACGAGCGGTTCCTGGGCGGGGCGGAGAAGAACGGCATCGCCCGGACGACGGCCGAGCACATCTTCGGCCTCATCGACAAGTTCGGGGGGTACGGGTTCAACAAGTCCCACTCCGCGGCCTACGCCCGAATCGCCTACCAGACCGCCTGGCTCAAGGCCCATTACCCCGTCCAGTTCATGGCCGCCCTCCTGACCCAGGACATGGGCAACCAGGACAAGACGATCAAAAACATCGCCGAGTGCCGGGACATGGGAATCTCGATCCTCCCCCCGGACCTCAACGAGAGCAAAGCGGACTTCACGGTCGTGGAGGACAGCATCCGGTTCGGTCTGGCCGCCGTCAAGAACGTGGGGCTCAAGGCGGTGGAGGCCCTGATCGATGAGCGGGAGGAAAACGGGCCTTTCCGCAATCTCATGGACTTCTGCAAGCGTGTGGACGGGAGCAAAGTGAACCGGAGGGTGCTCGAGGGGCTCATCCAGTGCGGCGCCTTCGACTTCACCGGCCTCAATCGTGCCACCCTGTTCGGCTCCCTGGACGAGGTGATCCGGACCTGCGGGAGCCAGGCGGATCCCAACCAGCTCAATATGTTCGCGGCCCTGGGGGAGGAGGCCGGCGGGGGGTACGGCATCCTGGAGCTCCCCGAGCGGCCCGAATGGGACTCGAGGGAGCGATTGCGGCGGGAAAAGGAGGCCCTGGGCTTCTACATCACCGGGCATCCCCTCGAGCGGTTCAAGACCGAGGTGCGCCGCTCAGCCACCTGCGCGATCCAGGACCTCCCCGGGCTCGACGACCGGGTCTCCGTCAAGTTGGCGGGCGTCGTGGAGAACCTCAAGATCAAGCGAACCAAGCGGGGCGACAAGATGGCCACCCTCAGCCTGGAGGACCGGACCGGTTCCGCCTCCGTGGTGGTGTTCCCCGACGTCTTCTCCCAATACGCCTCCCTGCTTGCAGGCGATGCACCCGTGATGGTCTCCGGAACGGTGGAGGTGAACGAGAACGCCGCCAAGGTCCTGGCCCAGGAGATCGTCTCGCTGGAGACGGTCCGCCAGCAGTCCATCCGGGCCGTTCAGGTGGACCTGGCCGCCGACCGGGTCTCGCGTGATCTCCTGGAAGCCGTCCGTGACGTCTTCTACCGGTATCCCGGGGACTGCTCGGTGCTGTTCCGGGTGAACACGGGCAACGGCAAGGACTTCCTCATCTCGGCAAGCGACCATTACCGGGTGCTCCCTTGCGACGAGATGATCGGAGAGATCGAAACCATCACCGGTCTCCACGTGGTCTGCCACCATGGAAAAGCGCGTACGAACGCTGGGTAGCCTGAACGCCTCCAGCTTCTCCGCCCACCTGGACGATGTGATCCTCGCCACCGGCGAACCGGCACGGCGGATCCGCATCGATCACCCGGAGGCCTCGGCCGTGATCCCTTTGACCCGCGAAGGAGAGATCGTCATGGTCCGGCAGTACCGATACGCCCTGGCCATGGAGACCCTGGAGATCCCCGCCGGGAAGGTGGATCCCGGGGAGGCCCCCGAGGGCTGCGCCCGACGCGAGCTGATGGAGGAGACCGGGTTTTGGGCGGAAACCCTCGTCCACGTCTACACCTACGCCCCGGCCATCGGGTACTCGAACGAACGTATCCACATCTTCTCGGCCCCGGACGTGCTTCGTCGATCCAAGAAAACGGACGAGCGGGAGATCTCGTCGATCGAAATCATTCCGCTCGAAACCCTGGGAGCCATGATCAGGAAGGGAGAGATCCTGGACGGAAAAACGCTGATCGGCCTGGCCGCGGCCGGCCTGCTGGAGGGGCTCGCTACTCGGAGGGCTTCCGGTCCGGCGGGTAGATGAACTTGGGGTCGATCTCGTAGGTCCAGGGCAGCCCCCACCACTGCCATCCATAGTGGCGCCGGAGCTTGTAGCCGGTGATCTTGTTCCGCTTGGCGAGCTGCCGGTAGAACTTGTGGCGGTTGCTGTCCTCGAAGGCGGGGAACTCGGGGCCCTCGAAGCCGTCCTCCACGTCAAAGACCTTCTGGAAGCCTACGGCGATGAGGTCCTTGGCCGCCAAGGCGCTCCGCGTTCCATCCCGCCCGAAGATCAAGAGGTTGTCCTCCTTCTTGAACACCTTCCCGATCTCCTCGACAAAGGCCTCGTTCTTCGATGTGAGGCGATACCCGTACTGCTCGTCCTCCTTCACGAATTCCTGGGTCATGAACCGGTAGGGAAAAAGATAGGCCTTGATGGGGTGTCCCACGAACTGGTACTCGGCCCGGGTCCTCACGTCGATCAGGTAGGTGTCGGGCACGGTGTTGAGCATGTCGTAGGCCTCGATGCTCAGGATCTTCTTGGGCTCCTGTGCATGAAGGTCGTTCCGGACGCCGAACAGGCAAGTACCGGCGACCATGCCCGCCAGGATGATCGAAAACCACCTTCTCGCCTTCGCTGGTCTCATCGCACCGTCTTTCGCTGGTTGAGGTCGTTGACATCACAACTCAATTCGTTCCCTGATTTACTCCAAGAGGCGAGGATTTGTCAACGGAAAACCCAGTGGGGCCCGGCCTGAAAGCGTTCTCAGCGGCCCATTTCGGACGTTCTCCCCCAAGCCGCGGAGAGGGCGTGACCTCCTTTCCACGTGTTGACATGGTCCCTGGGAATGTTTACACTCTCCCGACTGAAACGGAACGAGACGAACGGAACGGTTCGACGAGGAGCCGCCGAACGGAGACGGCCATGAACGCCAGCCGGGTGTTCTTCACCGATATGCGCACCTCCTTTAAGGAGAACCTGCCGGAGAAGCTCGAACGGCTCCTGGGACACCTCGACCTCGACACCGCGATCCCCGACAGAAGCCTGGTGGCGATCAAGCTCCACTTCGGGGAGAAGGGCAACACGGCCTTCATCCGCCCTCTTCTCGTGCGCCGGGTGGTCGATCACATCCGGTCCCTCGGGGGCCGGCCTTTCCTGACCGACGCCAACACCCTCTACTCCGGTTCGCGCGGCAACAGCGTGAGCCACCTGGAGACGGCCGTCGAGAACGGCTTCGCCTACTCCGTGGTCAACGCGCCCCTGATCATCGCCGACGGCATGCGAGGCGCCTCCTGCGTGGAGGTCGAGATCAACCAGGAGACCATCGGGACCGCCTACATCGGCCGGGAGATCGCGGCATCGGACGTCCTGATCAGCCTGGCCCACTTCAAGGGGCACGAGCTGAGCGGCTTCGGCGGGACCATCAAGAACCTGGGCATGGGCTGCGCCTCGAGGCGGGGGAAGATGGCCCAGCACGCGGACCTGTCTCCCAAGGTCAAGGCCAAGAAGTGCATCGGCTGCGGCGAGTGCGCGGCGCACTGCGCCCAATCCGCCATCGCCATGGAGGAGGAGAAGGCCCGTATCCATCCCGAGTCCTGCGTGGGCTGCGGCGAGTGCATTCTGGTCTGCCCCAACGGGGCCATCTCCGTCCGATGGAATGCGGATGTTCCGCGCTTTCAGAAGAAGATGGCCGAGTACACCCTGGCCGTGCTTGCGGGCAAGGAAGAACGAGCCGTCTTCGTGAACGTCCTCACCCAGATCTCGCCCGCCTGCGACTGTCACGGGTACAACGACGCCCCGATCGTCCAGGACCTGGGCTTCATGGCGTCCAGGGACCCCGTCGCCATCGATCAGGCCTCCGTGGACATGATCAACGCCCAGCCCGGGCTGAATCACTCCTGCCTGGAGGGGGGCAAGGGGCCCGGAGAGGACAAGTTCCGGTCCGTCTATCCGCAGATCGACTGGACGATTCAGCTGAATCACGCGGAGCGGATCGGGCTCGGGAGTCGCACCTACGAGTTGATCACCATCTAGGGGCAGGGCGGAGTCCCGGCGCGGTCGGCCTCCACGACGGAGCCCGGGGCCGCGGATCCCGCGGACACGAAACCGGAAACGCAAGAGGGAACGGGCCACGCCATGATTCACGTTGAAGGACTAACCAAGTTCTACGGGCTGAAGCCGGCCGTTCGCGACATCAGCCTGGACATCGAGCGGGGAAAAGTCGTCGGACTGCTGGGACCCAACGGGGCCGGCAAGACCACGATCCTTCGCATCCTCACCTGCTTCATGCAGCCCACGGCGGGCCGCGTGACCGTGGACGGGCTCGACTGCCGTACCCGGTCGCTGGACGTGAGGAAGCGGATCGGGTTCCTTCCCGAGACGGTCCCCCTCTACACCGACCTGCGCGTTCAGGCGTTTCTGGGGTTTGCGGGCAAGATCAAGGGACTGAACGGGGCCGGTCTGAAGCGCGAGGTGGATCGGGTGACCGCCGACTGCGGTCTCCAGGCCCACCAAAAACGGCTGATCAAGCATCTCTCCAAGGGACTCAAGCAGCGCGTCGGGCTGGCCCAGGCCCTGCTCAAGGACCCGCCCCTGCTCATCCTGGACGAACCCACGACGGGCCTGGACCCGGCCCAGATCATCGACGTGCGCAACCTGATCCGGGAGCTCGGCGGGGAGCGGACCGTGCTGCTCAGCACGCACATCCTGCCCGAGGTCGACCAGATCTGCGAGCGGGTGATCATCGTCCACAACGGGCGGGTTCGCAAGGAGGACACCCCCGGCAACCTGGCCCGGGACATCCAGCAGGGCCTGCGCACCGTGTTGTCCGTGGACGGTCCCGAGGAAGCCGTCCTCCAGAGCATCTCCGGCCTGGAGGGGGTCACGGACGTCCAGCCGACGGGCCGGCCCGGGGAGATCGTGGTGACCAGCGGCGGGGACGAGTCCTTGCGGCCCCTCATGGCCCGGACCGTGGTGGAGTCCGGCTGGGGCCTCCGGGAGATGCGCTCGAGCGAGCTGAGCCTGGAGGAGGTGTTCGTCCACCTGGTGACCGAGGAAGCGGAGCAGGAAGAGGAGAACCGATCATGAACGGCATCGTCGGTGTGTTTCGAAAAGAGATCACCATCACCTTCACCTCGCCCATCTTCTATGCGGCCGGGTTCATCTTTCTCCTGATCTCGGGCTACTTCTTTTACAGCAGCACGGCCTACTTCAGCCTGCTGAGCTTCCAGGCCGCGCAGAACCCGTTCCTCTCAGAGAGCCTGAACCTGACGGACATGGTGATCAAGCCCTTCTTCGGGGACCTGGCCGTCATCCTCCTGCTCATGCTGCCGCTGCTGACCATGCGGCTCTACGCCGAGGAGAAGCGGTCCGGAACCATCGAGCTCCTGTTCACCTACCCTGTCTCGGACGCCGCGGTCCTGGCGGGAAAGTTCGCCGCCACGGCGGTGGTTCTCCTGGTCATGCTGGCCGGGACCGTCCCCTACCTGATCATCCTGGAGAGCATGGCCGACCTGGAGTGGGGCATCGTGGCCGCAGGCTACCTGGGCGTCATCCTCATGGGCGCCAGCTTCATCGCGCTCGGCATCTTCACGTCGTCGCTCACGGAGAACCAGATCGTGGCCGCCGTGATCAGCTTCGGGGCCCTGCTCCTCTTCTGGGCGGTGGGCTGGGCCAAATCCCTGGTGGGGCCGGTTCTGGGCGCCGTGCTGGAGCACGTAGCCATCATCGGCCACCTGGACGCCTTCACCCAGGGCCTCATCGACACCCGGCACGTCGTGTTCTACGTCCTGTTCATCCTGTTCTGGCTTTTCCTGACGCACCGTTTTCTGAACTCCAGGTTCTGGCGGGGCTGATCGGCAAACCGGACGCGGTGCCGGTCTCGAACGCACGATTTTGCATCCAAAACCGACCCAAGAGGAAAGCATGCGAGGAAGAAACTCATCCCTGGGCCTTCGGCTGAAGAGCTCCTCCAACCTGTCGGCTGCGATCCTGCTGGTGCTCGCCCTGGTGGTGGTGACCACGCTGCTCTCGGAGCGTCACTATCTTCGCTGGGACCTGACGGCCGCAGGAGAGCACACCCTCTCGGAAAAGAGCCTCCAGGTCCTCGAGACCATCGAAGAGCCCGTGCACATCAAGGCGTTTTCCCGGGAAGGGCACCCTGACGCGGACGAGGTCGAACGCCTGCTCAGCGCCTACCACTATGCCTCCCCCGACATCACCTACGAGCTCATCGACCCGGACCGGAACCCGGCGGTCACCCGGCGATACAACATCCGGAGCCTGAACAGCATGGTCCTCGAGGGGTACGGCCGGACCCAGACCGTGAAGCTGGCGGACGAGGAGCAGATCACCAACGGGCTGATCCGCCTCTCCAAGAGCGAAAGCCGGGTCTGCTACTGGGTGAGCGGCCACGGAGAGCGCCCCTTCGAGGGGGGGGATCCGGGCGATCTCTCCAGCCTGCAGGAAGATTTGAGCGACCAGAACTACCGGTTCGAGGAGCTCTACCTCATGAAGCGGGACGTCCCCGAGGACGCCACCGTGGTCGTGGTGGCGGCCCCGAAAAAGCCCCTCTTTCCCGAGGAGGTGGAGAGCCTTCGCGGCTACCTCGAAGGCGGGGGCAGCCTGGTGATCTTCCTGGAGCCGTTTACGGACGGCGGTCTTGGGTCCTTTCTGGCCGAATACGGGATCCGCGTGTCCGAGGACGTGATCGTGGACAAGATGAGCCGGGTCATGGGCGGGGACTACCTCCTCCCCATGGTGGCCGAGTACGGATCCCACGAGATCACGCGGGACTTCCGGCTCACCTCCTTTTTCGAGCTGGCGCGCTCCGTGGAGGCGGCCGAGGAGACCGGCCCGAACGTGGAGACCACGCCCCTGGCCCTGACCTCCCCGGAGTCCTGGGCCGAAACGGACCTGGAGGCCCTGGACCGGGGACAGGTCGGCTTCGAACCGAAGGAGGACCGGAAGGGCCCCCTCTCCCTCGCCGCCATCTCGGAGATCCGCCCCCCGCTGAAAAAGATCGGGGAGGAAGGGGAAGAGGATGCACCGGCCCCCGGGGACCCGAGCGGAGCGGGCAAGCTGGTGGTCTTCGGGGACGCGGACTTCGCCAGCAACAAGTACTTTCACACGTCCGGAAACGCCGATTTCATCCTGAACACCTTGAACTACCTGGCGGGGCGCGAGGACCTCATCACGATCCAGAAGAAGCACCGGGACGTGGAGGCCCTGATGCTGAACCGGGAGCAGGGAATGCTCGTCTTCTGGATCCCCGTGGTGGTCATTCCCCTGTGCGTCCTGATCCTGGGGACCGTGGTGTTCCTGCGGAGGAGATCCCGTTGAACTATCGCTCCACCCTCATCTACCTGGTCATCGTGCTGCTCCTCGGGGGGCTGTATCTCTGGGACGTGCGCAGCGAGAAAGAGGAGAAGGCCCTGGAGGAAGAGGCCAAGGTCCTGTTCCCCAACCTGGACTCCGAGAAACTGGAGCGGATCGAGCTGGAGCGCGGGGACGAGACCATCGTCCTGCGGCGAATCGCCGAGGACGCCAGTGAAGCCTCCTGGGCCATCACCGCCCCGGTGGAGACGGGGGCCGACGATTACGGCGTGAACCGCGTCACGAGCCTCCTTCCTCACCTCAAGTACACCCGGATCATCGAACGGGAAGCAAAGGACCCGGCCTCCTTCGGGCTGGAGGACCCGGCCTTCACCCTCGCCTGGAAGTCGGAGGAGGGGGAGGGGGCCCTTTCGGTCGGGGAGGAAAGCCCCATCGACAAGGGCTTCTATGCCATGAAGGGAAAGGGGGACCGCGTCTTTCTGCTCGCCGCGAGCGACAAGGCCGTCCTCGACAGGTCCCTCTACGACCTGCGCGGCAAGCAGCTCTTCACCCTGCCTTCGGATCGGGTGACCCGGTTCGCCCTCGAGCGGCCTTCCGGCCCGTGGGCCTTCGTCAAGTCGGGGGAGACCACCTGGGCGGTCGAAGGAGACCCCGGGTTTCCTCTGGACTCGGAGCAGATCGGCTCGGCCGTGCGCCGCCTCACGTGGGAAGAGGCTGCATCCTTCGAGCGGGAGCAGGCGGACGCGCTGGAACCCTACGGCCTGGAGCGGCCCTCCTGGCGTATCGTCCTGTCGGACGGCGACACCACCGAGGAGCTTCTCGTGGGAGACCGGGCCGGCGAGGGTGAAGAGGCCGGGAGATACGCCCGGCTGTCGTCGAGGCCCCAGATCGTGACCGTCGGGAAGGATCTGGTGGAGGGGCTCCCCGCCTCGCTGGAGGAGATCCGCAGGGATACCCGAGAAGACGAAACCGTGAAGACGGGGGAGTAGCAGTCATGGACCTCAAGCTGCTGGTCACGGTCTTCGGGACCGTGTTTGCCGCCGAGATCGCGGACAAGACCCAGATCGCCACCCTGCTCTACGCTACCAACGCGCCGCAGAGCCGACTCACGGTCTTCCTGGGGTCCGCCCTGGCCCTGGCGCTCGCCTCGGGCATCGCGGTCCTGGCCGGCTCCGCGCTCTCCCATTGGATTCAGCCCAAGGTCATGTCCTGGTTGGCCGGCGCCGCCTTCATCGGCGTCGGGATCTGGACGATCGTTCGAGGGGTGTAACCCCGGGAGGAACAACCGTCATGAAGGAGCACTCGGAGAAGGGCTTCTCGAGCAAGCACGCGCCGGAGCGCAAGGTCCGCCCCGAGGTAGCCCGGGAGGTGGAGCGCCGCGTGGAGTCCGGAGAGATCGCCTGCGCCTCGGCCTTCGCCGCGGCCAAGGAGATCGGGGTATCCCCGGAGGAGATCGGGTTTACGGCGGATCGCCTGGAGATCCCCATCACCCGCTGCCAGCTCGGGCTCCACGGCTGGGGCCCGGGGAAGAAGCGGCTTCGTCCGCCCGAGAACGTCCCGGAGCCGCTGGAAACGGCCATCCGTTCCCGCCTGGAAAACGAGAAGCTTCCCTGCCGCTCCGCGTGGGGGATCGCCGAGGACCTGGGGCTGGGGAAAATGGAGGTCGCCTCGGCGTGCGAGGCGCTCGGGATCAAGATCAGCGCGTGTCAGCTGGGTGCGTTCTGAAGATCTCCCGGGCCGCGACCATGCGCATGATCTGGTTGGTCCCGGTGTAAATCTGGATCAGCTTGGCGTCCCGCATCATCCGCTCCACGGGGAAGTCCTTCATGTAGCCGTACCCCCCCATCACCTGGACGGCGTCCGTGGTGACCCGCATGGCGGTGTCGGATGCGGTGAACTTGGCCAAAGCACAGTACTTCCGCGCCTGGGGCCCCTTCTCCTTGTCGAGGAACCGGGCGGCCTGGAGGGTAAGCAGCCGGGCCGCCTCGGTGGCCGCCACCATGTCCGCCAGCATGAACTGGACGGCCTGCTGCCGTGCAATGGGACGACCGAACTGAACGCGCTCCCCGGCGTACCGCACCGCCTCGTCGATGGCGCCCTGGGCCAGGCCCACCGCCTGGGCCGCGGCGAACAGACGGCTCGTGTCCAGAGCCGCCATCATGTTGGCCATGCCTTCTCCTTCCGGGCCGATCCGGTGCGCCGCGGGCACGGGCATCTCCTCGAAGATCAGCTCGGAGTTGACCGAGCCGCGCATCCCCATCTTGTTCTCGTTCTTTCCGTACTGCAGCCCGGGGGTCCCCTTCTCCACCACGAAGGCCGAGATCCCCCGGCCGCCCCTGTCCGGGTCGGTGTAAGCGTAGACGGTGATCAGGTCCGCCACGCTGCCGTTGGTGATGAAGCACTTTCGACCGTTCAGCACGTAGCGCTCACCGTCCCGGACGGCGCGGGTCCTCATGGAGAGAACGTCCGAGCCGGCGCCCGGCTCGGTGGCGGCGAAAGCGGCGAGCTTCCCGCGGGCGAGGCCCGGCAGACAGGCCTCCTTGAGCGCATCGGAGCCGCCGCAGAGGATGGGAAGCATGCCGTCCGCCTGGGCAATGAGCAGCAAAGCCGACGAGGCGCAGGCCTTGGCGATCTCCTCGAGGATCATACAGAAGTAGAGGTAGTTCACCCCCACGCCCCCGTATCTCTCCGGAAGAAGGGGGGTGAGCACACCGTTCTCCGCGAAGACCCTGACCGCCTCCCAGGGGAACTCCTGCTTCTCGTCGATCGCCGCCGCCCGCGGCCGGATCACGTCGCGGACGATCTCCCTCACGGTGGAAAGCATCATCTCTTGTTCCCGATCGAGCTCGATCATCTCTTCCTCCCCGGCGGCAGGCACTTGGACAAGATCCGGTTCGGGCACGGAACGTCTCAAAAGTATCAAAAGCGGGCGATCCGGCACAAGAGCCTTTCTTCGTCCGCGGGCTTCCATGCCGCGCGGGTCCGACCCCGCTACGCTCCGGAGTCGCTCCTCAAGAGGTCCTCGACCCAGTCGAGGATCGGTTGCAGCCGATCCGCCACCAGCTCGCGGGCCTCGCCGAGCCTCACCCACCGGTACTCGTGGTGCTCGGGCCGCCCGAGCGCCGGGTTCACGGAGAACCGGACCTCGGTCTCGTCGGTCTCCGCCATGGTGTACCGGGCGACCTTCCGCCCCCCGCTGTAGGGCGGCGTCTCCTTCCAGACCTCACCCCACCGGAACGTCAGCCGGGTGATGCCCGCCTCCTCCGCCGTCTCGCGCCGGGCCGTCTCGAGCGGGTCCTCCCCCTCCTCCACGAGGCCCTTGGGAAAGTCCCAGTCCCGGTAGGCGCGAAGGAGCAGGAGGCGCCATGTTCCCCTTTCCCTTCGAACCACGACGACGCCGGCCGAGCGGGTCGGTTCTCGTTTGGCTCCCATGAACGTTTTCCCCCTTCACAACATCCTGCCCGGGAATGCACTCTGGATCAAGCCCCCTTGATTCTGCTGCAATCCCGCGGTATAAACGGATCATGCAGCCTGAGAGACGACCCTACCTGATCGAGCTCATCTGCGCCCTGGCGGACAAGGACGTGGCCTTCATCATCTGTGGGGGCATGGCCGCGGTCTACCACGGCGTGGAGCGGATGACCATGGACCTCGACATCTCCCTGGACATGGTTCCCGAGAACGTCCGCCGCTTCCTGGAGACCGTTCGCGAGCTCGGGCTGGTGCCGCGGGCGCCGGTGCCGGCCGACTCCCTCCTGGACGCCGAAACCCTGAAGCGATTCGTCGAGGAGAAGCATGCCAGGGTGTTCACCTTCTGGGACCCGGAGTCACCCTACCGCCAGATCGACGTCTTCCTGACCCGGGACCAGGCCCACTCGCTCCTCCAGGACCACACCGTCGCCGCAAAGGTGGACGGCCGGACGGTCCAGGTCCTGTCCGTGGAGAAGCTCCTGGAGATGAAGACCCGGATCCCGAGCCCAAGGGACAAGGACCTCCACGACATCGAAGCCCTCCGAAAGGTGATGGGAGACCAGCCGTGACTTCGATCCGGAGACAGATCACGAGGGTGGAGCTCGCCGCCGGCTCCTTCGACGGGCGCACCGAGTTCGTCTCCCTCACCTTCACCCAGAAGCTGACCTGGCTGTCCGAGGCGGCCGCCAGCGTGTTCATCCTCGCCCGGTGCAACCCGGACGCCGGGTGCAACGGCTTTTTCGACCCCGAGCCCCGGGGACCCGATTCTTTCGATTGATCCGACCGGTCCGAACTGGGCCTGTTCGTCGCTTTCTTGAAGCGCTCAGATAATCCCCGCATTATGAAACATCTTCACATCAGAGCCGTGCTGTTCGATTTCGACGGCACCCTCAGCCGGCCCGGCTCCCTGGACTTCGAGGTCATCAAGAGGGAGCTGGGATGCCCCCTGGACCGGCCCGTGCTGGAGTTCATCCAGGCGATCCCGGACGCGGGCGAGCGCGACAGGGCCCTGGCTCATCTGGAGGCCTTCGAGCGCGCCGGCGCGGAGGGATCCTTTGCCAACGCGGGAGCGGAGGAGGTCGTGAGGCGCCTCAAACGCAGGAACGTCCGGGTCGGCCTCATCACCCGCAACAGCCTCGCCTCCATTCAGACGGCCCTACGAAACTTCGATCACCTCACCACGTCGGATTTCGACGTGGTGCTCACCCGCGACGACCCCGTAACGCCCAAACCCGACCCCGAGGGCGTTCTGCTCGCCGCCGAAGCGCTGGGCGTGGACGTGGCCGATCTGGCCGTGGTCGGTGACTTCGTCTTCGACGTGGAGGCGGGCGAACGCGCCGGCGCCGTGACCGTGTTCCTGACCAACGGCCGCGAGGCCGAGCCTCCACCGGCCGACTACGTCATCAGACATCTGTCGGACCTGGAGGGCGCGCTCCGCATGGGGCTTCCCCTTTCGGCCGGCAAGCTGCCCAACGACCTTCTGGCCCGATTTCTGGCGGACCTTCGCTTCGAGGATCCCTCTGTGGTGGTGGGACCCGGTATGGGGGAGGACACGGCCGTCGTGAGGACGGACGGATCAGGGCTCCTGGCTGCGACATCGGACCCCATCACCTTCGCCACCGACGCCGCCGGGTTCTACGCGGTGGCGGTGAACGCCAACGACCTGGCCACCTCCGGCGCCCTTCCCCGCTGGTTCGTCACCACGCTGCTCTTCCCCGCCGGGACCACGCCCTCTCAGGTGTACCGGATCATGGAGGATCTGGTCTCCGAGTGCCGGCGCCTGGGCATCTCTCCCTGCGGCGGCCACACCGAGATCACTCCCGCCGTGAACCAGCCCGTCATCGTGGGCACCATGCTGGGGACGCTGACTCGACGTTCCCTGGTGGACAAGAAGTCCATGCGGCCCGGGGACGCCCTCCTCATGACCAAGAGCGCCGGGCTCGAAGGCACCGCCATTGCGGCCCGGGAGTTTCCGGACCGTCTCCGGCGGGGCGGCGTTCCCGATGGGACCATCGAGCGGTGTGCGGGCCTCCTGTCGCAGCTCAGCGTTCTCGAAGAGGCCCGGGCGGCGGCGTCCTTCGAGAGGACGAGCACCATGCACGACGTGACCGAGGGAGGGGTGGCGACCGCCTTGGCCGAGCTGAGCGAGGCGGGCGGGTACGGTCTTCGGGTGAACCTCGACGCCCTTCCCATCCTGGACGAGACCCGGACCATCTGCCGCTGCCTGGGGATCGACCCCTTGGGCCTGATCGGGTCGGGCAGCCTGCTCATCTCCTGCCGGCCAGAGGCGGCCGATCCCCTGCTCGAGGCGATCCGCGCCCTGGGGATTCCGGTCCGGCGCATCGGCGAGGTCCTGGACCGGGTCCCGGGCGTCGAGGCGGTCGGGTCCGCCGGCCCTCGCGATTTTCCCTCCTTCGAGGTGGACGAGATCGCGCGGCTGTTCGACTGATTCACCTTTTCCAAACGTGATGGGGCCGCAAAAAGCCCTGAAGCTTGAGATCTGCCTTCGAAATATCAATAGGTTATAACGTTTCCAGCGGCGGGTGAGCGGGTTTTTTCGAACCCGTCAAACGTCACGGTAAAAAGGTTCTTCCTCGCCTCCGAAGCTCCGGCAATCCACTCGGACCGCCCGCCCCGACGTATCCGTGCATGCGAAACAGCTCATGGGAACGCCGTCGCACCGGTAGCGAAAGCACAAACTCGAAACGGGCCCCGGGAAATTCCCAAGGCCCGTTTTGCAAGGGGGATTTGGAGACGTGGTTACAGCGGGATGTTGCCGTGGCGGCGGCTGGGCTCGGGACGCCGCTTGTTCCGGAGCGCCCGAAGGGCCCGGATGAGCTGGGGGCGGGTCTCGGCCGGTTTGATGACCCGGTGGACGAGCATGTTGGACGCCGCGTGGAACGGGTTGGAGTAGTGGTGGTCGTACTCCTCGATACGGGCCTCGCGGTAGGCGTCCGGGTCGTCCGCTTCCTTGATCTCCTTCCGGTAGATCAGGTTCACCGCGGTCTTGGTGTCCAGGACCACCAGCTGGGCGATGGGCCAGGCCAGCATCTGGTCCACTCCCATGCCCACGCAGCACATGGCCATGACGGCGCCGCCGTACTCCTTTCGAAGGGCCAGCGTGATCTTGGGCACCGTGGCCTCGGCATAGGCGTAGAGCATCTTGGCCCCGTGCCGGATGATCCCCATGTGCTCCTGCCGGACGCCCGGAAAGTACCCCGGCACGTCCACGAAGTTGAGGAGCGGGATGTTGAAGGCGTCGCAGAACCGGATGAACCGGGCGGCCTTGTCCGAGGAGTCCACGTCCAGGCTCCCCGCCCAGACCTTGGGCTGGTTGGCCACGATCCCCACGGTGCGGCCCTCCATCCGGGCGAAGCCGATGATGATGCTCGTGGCGAACTTCTCGAGGACCTCGAAGAAGTGACCGTGGTCCACCACCCGCTGGATCACGTCCCGCATGTCGTAGGCCTTGCGGAAGTCCGGCGGTACGACCTCCATGAGGCTCTCGTCCGTGCGGTCCGGATCGTCCGTGGCGTCGATCGCGGGAGGCTCCTGATCGCAGTTGTCGGGAAGATAGCCGAGAAGGTGCTTGACGAGCTCGATGCAGGACTCGTCGTCCTCGGCGGTGAAGTGGGCCGTGCCCGACTTCCGGCTGTGGACCTGGGCCCCGCCCAGCTCCTCCATGGTGACCTCCTCGCCGGTGACCGACTTGATCACGGCCGGGCCGGTGATCACCATGTGGCTCTTTTCCTCGACCATGATGATGAAGTCGGTGATGGCGGGCGAGTAGACGGCCACGCCGGCGCAGGACCCCATCATGGCGGAGATCTGCGGGATGACGCCGGATGCGGCGGTGTTGCGGAAGAACATCCCGGCCACGCCCTCGGACGCGAAGAACCCCTCGTTGAGCCGCCCCCCGCCCGAGTCGTTCAGGCCCACGAGCGGCGCGCGTACCTTGAGGGCCTCGTCCATGAGAAAGCAGATCTTCTTCCCGTGGATCGTCCCCACGGATCCCCCGAGGACCGTGGCGTCCTGGGCGTAGGCGAAGACCAGCCGGCCGTTCACCGTGCCGTAACCGGTGACCACGCCGTCTCCGGGCACCTTCTTCTCCCGCATGCCGAAATCCCTGGACTGGCTCTCGGCCAGGCCGTTGAGCTCCACGAAGCTTCCCTCGTCGAAGAGGAGGTCGATCCGCTCGCGGGCCGTGAGCTTTCCCGCCGCGTGGCGCTTCTCGATGGCCTTCGGCCCTCCCCCGAGTCGTGCCTTCTCCTCGAGGCTCTCGAGCCGCTCCAGCTGGCTTTGGTGAGTCTTCTTTGCGGACATGGGGCTTTCCTTTCTTTACACCGTTCCTCGAAGCTTCTTGGTGGCCTCTTCGTCCAACTGCATGGTTTCCGGGTCGATCACCACGCCGTACGCCTCCCGGGCGTGCTCCGGGGTCACGTAGCCGTTGAGCACGTCCTCGATCACGAGTGCGGGCTCCCGATCCATCGGGTCTCCGTACCCGCCGCCCCCGGCCGCATCCATGGTCACCACGTCCCCGGGATCGAGCCGCGTGAGGCCGTAAGGATAGCCGTGCTCCCCGTTCACCAGGAACCGGGCCTTGGCTCCGTGCTTCCCTCCGAAGAGGCCTTCGGGCGGGTAGCGGAACCGGCCCGACTGGATGCCCAGGTTCACCGGGGGCTGGGGCGCGTAGGCGTCGTCCGGGATGCGAAAGACCACGGTCCGGCCCAAACCGCCCTTCATCCTTCCGGGCCCCCCCGAGTCGGGCAGGAACTCCCGCTTCTCCACGATGAGCGGCGTGTCGCTCTCGAAGATCTCCACCGGGGTGTTCGCACCGTTCGCAGGGAAGATGTAGTCATAGTAGCCGTCGTTCCGGGAGCTGGCGCCCATGCCCCCGCCGCGGATGATCACCGCGTGCCAAGGGGTGTTGTCGTTCCTGCGGCCGTAAAAGACGTTCATGGTGGCGGGCGTGCCCCCGCTCGCTGCGATCACCCGGTCCGGAAGCGCCTCGGCCATGGCCCGATAGATGATCTCCGTGATGAAGTGGCCGATCTGCATGCGGGCGGCCACGGCCGCGGGGAAGTTGCAGTTCACCACGCTCCCCTCCGGGGCCTTCATCGTGATGGGAACGGCGCACCCGTCGTTGTTGGGGATGTACGGGTCGAACATGCTCTTCATGGCCATGTGGACGTAGGCGTAGGTGAAGTTGTAGACCACGTTGCCGCCCCAGTCCACCTGGGGGGACGAGCCGTCCAGGTCCACGATGATGTCGTCGCCCTTCACCTCCACGGCGAGCTTGATCACCACGTCGTCCTTCCCCTCCATCTGCTCCACGATCCCCTCGGCCCGGTACACTCCGTCGGGAACCTTGGCGATGGCCCCGCGCATGCTCTTCTCGGTCCGGCCGATGATCTCGTCGGCCAGGTCGTCCAGGTTCTCCAGCTCGGACTCCTCCAGCATCTGACGGATCTTCTGGGCGCAGACGTGGTTGGCCGCGATCTGGCTTCGGATGTCGCCCGTCACCTCGTCCGGGGTGCGCACGTTCCAGCGGATCATGTCGATCACCGCCTGATTGAGGACGCCTCCGTCCTCGAGCTTCACCAGGGGGATGAACAGCCCGTCCTCGTAGACGTCGTGGTTGTCCGAGGAGACCCGGCCTCCGATGTCCGAGTGATGGAACACGCACGCCGTGAAGGCCACGATCCGGTCCTTGTAAAAGACGGGGCTCATCACGCAGACGTCGTTCAGGTGTCCGGCCAGGGCCCAGGGGTCGTTGGTGATGAAGACGTCCCCGGGTTTGTAGCTGTCGGGGGGGATCTGGTTCACCAGGGCCTTGATGCCCAGGGCCATGGCGCCGGACTGACCGGGCGTGGCAAAGGTCCCCTGGGCCAGCTCCCGGCCCTTGCGGTCGGTGAACATGCAGGTGTAGTCGTGGGCGTCCCGGAGCAGGCTGGAAAAGGCGGTTCGGGACACCGTGGTGTCGGCTTCGTCCACGATGGAGATCAGGCGTCGCCAGAGGATCTCCAGGGTGACGGGATCAAAGGTCTGTCCCATGTGTTCCCTCCTCGATGGCTTTGCGGCCGGTTCCGAAGGGGAGATCTCTCGCCCTTCGGCTCCCGCGTTCTCAGTCGTCCTGCTGCGGCAGATCGATCCAGAGGAACCCGTAGTCGTCCACCGACACCGAGGCGTCCTCCCCCACGATCAGGGTGGACTCCCGTTCCTCGATGATGGCAGGCCCCTCGAAGGCTGCGCCGGGGAAGAGCGCGTACCGGTCGTAGACCGTGTAGGGGATGAACTCCCGGGCGATGCCCGAAAACGCTTCCCGCGACCCCTTGACCGCGTCCTCCAGCCGGCCGGGGCCTCCGGCCGCCCTGGGGAGCTCGAGCAGGCGCTCCGGAAGCTTGGCCCGCACCTTGAAGTTGATGAACTCCACCGGGCTCTCCGGGTAGGTGCGGCCGTAGAGCTTCTTGTAGGTCTCGTCGAAGCGGGATCGGACCGTCTCCGGGGCCAGGCCGGTCACGTCGGGCTCCGGCAGGGCCACGTTCGTCTCGGAGCCCTGGCCCACGAAGCGCATGTCCACGGACCGCTCGTACAGGACCTCCGAGGCGGATCCGGATTTCTGAAGGGTTCGGGCGCCCTCGCTCTCCAGGGCCTGAAAGATCCCCTCGATCTCCCCGAAGTCGGCCTCTGCCAGGGAGACCTTGTGGCTTCGCACGAGGTCGAACGCCCTGGGCGCGGTGAAAAAACCCAGGGCCGAGCCCACGCCCGCGTTGGGAGGAACGATCAGCCTGGGGGCGCCCAGCTTCTTGGCCAGGCCATAGGCGTGCACCGGTCCGGCCCCGCCGAAGGCGGCCACGGTCACCGCGTTCGGGTTGCCTCCCTTCTCGGCGATGTGGGTCTTGGCCGCGGCGGCCATGGTCTCGTTGATGAGGTCGTGGATCCCCCAGACCGCCTGGAGGAAGGGAACCCCCAGGGGTTCGGCGATCTGCTCCTCCACGGCCCGCTTCGCGCCCTCTTTGTCCAGGGACATCTCCCCGCCCAGGAAGTAGTCCGCGTCCAGGTAGCCCAGGAGGAGGTCCGCGTCGGTGACGCCGGGGTTCTTCCCGCCCCGGCCGTAGCAGACCGGTCCCGGATCGGCGCCCGCGCTCTCGGGACCCACCTGGAGGGTGCCCAGACGGCTGACCTTGGCGATGCTCCCCCCGCCGGCCCCGATCTCCATGAGATCCACCACCGGGACCTGAATGGTGAGCCCGCTCCCCTTCATGAAGCGCTGAACACGGCCCACCTCGAAGGTGGGCACCACGCCGGCCACGCCTCCTTGAATGAGGCAGCTCTTGGCCGTGGTGCCGCCCATGTCGAAGCAGAACATCTCCGGCAGGTCGAACATCTTGCCGTAGTACTGCCCGCTGATCACGGCCGCCGTGGGGCCCGACTCGATGATCCGCACCGGGAACTCGGCCGCGGTGTCCACGGAGGTGATCCCGCCGCTGGAGAGCATGATGAAGAGCTGGCCGTCGACCCCGATGGACTGGAGACGCCCCTCGAGATTGGAGAGGTACCGGCCGGTCAGGGGCTTCACGTAGGCGTTGGTCACTGTGGTGCTGGTCCGCTCGTACTCCCGGATCTGGGGAAGGACCTCGTAGGAGACCGAAACGGAGAGGTCCGGAGCCTCCTCCTCGATGATCTCCTTGATCGTCATCTCGTGGGCCGGGTTCTCGAAGGAGTTCAGCAGGCAGACTGCGATGGACTCCACGCCCATGTCCAGGAGCCTTCTCACCACGTCCCGCGCCTCCTTGGGGTCGAGGGGTTTGAGCACGGTGCCGTCGCTCCGCACCCGCTCGTCCACCTCCAGCCGCCGCCTCCTCGGAATCAAAGGCTCGGGAAACTCGGCGAAGATGTCGTACGGGGCGTAGCGGATCTCACGGCCCAGCTCCAGGACGTCCCGAAACCCCTTCGTGGTGATGAGGCCCGCGGGAGCGCCCTTGCGCTCGATGATGGCGTTGATCACCAGTGTGGTCCCGTGGATCACCTCGTCCAGCTTTCCCGTGAGATCCGGCACCTTCTGCTCCAGCTCCCGGATGCCCTGCTCCACGGCGTCGGAGGGATCGCTGGGGGTGGTCAGGCACTTGTTGATCTTGATCTCGCCGGTTTCGTCGTTGAGCAGCACGAAATCGGTGAACGTCCCGCCGATGTCACAGCCCAGGCGGTAGCACTTATCTGACATCTGGTCCTCCTCACTCGTCCTGGTTCACGTGGCTCGTTTCCGGTGAAAGCATTCTCCCTCGTAACGACGCGATTCCGCCAAAGGGAAAAAGAGGTTTCCGAAGGTCTCAAGCGCGGTGCAGTTCCACCGGCACCCGGCTGATCAGGCGGTGGCCGGTCTCCGTGACCGTGACCACGCTCTCGACGCCCGCGGCGAACCGGCCTTCGAACACCATCTTGGGCTCCAGCGCGACGGTCATCCCGGGGGCCAGGGGTTCCTCTCGACCCAGGGCGATCAAGGGGGGTTCGATCAGCTCCACCCCGATCCCGTGCCCCATGAAGCGCACCTTGTTGCCGGGCGGTCCGAGATAGGTCTCCTCGTAACCCAGCTCCCGAGCGGCATCCAGCGAGCATCGAAAAAGCTCGTCCGCGGTCCGGCCCGGTTCGACCCGCTCCATCACCCGGTCATGGATCTCGACGGCCGCCCTGCAGGCCTCCTCCGCCTCCCGCGAGAGCGCCCCCATGGCGAGCATCCGGGTCTCGTCCATGTGATAGCCGCCCACCCGGACGGCGAAGTCGACCATCACGGGCTCGCCTGGCGCCAGCTCCCTGTACCCGGCCCCGCAGGGAAACGCGGGGGAGGTTCCTTCCCCGGTGGCCGGCGCGTCGAGCACCCCCACCGTTCCGCCGCTCGCTCCCGCCAACACGTGCCAGGGGTAGCCTTCGGTCCTGCGATCCCGCACCCGCACCCGGCCGCTGATGCCGAGGGCGCCGGCCATGGCCTCCATCCGGCCCGCGAAGGCGATCTCCGTGAGCCCGGGCTCCATGGCCTCCCCTGCACGGGCGAACACCCGCGCCGTCCGCTCCGCCGCCTCGTCCATCCTCCCGATCTCCCAGGCGGACTTCAGCGTGCGGGCCCCGAGCAGGGCAGGTGTGCCGTCCACGAGGGAGCACCCGGGAAACGCGCGCCGGATCCTCATGTACTGACGAACGGGCAGGACGTCCATCTCCAGGCCGAGCGTCCCCGGAGGCCGGTCCGACACGTCTCGAACGCGATCGGCGATCTCTTCGATGCCGGGTCCGGGACCGCCATCGGCACGGATCGGGAGCCCCTCGCAGGGAAGAAAAAGGCAGCCGCCCAGGGTCGTTCCGGAGAGGTAGAAGAGATCCGCGGGATGGGTGACGAGAAGGGCCTCCACCCCTCGGCTCCGAAGGCCTTGCTGGACCGCGTTTCTGCGCCGCCGGATCTCCTCTTCCGGGGCCCTCGGGTCGTGCATCATGAGATTCCTTCACCGGCAGGGTCGGCCCCGGCCCGGGTGAAACCGCACCCGGACCGGGGCCCGGCAACACAGGAGGTGCCACTCTACTGCTTGCCGCGTGCCTCTTGGATCAGGCGGAGCTCGAGGTCGCACTGCAGGCAGCGCGACGCTTCCTGCACGGCCTGCTCCTCGGTGAAGCAGAGATCCACCTCGTCGAAACCCTGATGCCGCTCGGCCACGGGCAGGGCGGGCGCTTCCACCCGCAGCTCGTCCGCGAATCCCCGTTCTCTGGCCCCGCCGTAGCCGGACGTGTCCGCCCGTTCCGCCAGGGTCTCGTCGATCTCGCCGGTTCCTCCCAGGAAGCGGTCGATGGCGCTCGCCGCCCTCCGGCCGGCCGCCACGGCGTCGATCACGGCGCCCGGGCCCTTTCCCACGTCGCCTCCAGCGTACACGCCTGAAACACCGGTTTCCAGGGTCTCCTCGTCCACGGGAACGAGACCGCGCTCCACCTTCAGATCGCTTCCCTCGGCAAAGGAGAGGTCGGCCGACTGCCCCACGGCCAGGATCACCTGGTCCGCGTCCACGGTCTCCTCGAGCTCGCCGAAGGCCGGACAGAAGTTTCCCTGGTCGTCGAAGACCGAGGCGCACTGGACGAGCTCCACGCCCGTGACCCGGTCTCCTTCCCGGAGAACCCGCCCGGGTCCCCAGGCCGGCATCAGCCGCACGCCCTCCTCCACGGCCTGCTCGATCTCCCAGTCGTTCGCCGGCATCTCCTCCCGTTTCTCCAGGCAGGCCATGACGACCTCTTTCGCACCGCTGCGAAGGGCGGTCAGGGCCACGTCCACGGCCACGTTTCCACCGCCCACCACCAGGACCCGGTCCTCGAGGCGGACATCCTTGCCCTCGGCCACGTCTGAGAGGAAGTCCACCCCCCAGAGCACGTCCTCCCCGCCCGCACCCTCCAGGTCGATCTTCCGGCTCTCCTGGAGGCCGACGGCCAGGAAGACGGCGTCAAAATCCTTTCTCAGGTCTTCGAGATCCAGATCCTCGCCGACCTTCCTCCCGGTCTCGAGCCCGATCCCGATCCCCAGGACCCGGTCGATCTCCCGGTCCAGGATCTCCTCGGGCAGCCGGTAGGTGGGGATCCCGTAGCGCATCATGCCGCCCGGCTTGGGTCTGGCCTCGTACACCGTCACGTCGTGGCCCTTCTTTCGGAGATAGAAAGCCGCGGTGAGCCCGGCCGGCCCCGCTCCGATCACGGCCACTTTCCTGCCCGTGCTCTCGGCCACTTTGGTGTTCCGCTCGAACACGTCCCCGGCCTTGTCCGCCGCGTACCGCTTGAGCGAGCAAACCGCGATGGGCTGGTTGACCTCGCCGCGGCGGCAGGCGGTCTCGCAGGGGTGCATGCAGATCCTCCCCAGGATGCCCGGAAAGGGGACCTTCTCCAGGACCACGGCGGTGGCCTCCTCGGGCTTTCCCCGGGCGATGAGCCGCAGGTACCCCGGTATGTCGATGCCCGCCGGGCAGGCCGACGCGCAGGGGGGCGGTCCCTCCGGCGGCACGAGCTCCACCGGGCTCAGGACCCGAAGGGGTCGAATGATGTCCAGCACCGCGATCCCGTTGGGGCAGACCGTCTCGCAGCGCCCGCAGGTGGTGCAGGTCCACTGCTTTCCGGAGTCGGCCGCCTCCCGGGCCATGTCCATCTCGATGTATCGGACGAGCCTTCGAACGTTGAAGTCGTCCTTGCCGGTCACGGGACAGGCGGAGGCGCAGCACCCGCACTGCTCGCAGGCCTGGAGCATCTCCACGTTCCCGAACTGTTCTGCCAGTACCGTGTTTGCATCCATGTTCGATGATCCTCGCAGTTCATCCCGTTCGGCTTTTCAGCCGAGGTTCAGCTCCTTGGCCATGTCCCGCATGATGCCGGCGAACTTGGGGCCGTCCGCCGCGGAGCACCACTCCAGCCGGAGCTTGTCCGGGTCGTATCCGTTCTTCTGGAGCCGCTTTCTGGCCCGCTTGATCCGCTTCTCGCACGCATAGTTCCCCGAGATGTAGTGGCATGTGGGAAACTCGCACCCGACCACCAGGACGCCCGCCGCGCCCAGCTCGTAGGCCCGCTCGATCAGCTTGATGGGCACCCGGGCCGAGCACATCACCCGGATGAGGCGGGCGTAGGGCGGGTACTGGAGGCGGCTCACGCCGGCCATGTCCACGCCCCCCAGGGCGCACCAGTGGCAGACGAAGCCCAGGATCTTCTGGTCCGGGTCCTCCGCCAGGGCCGCATCCACCTGGGCCTGGAGCTGCTCGTCCGAGTAATGGACGATGGTGATGCACTCCTTGGGGCAGTCCGCCGCGCAGAGGCCGCAGCCCTTGCAGAGGGCTTTGATCACCGAGGGGTGTTTCTCCTCGTCGATCTCGATGGCGCCGTAGGGGCATCGCTTGTAGCAGAGGTTGCACTGGTCGCAGTTGGTGAGGTCGATGTCCGCCACGATCCCCTCGGCCTCGATGAAGCCGTTCTTCATGGGGATGGAGGCCCGCATGGCCGCGCCGATCCCTTCCTCGCACGACTCCTTGAGGGTCTTGGGGTTCTTGGCGCAGCCGCAGAGGGCGACCCCGTCCGCCGGGAAGTCGAGGGGGCCCAGCTTGATGTGTCGTTCCTGAAAGAAGCCTTCCTTGTTCGCGGACACCTTGAGCTGACCCCGGACCGCGTCGATGCTCTCGTCCCCGGTGAACCCCACGGTCAGGACCAGCAGGTCGGCCGGGATGGCGAGATCCTCGCCCAGGAGGAAGTCCCGGACCTTGACGGCCAGCCGTCCGTCCTCGGGCGTCACCTCCGGGTAGCGGTCGTCCGGGAAGCGGACAAACTTGATCCCGGCCTGCTTGGCCTCCTGGAAAAGGACCTGCTCGTCCTTGACCAGGCTCAGGTCCCGGTAGAGGATGTAGACGTCGGCCTCGGGGTTCCGCTTCTTCAGGGCCAGCGCGTTCTTCACCGACACGGGGCACCCCACGCTGCAGCAGCCGCGCTCCTCGTTCTTGGAGCCCACGCAGTTGATGATGGCGGCGCTCTGGAACCCGTCCAGATCGTCCCCCTTGAGCTTCTCTTCCAGCTGGAGCTGGGTCATGACGCGCGGGCTCTCCCCGTACTGAAAGGTCCCCTTCTCCGGCTCGATCTCGCGCATGCCCGTGGCCACGACCACCGTGGAGACGTCCAGGTGCACGTTCTCTCCGTCCGCACTGAGCTCGACCTTGTAGTTGCCGATGTAGCCGTTGACGGACACGATCTCCGCGTTCGTGTACACGTCGATGTCGGGGCTCGCCTCCACCTTCTCGCGGGTGGCCCGGACGATGTCGGCCGCGGGCACCGTGTGGTCGTCGTGGGCCACCGTGGAGACCCGGTTCAGGATGCCGCCGAGCTCGGGGCCTTTCTCCACGATAATGGCCTTGAATCCCTGCTCCGCCACGTAGAGGGCCGCGCTCATGCCCGACATCCCGCCGCCGATGATCATGGCCTCCTGACCCACCGGGAGACGGATCTCCTCGCCCTCCTCGAGCAGGGCCGCCTTGGCCACGCCCATCTTGACCAGATCCTTGGCCTTCTCGGTGGCGGCATCCGGCTCTTTCATGTGGACCCAGGAGACCTGCTCCCGGATGCTCACGAACTCCAGCAGGTAAGGGTTCAGACCGGCTTCCTTGACCGAGGCCTTGAACAGGGGCTCGTGCGTCCGGGGCGTGCAGGAGGCGATGACCACGCGGTTGAGGTTCTGCTCCTGGATGGCTTCCTTCATGGTGCCGAGCGCATCCACCGAGCAGGACCACTTCCCCTCGTCCACGTGGGTGACGTGGGGGAGGGTCTTGGCGTACTCCACCACGTCCGGCACGTCCACCACCCCGGCGATGTTCGAGCCGCAGTCACAGACAAACACACCGATTCTCAACTCGTCATTCATGGAATGTTCCTCGTTTATGCAACAGCTTTCATGCTCGCCGCCGTGGCCTGGACCACGGACTCGGAGATGTCGATGGGGCCGGTGGCGCCGCCGCAGAGGTAGATCCCCTCGACCTTGGTCTCCAGCGGCGCCAGGATCGGGTCCTCCTCCTTGAAGTAGCCAAACTTGTCCAGCTCGATCTTCAGCGCCTTGGCGAGCTTCTTGTTCCCGGTGCTCGGGACGAGGCCGGTGGAGAGCACCAGCAGGTCGAACTCCTCCTCCACGGGCCGGCCCGTCTCGAGGTCCTCGTAACGGATCCGGACGTTCTTGGTCTCCGGATCCTCGGTCACGTCGTAGGGGCGGGCTCTCACGTAACGGACGCCCGACTCCCTGGCCTTGTCGTAGAAACCCCACATGCCCTTGCCGTAGGCCTTGAGGTCGTTGTAGAAGATCGTGGTCCCCACCGAGGCGTCGTGCTCCTTGGCGATGATGGTCTGCTTGGCCGCGATCATGCAGCAGACCTTGGAGCAGTAAGGCGTTCCGTGGTCCAGACCGCGTCCCGCGCACTGGATCCAGCCGATCTTGTGGGCGTGCTCCCGGTCCGACGGACGAATGATCCCGCCGCCCGTGGGTCCCCCGGCGTTCATGAGCCGCTCGAACTCCATGTTGGTGATGACGTTTTCGCAGTTCCGGTAGCCGTGAAGCCCTTCCTGCGGGACGGCGCTCTCGATGCCGGAGGCCACGATGATGCTCTTCACGGTGAGGTTGACCTTCTTGTTGGCCTGCCAGAGCCGCACCGCGTCCTTGCCCTCCTCCTTGCACGCCTTCACGCAGAGGGCGATGGGGCACTCCCGGCACTGGCTGCAGTCCACGACACAACCGCCCACGCAGGCCCCTTCCTCGTTCCGGTTGCCGTAGCGGCAGTCCGGGTCGATCACGGCCACGTTGGGCACGGCCTGGGGAAAGGGCATGTAAGCCAGTTTGCGGTTCCCGAAGATCCGTCCGTCCATCTCGTCCGGAATGGTCACCGGACAGGCCTCGAAGCAGGCCCCGCAGCCCGTGCACAGCTCCTCGTCCACGAAACGGGCCTTCTTCAAGAGGCGGACGTTGAACCCCTCGTCCGTCTTCTTGACCTTTTTCACGTCGGTGTTCGTCAGGATCTCGATGTTGGGGTGGTTGTCCACCTCGTACATCTGCGGCGCCTCGATGCAGATGGAGCAGTCGTTCGTGGGGAAGGTCTTGTCGAGCCGCGCCATCATCCCCCCGATGCTGGGGGTGTCGTCCAGGAGATAGACCTTGGCCCCGTAGTCGGCGGCATTGAGGGCCGCGTTGATTCCGGCCACGCCGGCGCCGATGATCAATATTTCGTCACTCATACAAGTCACCTCTGATCTTTGGGGAGCCCCCACAGCTCACAGCGCGGGCACCCTCCAAAACGACGAGAGCAGGAAATGAATGAATACGGAAATCCCCTCCGTGCGTTCCATTCGGAACGCCGGAGGGGATTTCCGGCTAAGACGGCCGGTGCGGGTGAGGATCAGGTTCAACGTCAGCTCGAGTTCGAATCACAGCACGAGTAGTCACAGTCGCATTCGCTTCCACGTTCGCTTTCGCTTGCGTCGGCTCCGCTTCAGATCTCGGTAATCGTCACCGCATTCGATTTGCACACCGCTTCACAGGTTCTGCATCCGAGGCAGTTCTGGGGCCGCACCGGAGTCGCCTTATGCGACAGGTCGAACACATTGACCGGACAGTAGATCAGGCACAGCTCGCAGCCGTCGCACTTGTCCGGGTCGATGTGGACCAGATAGATTTCAAAATCCCGGTTTGTCTTCGCCATGATTGTCCTGCGTTTCGGCGGATTCGCAAAAACCCGCTCACCCGCCGCTGGAAACGCCATAACCTATTGATATTTCCAGGGCAGATCTCAAGGTTCAGGGCTACTTACGACGCCATCATGTTTCAGCCCGTTGGACATCCGCCTAGTCGTTGATGAGCTCCGTCAGCA